>NZ_JAKUDO010000002.1:0-300000 GCF_022436485.1 Agrococcus sp. ARC_14
TACCACCGACGCCGCCGGCAGCCACGCCTTGGCCGTTTGACGCCCGTCGAGTACGAGACCATCATGACCAAGAACCTGGCCCTTGCGGCCTAACCGAAACTGTCACCTACTCGTGCAGCAGCCCCCTCTACTCGATTCCGAAGGTGGCGCTCGCGCCGCTGTTCATCGTCTGGTTCGGCATCGGCATCGACATGAAGATCATCCTGGCCGCGGTGAGCGTGTTCTTCCTCGTCTTCCTCAACACCGCAGCTGGGGTGCGGGATGTGGACCGCGGGCTGATCGACGCCGTGCGGCTGATGGGCGGCACCCGCCGCGACATCGCGCTCAAGGTGGTGCTGCCGGCATCGATGTCGGGGCTGCTCACGGGCCTCAAGGTCTCGATCCCCTACGCCCTCATCGGCGCGGTGATCGGCGAGCTCGTGGCCTCGAACCGCGGCCTCGGCTACCTCATCAATGACTCGGCGGCGCAGTTCAACACTGCGGGCGTCTTCGCAGCTGTCGCCGTGCTGACGGTGCTGGCGATGGTGCTCAACGGCCTCGTCGGCCTGCTGGCCGCGCGCGCGAACCGGTGGAAGCCGCTCGACGCGTGACCCGACGCATCCGACACACAACAATCACGCACGCAACACCGCAAACGCACGCAACACAACCAACTCAGGAGCAGTCATGACCACCACCATCACCCTTCGACGAGCAACGGCGCTCGTCGCGGCCGCGGGCGTCGTGCTCGCCGCCAGCGCATGCTCGGGCGGCACGCCCGACAGCGAGTCGCGCGTGTTGAACGTCGGCCAGATCAGCAACTCGATCGCGTTCTTCCCGCTCTACGTTGCCGAGGAGAACGGCTACTTCGAAGACGAGGATGTCGAGCTCGGCGAGCGCCCGCGCCTCGGCACGGGCGCGAAGCTCGCGGCCGCGCTCACCTCGGGCTCGATCGACATCGCGGCGGGTGTGGTCACCGATGCGCTGAACCTGCATGAGAGCGTCGACACCGCGCGCATCACTGGGGCACTCGTCACCGAGTACTACGTCGACATCATCGTGGGCGACTCGTTCGAGGGCCCGCCCGTCGACGCGCCCATCGAAGAGCGCATCGCCGCGCTCGAGGGGCAGAACATCGGCATCACCGGCCCGGGCTCGGGCACCGAGGCGCTCGTCACCTACCTGTTCGGCAGCCAGGGGCTCGACTCGGCGACCGACGCGACGCTCGTCAACCTCGGCGCCGAGGTGCCGGCGGCGCTGGGGGCACTCTCGAGCGGCCAGGTCGATGCGCTGGCGTTCTTCCAGCCGGTCGGCCAGCTGGCCGAGCAGCAGGGCGCGGGCGAGATCTACATCTCTCCGCAGCGCGGCGACGTGCCCGAGATGGCAGGCCAGTTGCACGGCGTCACCTTCAGCAACACCGAGGTGCTCGAGAACCGGCCAGAGCTCGTCGAGAGCTTCAACGCCGCGATCGATTCGGCGCTGGCCTTCATCGCCGACGACCCGGAGGGCGCGGCCGAGCTGCTCGCCGCATACCTGGGTGACACCGACCCGGCCGTGGTCGAGGCGCTGGTCGAGATCATGCCGCAGGAGATGGCATCCTCGTCGGCGATCTCGCAGTCGAGCTATGACACGGCGCTGGCCTTCCACGTGGAGTCTGGCCTGGTCGCCGAGGCGCCCGCCTTCGCCGACATCGTCTGGGAGGGCGCGGCCGAGTGAGGCTCGCGACGGCGCCGGGTCGAGCGGTCCGGCGCCGTCGCAGGCTCTGCGAGCAGCGGCCCTTTACAGTTGTCGAACACCCGAGCGGAGGTAGCCAGTGTCGACAGTCGAGTCGGGGCGCGACACCGCGCAGGTGACGGATGCCCTGCGGCGCGCGATCACCGCCGGCGAGCTGGCGCCCAACCAGCGCCTCGTCGAGGCAGACCTCATGGAGATGTACGCCGCGAGTCGCGGCGCCGTGCGGCTGGCGCTCGTGAACCTCGCGAGCGAGGGGCTCGTCGAGCGCATCCAGCACCGCGGCGCTCGGGTGCGGGCGGTCGACCTCGAGGAGGCGCTCGAGATCGTCGAGCTGCGCGCTGCGCTCGAGTCGATCTGCGCCGCACGGGCGGCCGAGCGCGCCGACGAGGCCGGGGTCGCGCGGCTGGTCGCGGTCGGCGAGCGGATGCGCGCGGCGGTCGCCGAGGGCGATGCCGAGGCCTACTCGCAGGGCAACCAGGCGCTGCACGAGACGGTCTTCGAGCTCAGCCAGATGCGTGTCGCGCCCCGCATCATCGGGCAGCTGCGGGCGCAGAACGTGCGCTACCGCATCCGCCTCGCCATGCACCACGACCGCCCGACGGTCTCGCTGCCGGAGCACCTGGCGATCATCGACGCGATCGCGGCGCACGACGCGGATGCCGCGGCCGACGCGATGCGCAGGCACCTGACGAGCGTGCTGGCGGCGACGCGGGAGTACTTCGGGTAGGTCAGGCCAGCGTTCGAACAGCCTCGTCGCACCCTGCCGCTCGCTCGATCATGAGGGCGGCGACACGGGCTGCAGCGATTGCGAGGCGAGATCATGCGCGCCCGACTGGCGCGTCCGCATCCGCCAGGCGATGAGCGCCATGTGCAGGGCGAGGCGGTCGTGCCCGCGGCCGAGATCGACCCCGAGGGCCGACTCGATGCGACGCAGGCGGTGGTAGACGTTCGTGCGGTGCACGAAGCGCTCTGCCGCGACGGCCTGCACATTGCCGGCGTGCTCCAGGAAGCTCTCGAGCGTGGCCGTGAGGTCGTCGTTCTCGGGGTCCTCGAAGAAGGCCAGCAGCTCTGCGGTCAGGTAGTGATCGTCGATGAACCGCTGCGGCAGCTGCGCCAGCCCGTGGTACTGCTCGGCGCGCTGCCACTCCACGATCTGCCCGCTCATCCCGATCCGCAAGCCAGTTCGAGCCGCGTTGCGCGCCTGCCAGATCGCTCGCGCGGGCCCCTCGGGATGCCGCACGACCGCGCTCGTGCCGATCGTCCACCGGCCGTAGAGCCCCGCATCCTGACTGCGATAGAGCAGATCCTGCACGATCGCGATGGCCCGCTCGAGCGCTTCGGCGGGCGAGTCCTGCGGGAACGGCGCGAGCAGCACGACCGCCTCGTTCTCGTGCTGCGCCGCGAGCACACGGCGCGCCGGCAGCACCTTCGACCCGCGCTGCGCCGTGCGCCACAGCGTCGCGGCCAAGTCGTGGGCGGTCGCGAAGTGCGCGCTGGCTGGCTCGACGAGCACGGCGAGGGCGATGCTCACCGAGTCGTAGTGGAAGTCGCCCTCGCCCGCGGCGACGGTGACCGCGCGCTCGACCTCGCCGATGCGATCGTCGAAGGGCGCAGCGCCGAGTCCCGACTCGCGCGAGGCGGCTTCGAACGCGTGCGCGGCATCGAGCCCGTGCACGGTCGCGTGGGCCGCAGTGGCCGCGAACTCCACCGCGCTGCGATCGGCGTCGCCGTCGAGGATCCAGAGCAGCACGCGCAGGCGGTCGACGCCGAAGATCGGCACCACCCAGAAGCCCTGCAAGCCGATCGCTTCGACCGGAGGCACGTGGATGGGTCCACGGTGTCCAGAAGGAATCCGCACGCGAGGCGAGAGGTCGGGTCGCAGGCTCCGCGCGTGGCCATCGACGGGCACGAGCTCGCTGCGTGCGAGCGAGCGCAGCCGCGCGTCCGTGATCTCCACCGGGACCTCGAGCGAGGTGCCGATCGCCTCGGCGAGCTCGTGCAGCAGCTTGCGGTGCGCGGCCTCGAGTCGGAGCGCCCCCATGGCAGCACCTCCGCTCTCGCTGGACCCTGTCGACACAGACAGGTTCCCGCCACACTACGCATCATTCGAAGTCGGGCACGTTGCAATCAGATAACGCCCGCCCGGCTTCGCGCGGTGTGCGGTGACGTCGCTACAGATGTCGCGTGACTGCCTCGCTCGGTCTGCTTAGCGTGACCACGACGCATCGATTCGACGGTGCGCAGCAGGTGACGCGAGGAGGCGGCGATGCTCGGAAGCTCGTCATCCCGTGCTCGGCCCGAGGCCGGCACAGCCTCCGTCGCGCTCGGGGTCATCACCGAGGATCTCCAGGCAGCCGTGAGCGTCGCAGGACGACTGCAGCAGCGGGGTCTGCGCGTCGAGGTCGTCGACGATCCGTCAACCGTGCCGATGCCCGGGCTGCATGCCATCGTCGTCGACCTGCAGGCGCAGGATCGATTGGAGGACGCCACGGATCTGGCGGAGCAGTGGACCCGGTGGCTGCGCGTCCGCGGCTGCTTGCGCGTCGAGCAGCGCGTCGACTCGGCCTTCCGCGGTACACCCGCGGATGTTCACCGCGGAGTGCTGCGGGGCGCCGGCGCCCGCGATCCCATCGTGGCGGTCATCACCGGCTACCCGACCGCCGGGCGCATCTGCGTCGAGGGCGAGCAGCGCGTGCATCGCCACGGTCAGGGTGTCGAGGTGATCCCGGTGGCCGAGCGGCTCGAGCTCGAGGGCGAGCCGTTCGTGGTCTCGGTCGATGCGCTCACACTCGGCAGCGAGTCGGCGGCGCTTGAGGTCGAGCGCGCGATCGCGGCTGGCCACCGCACGCTCATCTTCGATGCAGCGAACGAGGGACACCTCGAGGCCGCTGCCGGCGTCGTGCATCGGATCGAGGCGCAGCACGAGGTGGTCGCGGTCTCCAGCGGCGGCTGGCTGCGCTGCCACCCGGCGCTCGACGCTGACGGCTTCGTCGTCGTCGCCGCCACGGGTGCCGCGACGCTCGACCGGCAGCAGCTCGCCCGCGTCGCCGATGTCTACGGTCCCGCGGCTCGCGTGACCACCACAGCAGCGCTGCTGCGAGAGACGGATGCGATGCTGCTGGAGACGGTGGCCCAGCACCGCGTCGTGGTCATCCAAGCGCCGGAGCGCACCGGCGACGACCCGTTGCTCGCGGCCGACGACATCGCCGCGGCCGTGCGACGGCTGCTCGACGTCAGCACCCGCGGCGATCACCCGGCGCTCGGGGTGGTCGTGAGCGGCGGTGTGAGCTCGGGCAGGACGATCCGTGCGCTCGACGCCGTTGCGTTGAAGCCCGGCAACGAGCTCGAGCCGCTCTGTCCCGTCGTGCGCCTGACGGGCGGGCCCTTCGCCAACCTCGCGATCATCACGAAGGCCTCGAGCATCGGCGCTCCCGACACGCTCGTGCGACTCGTGCGCCGCCTCACCGGATCCTGAGCCGCTCGCTCATCGAGCCCCCTGCACCCCATCCGCATCGATCGAGAAGGAAACCATGACCCTCTTCGAGACAGACAAGTCCGCGCTCGTCATCATCGACATGCAGGGCGCCGTGCGGCGCCATGCCGCAGCACCGCATGACGCCGACACGGTGATCACCCGCGTCGCAAGCCTCGTCGACGCCGCTCGCGAGGGCGGTGCGCTCGTGGTCTACGTGCGCACGAGCTTCCTCCCCGACGAGTCAGACTCCCTGACGCTGGTCAAGCGCGTGGACGTCGAGCGGCGCGCGCCTCACCGGTGGGACGGCTGGGACCAGCTCGTCGACGAGATGCAGCCGCTGCCCACCGAGCCCGTCGTCATCAAGCGCTCGTGGAACGCGTTCTACGGCTCCGACCTGGATCTGCAGCTGCGCAGGCACGGGATCGAGACCGTCGTGATGTGCGGCATCTCGACGAGCTTCGGCGTGGAGGGCACCGCACGCTCGGCGTACGACCACGGCTACGAGCTGGTGTTCGTCGAGGACGCGATGGCGTCGCAGACGACCGAGCAGCACGAGTTCGCCGTTCGCGAGGTGTTCCCGCAGATCGGCCGGGTTCGCGACGTCGCGGCCGTCACCGAGACCTTCCGCGCAAGCGCACAGACCGCTGCCTGAGCGCGGCAGACCAGGACAGGACAGGATCATGACTGAGACAGCGACCACCCGCGCGATCTTCGACGACCGCTTCGGCTCGAGCGAGCGCTTCACGACCATCACGGGCATCACGAAGGCGGCTCGACACCACCTCTCCGACTCCGCCTGGGACTACCTCTGGACGGGCACGGGCTCCGAGACCTCCGTCGCTCGCAACCAGTCGAAGTTCGACGAGCTGCTGTGGGAGGTGCCGCTCTTCGCCGGCGTCAGCAACCCCGACACCTCGACGAGCGTGTTCGGCTACGACCTGTCGATGCCGCTGTTCACGGCGCCGTTCGGCCAAGAGGCGACGTTCCACTCCGACGGGCACCCGGGCATCGGCCGCGCGGCCGAGCGCGCGGGCATCCAGCAGATGGTGCCCGTCGCCGCTTCCTACCGTCTCGAGGACGTCGCGGCGGCGTCGAACGCCGCGCACTTCTACCAGATGACCCTCGTCGGAGACGACGAGCTCGTGCTGGCGATGATGCAGCGGGCGAAGGACGCCGGCTACACCCACATCATCGCGACCTACTCGCCCATCCGGCAGTGGCGCGAGCGACTGATCGAGAACCGCTTCTCGTCACGCACCACCGGTGACAACATCAACTTCGGCGAGAACGGCTCCGACCCTGCCGGACTCCAGGAGCTGATCGCGTTCACGAAGCCGCGCTACACGTGGGCCGACGCGGCGCGGATCATCGAGAAGGCGCCGCTGCCCGTGATCATCAAGGGCATCCACAGCGCCGCCGACGCCATCGCCGCGCGCGACGCGGGTGCCGTCGGCCTCTACGTCTCGAACTACGGCGGTCGCACGATCGACCGCACGCCGTCGACCATCGAGGTGCTCCCCGAGATCCGCAAGGCGGTGCCCGAGCTGCCCATCGTGCTCGACTCCGGCATCCGTCGCGGCAGCGACATCGCTGCGGCCGTCGCACTGGGCGCCGACGCCGTCGCCATCGGCAGGCTGACGGCGCTCGGCCTCGCTGCGGACGGCGAGGAGGGCGTGCTGCGCGTGATCGAGATCCTCAAGCAGGAGCTCTGGATGACGCTCGGGCATCTGGGCTGCTCGTCGATCGCAGACCTCGGCCCCCACGTCTTCCACCACAACCCCTTCGCTGCCTGACGCACCACCCCACGAAAGCGAGCACATCATGAAGCTGAGAACCACGGGAATCGCGGTGGCCGCTGCCGCAGCGCTGCTGCTCACCGCCTGCGCGCCTGGAGGCGATGCCGGTGGTCAGGCCGGCGGCGACGCCCCGGCCGCAGGCCAGGTCACGGGTGACCTCAACACGGTCAACACCGCCGAGGTCGAGCCGGGCGGCGAGATCACGATGGCGATCGAGAAGACGATCCAGAACTGGAACACCCTCTCGGCCGCCGGCGACATCTCGGAAGCGGTGTGGGTGACGGGCGCGCTGTACCCGAGCGCGTTCGTGATCCAGCCCGACGGGTCGACGCTCGAGATGAACGACGACCTCCTCGCGAGCGCAGAGGTCGTCAGCCAGGATCCGACGGTGGTGGAGTACGTCATCAACGAGGATGCGGTGTGGTCGGACGGCGTGCCGATCACGGGCGATGACTTCATCCTGCAGTGGCAGATGCTCAACGGACGCGACTGCCCCGACTGCGCGGCGGGTCGGAGCGACGGCCTGGATCAGGTCGAGTCGATCGAGCAGTCGGAGGACGGCCGCACGGTGACCGCCACCCACGCGGGCAACTTCTCGGAGTGGCAGCGCGAATTCAATCGGCTGCTGCCCGCGCATCTGGCCGAGGCGAACGGCGGCTTGTACGAGTCGTTCAGCGACTACTTCGTCAACACCGTGCCTGTGTTCTCGGGCGGCCCGTACATCATCACGGACTTCCAGCCGGGGATCCAGATCGTGCTCGAGCCGAACTCCGAATGGTACGGCGAGGCACCGAATCTCGAGCGCGTCACGATCTCGATGATCACCGACACGCAGCAGACGCCGATCGCGATGCAGAACGGCGAGATCGACGTGATGTACCCGCAGCCGCAGGTCGATCTGCTCCAGCAGGTGCAGAGCATGGCGCAGCAGGGGGTGAGCTACCAGATGAACCAGTCGCTCGTGATGGAGGCGCTCGTCTTCAACCACTCGAACTCGTTCCTGTCGGATCTGCCGCTGCGGCAGGCGATCGCGACCGCGATCGACAAGCAGAGCATCATCGACCGCACGGTGGGCCAGTTCGACGAATCGGTGACGCCGCTCGGCAGCGCGATGATCATGCAGCAGCAGACCGGATACGAGAACCACACCGATCCGCTCAACTACGGCCTCGGCGACACGGAGGCGGCGGCCGCGATCCTGGAGGAGGCGGGCTACACGGTCGTCGACGGCAGGCTCGTGACTCCCGAGGGCGAGCAGGTCCCCGCCCTGCGTGCGGTGTACTCGGTCGGCAACGCCGTGCGGGAGTCCGCGATGCAGGTCATCGAGGCAGCCGTGGCACCGCTGGGCATCACGCTGGCGCTCGAGACGACGGACTCGCTCGGCGACACCATGTCGAGCATCGAGCCCTACGGCCACGACATCGTGCTCGTCGGCTACACAGGCTCGCCGTTCCTCGCGTCGAACGCCCATGACCGCTACACCACGGGAACGGGCGACAACCCGCACTACTCCAACCCGGAGGTCGACGCGCTCGTGGACGGCGCGCTCGCGGCGACGTCGCAGGAGGAGGCCATCGAGCTCATCGGCCAGGCCGACGAGCTGTTCGTGCACGATCTCCTGCTGCTGCCGATGTACCAGAAGTCGACGTTGATCGCCTATCCGAGCAACCTCGGCAACGTTCGCGACAACCCGACCCTCAGCGGTCCGCTCTACAACCTCCACGAGTGGGGATTCACCGGGCAGTGATCGCCGCGTGATGCGGTGCGCGGCACTGCGGCCCGGTGCGGGGAGTGATCTCCGCACCGGGCACGCGCAAGCAGACGGAGGAGGAGGGCCATGCTGAGGTACGCGCTCAAGCGCATCGCGATCGCGGTGCCGATGATCATCATCGCGTCGTTCGCGATGTTCATGATGGTGGCGCTGTCAGGCGACCCGATGTCGCGGTTCCGCTCGATGGATCCGCCCCCGCCACAAGAGGCGCTGGATCGGCTCGAGCGTGAGCTCGGTCTCGACGAGCCGGTGCTCATGCGGTACTGGACCTGGATCACCGGCATCTTCCGCGGTGAGTTCGGCGGGTCCGTGCAGAACGTGGACATCGGTGCCGAGCTCGGTGCACGGATGGTCGTGAGCTTCCGACTCATCATCATCGCCGTGCTCGTCGCCGCCGTGATCGCGATCGTCGTGGGCGTCATCAGCGCGATGCGCCAGAGCGGCCCGCTCGACGTCACGCTCAGCGTCATCGTGTTCGTCGCCCTCGCGATCCCGGTCTTCTGGATCGGGGTGCTGCTGAAGTACGCCGCCATCGAGGTCAACACGGCAGCGGGCGCCACCATCTTCTACACCGTGGGAGACGGCGCCTCCACCGGGGCCACGGGGCTGCAGCTCGCTGGCTTCATCGCCCTTCCGACCGTCGTGCTCGTCATCAACCAGTTCGCCTCCTGGAGTCGCTACGTGCGCTCGTCGATGATCGAGGTGCTCAGCGCCGACTACATGCGCCTCGCTCGGGCGAAGGGCCTCACGAAGGGCCGGGCAGTGGTGCGGCACGGCCTGCGCAACGCGCTCATGCCGTTCGTGACCGTCATCGCCCTCGACTTCAGCGCGCTCGTCGGCGGCGCGATCGTGACCGAGAGCATCTTCCAGTGGCGGGGCATGGGCGACCTGCTGCTCAACGGCATCCGCAACCTCGACGTCAACGTCGTCATGGCATGGCTGCTGGTGTTCGCGACCGCGACGATCCTGCTCAACCTGCTCGCCGATCTGCTCTACGGCGTGCTCGACCCCCGCATCCGCACCGCCTGAGGAGTCGCATGATCCCCGCTTCCCCCACCGCGCGCGACGCCGTCGTCGGTCCTCGGCCATCGAGTCAGCGCCGGTTCCCCGCGCTCCGCCGGTTCCTGCGGAACCCCACGAGCGTCATCGCGCTCGCGGTGTTCGTGCTCGTGCTGCTGTTCGCCTTCGTCGGGCCGCTCGTGTGGCCCTACCGCTACGACGTCTACACCGACGACATCTCGCAGGCGCCCTCGCTCGCCCACCCCTTCGGCACCGACAGCACCGGCTTCGACACCATGTCGCAGATCATGCGAGGGACGCAGCGCTCGGTGCTGATCGCACTGGTCGTCGCGATCTCGGCGACGGTGGTCGGCTCGATCATCGGTGCGATCGCCGGCTACTTCCGTGGGTTCACCGACGGCGCGATCATGCGGGTCATCGACGTCATCCTCGTGTTCCCATCGATCGCGGTCGCCGCCGTGCTCGCCTACCTGTCGACAGGCAGCGAGACAAGCTGGGTGACCATCGCGGCCGTGCTCGCCTTCCTCGCGTGGCCCGTCGTCGCGCGCATCGTGCGGGCGACCGTCATGTCGCTCGCGACCTCGGAGTACGTGCTCGCAGCGCGCGGCCTGGGTGTCAGCCACTTCGGCATCATCGTGCGCCACCTCATCCCCAACGCCATGGGCACCATCACCGTCGCCGTCACGGTGCTGACTGCGACGGCGATCCTTTCGGAGACAGCGCTCTCCTATCTCGGCTTCGGCGTGCAAGCGCCCGACACCTCGCTCGGTCTGCTCGTCGCCACATCGCAGAGCGCCGTCATGACGCGGCCGTGGCTGTTCTACTTCCCAGGACTGTTCATCGTGATCATCGCGCTGTGCGCATCCTTCATCGGCGACGGCATCCGCCATGCGCTCGATCCCCGCCAGTCGACAAGGAGGTCAGCATGACGATCACCGTTCACGAGCAGGCGAGCCAGCTCGCGACCGCGCCGCTGCTCGAGGTGCGCGACCTGCATGTGCGCTTCGGCGGCATCCGTGCCGTGCGCGGCGTCTCCTTCGACCTGCGACGCGGCGAGGTGCTCGGCATCGTCGGCGAGTCGGGCTCGGGCAAGTCCGTGACCTCCAACGCGATCATGGGGCTGCACCCCGACCACACGACGATCACAGGCTCCATCAGGTTCGAAGGGCAGGAGCTCATCGGACTGCACGATCGTGCGATGTCGAAGCTGCGCGGCGCACGGATCTCCATGGTGTTCCAGGACCCGATGAGCTCGCTGAACCCCGTGCTCACGGTGGGGGCGCAGCTGATCGAGGCGATCCGCATCCACCGCGACGTCCCGAAGGCGGAAGCCCGGCGCGAGGCGATCGAGCTGCTGGGCGTCGTCGGCATGCCCGACGCCGAGCACCGCATCGACCACTACCCGCACGAGTTCTCCGGCGGCATGCGGCAGCGGGCCGTGATCGCGATCGCCATGGCGAACCGGCCAGACGTCATCATCGCCGATGAGCCCACGACCGCGCTCGACGTCACGGTGCAGGCGCAGGTGCTCGAAGCGCTCGACCAGGCGCGCAAGCACGTGAACGCGGCGCTCATCCTCGTCACCCACGACATGGGCGTCATCGCGGGCCACGCCGACCGCGTGCTGGTGATGTACGGCGGCAGGGTCGTCGAGCGCGGCGACATCGACCAGGTCTTCGAGCACTCGCGGATGCCCTACACGCGCGGCCTGCTGGCGTCGATCCCGCGCATCGATCAGCGCGACGCACCGCTGATCCCCATCCCTGGAGCGCCACCGAGCCCGGCGAGCCTCACCGGGCGGGCGTGCCCCTTCGCCGACCGCTGCGCCTTCGCGCGGGACACCTGCCGAGAGAAGGAGCCGGAGCTGCTGGTGATCGACGCGGCCGTCGCCGAGCTCGATGGCGCGCAGCAGCTCAGCACCCACGCGGCGGCATGTCACTTCGCGCGGCAGCCCGAGATCGTTCGCGCACCGTTGCCGAGCGTGCCCGAGCCCGTCGTCGTCGTCGAGCGCGACGCCCAGGTGCTGCTCGAGGTCGATGACCTCGTGCAGCGCTATGACCGGAAGGATCGGGCCGGCAAGCGCACGAGTGTGCTCGCGGTCGACGGCGTCTCCTTCACGATCCGAGAAGGCGAGACGCTCGGCCTCGTCGGTGAGTCGGGATGCGGCAAGTCGTCCGCCGCGCGGGCCATCACGCGCCTGCAGACCATGACCTCGGGCACCGTCAGCGTGCGGGGGAGCGACCTCGCGTCGGCGCGCGGCCGGGCGCTCACCGCGATGCGACGCCAGATCCAGATGGTGTTCCAGGATCCGTTCTCGTCGCTCGACCCCCGCATGTCGGTCGCCGATCTCATCGGCGAAGCGCTCGCGCTCGCACGCGTCGATCGGAAGGACCGCCCGGCGCGGGTCGCGCAGCTGCTGCGCGACGTCGGCCTCGCTGAGGAGATGGCTGAGCGGTATCCGCACGAGTTCTCGGGAGGCCAGCGGCAGCGCATCGGCATCGCACGGGCGCTCGCGACGGACCCCGACGTGATCGTGCTCGACGAGCCGGTCTCCGCCCTCGACGTCTCCGTGCAGGCCGGCATCGTGAACCTGCTCTCCCGCATCCAGGCGGAGCGCGGGCTCGGCTACCTCTTCGTGGCGCACGACCTCGCGGTCGTCGCGCACATCTCCGACCGGATCGCCGTCATGTACCTCGGCCGCATCGTCGAGATCGGCACGCGAGACGAGGTCTTCGATGACCCCGCGCATCCGTACACGAAGGCGCTGCTCTCGGCCATCCCCATCCCCGATCCCAAGGTCGAGCGCGCGCGCGAGGCGATCACGCTCACGGGCGACATGCCATCGCCGAGCGACCGCCCCTCCGGGTGCGCGTTCCGGGCTCGGTGCCCGATCTTCGCGACGCTCCTCGACGACGAGCGCCGCGAGCGGTGCGTGTCCCAGGATCCGAGGCTCGAGCCGACGTCGTCGAGCCGGGACGCCGCCTGCCACTTCCCCGAGCTCACACGAGAGCTGCAGCACGCGTGAAGGTCGTCGTGATCGGAGCAGGGTCGATCGGGAGCCACGTCGCGTTCCGGCTGCTCGAGCAGGGCGCAGAGGTCGAGCTGCTCGACGCGAGCGAGCCCGGTCGAGGCACCTCGTCGTCATCGATCGCGTGGCTGTCGAGCTATCCCCAGATGTCGTGGCGCGAGGAGCCAGGCAGAGCGAAGCTGCGCGCGGGGGTGCACGGGATGTTCGAGCGACTGCAGCTCGAGGTGCCGGGCGACTACGTGCACTGGTCGGGCACGCTCATGTGGGGCTATCGCCACGAGCGCGAAGAGCTGCAGCGCTCGGCCGCGGTGGTGCGCGAGAAGGGCATCGATGTGCGGGAGCTCAGCGCCGATGAGGCTCGCGCGCTCGCACCCGGCCTGCGCCTGCTCGACGACGAGGTCGTGTTCAACGAGACGGGCTCCGGATGGGTCGATGGGCCGGCGGTCGTGCGAGCGCTCGTCGCATCGATCGAGTCTCGCGGCGGCCGCGTCCGCCGCGATGCCCAGGTGGTCGGATTCGAGCGGGCGGGGGAGCGCCTCGTCGCTGCGCGACTGCAGGACGGCACGCGCGTCGAGGGCGACGTCTTCGTCAACGCCGCTGGCAGCTGGGCGAGCCACATCGCCGCGATGGCGGATCTCGCCATCCCGCTCGACCTCATCCCGGGCAGGCTCGTCTACACGCAGCCGATCGCCACCGTCACGCACGTCATCAACGGCCCCGAGTGGTGCGCGCGGCCGGACCCCTCGGGTGGCCTCGCCGTGCACTGGCGCGGCGGTCCGCAGGATGCGACGCACGGGGCGAACGCACGGTCGGCGCAGGAGCTCGTCGATGAGATCGCCACCGCGCTGCCCGAGCTGGCTGGAACGGCGCCGGTGCGCAGCTCGATCGGCATCCGCGCGATCCCTCCCGGCGGGCCGGTCGTCGGGGCCGTGCCATGGTTGCGCAACCTGTACTTCACCGTCTCGCACGGGGGCATCGGCTGGGGACCGATGTGGGGGTGGATGGCTGCCCGCGAGCTGCTGGGCGGCGAGGATGTGTGGGAGCTCTCGGCGATGCGGCCCGAGCGCTTCTATCTGGAGCCCATCGCGATCGGCCGCTACGCCGATGACGTCGAGCAGGTCGCGCGGTAGGGAGTCGCGTCGGCGGTCGCAGCACCTGTGCGATGCGGCCGCCGATGCGGCGCGATGAGAAGGCCCTGCCAGGGCGAGGAGGATGGAGCGTCGTGGACCATGAGGATGCCGGCATGACCGACGGGCGCACCGGTGTCGTGCCGGAAGGGCGCACGCCGCGGGCGCCCGGGCGCACGGCTCGTGTCGCCCCCGGCCTGCTGGTGGCGGGTGCGGCTGCGCTCATCGCGTGGGGCCTGCATGCTGCGCTGCCCGCCGTGCCGCTCCTCACCGCCGCCGTCGTGCTGGGCATCGTCGTCGCGCAGCTGCCGGTGGCGCAACCGGCGCTCAGCGGTCGGCTGAAGCCCGGTCTCGGTCTGGCGGCGAAGCGCTGCATGCGCATCGGCATCGTGCTGCTCGGTCTGCAGCTCAGCCTGCTCGACATCGCTGCGCTGGGCTGGGTGGCCATCGCCGCCGTCGTCGGAGTGCTGCTCGTGACCTTCGTCGCGACTCTAGCCCTGGGCCGCCTCCTGAGGCTGCCGGGACACCAGCCGCTGCTGATCGCGGCCGGCTTCTCGATCTGCGGCGCCTCGGCCATCGGCGCGATGAGCCACGCAACGGGTTCCGACGATGAGGAGGCCGCGACGCCGGTGGCGCTCGTCACGCTGTGCGGCACGCTCGCCATCGTGGTGCTGCCCCTGCTGTGGCACCCGCTGGGTCTGAGCGCGCTGGAGTTCGGCCATTGGGTGGGCGCGAGCGTGCACGATGTCGGCCAGGTCGTCGCGACCGCGCAGATCGCGGGCCCAGCCGCGCTTGCTGTCGCCGTGGTCGTCAAGCTCACCCGCGTGGTGATGCTGGCGCCGATGGTGGCGGTCACGACGCTCGTCATGCGCCGACGCGGAGATGCGTCGGCGACGGGTGCGTCGCGACCGCCGATCGTCCCACTGTTCGTCGCTGGTTTCATCGCTGCGATGCTCCTGCGCTCGTTCACGCCGGTGCCGGAAGCGGTGCTCGAGATCGCGGCCGCTGTGCAGACTGCGCTGCTCGCCATGGCGCTCTTCGGCCTCGGCGCTGCCGTGCGCATCCGGTCACTGGTGCGCACCGGCTGGCGCGCGCTGCTGGTGGCGCTGCTCTCCTGGGTGCTCGTGGCCGGCCTCGCGTGGGGTGCAGTGCAGTTGGGTTGACCATCTGCACGGCAGGCGCTGGGTCGGGGCCCCGTCACCCAAGAAGGGCGGAGCCGGGTGGCTCCGCCCTTCCCGTTGCGAGACCTATGCGGCGATCTCTTCGAGCGCCTTGTTCTTCGTGCGAGGGCCGAAGCCGAGGGGGCGCGCCCCGATGCGCTGCCTGTTGAGCGTCCGACGCGGTGAGGGACGGTGCTGCCGCACCGCCCCTCACCGACCTTCAAGCAGTCATCGTCAGACCTGACACTCCGGAATGTAGAAGTACTGCGAGATCTCGGGGTCATCTGCGTTCTCGGTGGTCGCGATGATGTTCTCCAGCACGTGCGGTGTCTCGATGGACGCTTCGTCGCCGGTGAGCGCCGCATACGCGTACTGCACTGCGAGCTCACCTTCCTGGATGAAGTCCTGCACCACCAGGATGTTGATGTTGCCTGCGCGCAGCTGCTCGACGGTGCCGGGCTCAGCGTCGTAGCCTGCGACCACGATCTCCGTCGCAGCGTTTGCGACGGCATTCGCGGCACCCGTCGCCGAGTTGCCGTTGACGCCGAACACACCCGCGAGGTCATCGTGCGCAAGCATGAGCGACTGCACCTGGCTCTCGGCGGTGGCGACCACCGAACGCGAGTACTCAGGCTCGAGCAGCGTCACATTGGGGAACTGCTCCGCCATCACCTGCGTGAATCCGTCGACGCGGGCGATGTCGGTGGTCGCTCCCGGCACGCCCGAGATGATCGCGACCGTGCCTTCGCCGCCGATCGCCTCGCCGAGCGCCTCTGCAGCCGCGCCACCGCCCTGCTCGTTGTCCGACATGATCTCGGCGGTCAGGCCGCTCGTGTCCTCGAGCCCGGTGTCGACGGTGATGACCGGGATGTCGGCAGAGAGGAACTGGTCGACGGCCGGCCGCAGCGCCGACGCATCCGCCGGCACCAGCAGGAGCGCATCGGGTGAGGTCGCGAGCAGCGACTGCACGACGGGCAGCTGCTGCGCGGGATCCCACGCGTTGGCGCCCTGGAAGTCGACGGTGACGCCGAGCTCCTCTGCAGCCTGGAGAGCGCCGCAGTACATGGTCTGGTAGGCGGGGTGAGTGGTCATTCCGGGGACGAGGGCGATCGTGAGATCCTCGCCGCCCTCCGGAGCAGCCGCACCGTCGCTTCCCGCAGGGTCCGGCGCGGCCGCTCCCGAGCAGGCGACGGTCGCGAGCAGGACGAGCGCCGACGCAGTCAGCCCCACGGCCGTTCGTGCTTGGTGCTTCTTCAGCATGGTTGTTCCCTTCCTTTGGAGCGCCGTCGCTCCGCAGCCTGTTCGAGCGGCCTAGGACCGCTCGCCTGAGTACTTAATGCGGATCTGGTCGCCGTAGACCGCCACCACGGTGATGATGCCGATGGCGATCGTCTGCCAGAACGAGGCGACGCCCGCGATGATGAGTCCGATCTGCAGCGCAGACATGATGAGCGCGCCGACCATCGTGCCGAGCACGGAACCGCGTCCGCCCATGAGGCTGGCACCACCGATGACCGCTGCAGCGATCGACGACAGCTCCATGCCGGTGCCTGCCATCGTGCTGGCGCTCACGAATCGTGAGGTCAGGAGGAATCCGGCGACCGCCGCGAGGAATCCGGCGAAGATGTAGACGCGGACGATGTGCCATTCGACGCCGATGCCGACGCGTCGTGCGGCGCCCTGGTTGCTGCCGATCGCGAAGGTCCGGAGGCCGAACCGGGTCTGGGTGAGCACGATGCCGGCGACGATCGCGGTCAGGATCGTGATGAGCACGGGCACCGTGAACCATCCGGCGATCGGCGTGTTGCCGATGCCGCCGAGCTGCGGCGGCAGACCGACGATCTCGGCGCCGCCCGAGATGAGGTTCATCGTGCCCGTTGCGACGCTGAGCATGCCGAGCGTGACGATGAACGGTGTGATGCGCAGCTTCGTGATGACGAGCCCATTGATGAGGCCGGCCAGGACGCCGATGCCGAGGGTCGTGGCGAGGCCGGCGATGATGGCGAGGTTCGGGTCGCCACCGTCTGCGGAGACGGTGCGCATGACGACGGCGCCGATCACCGCTGAGCACGCCATCACCGCACCGACGGACAGGTCGATGCCGCCGGTGATGATGACGAAGGTCTGACCGATCGCGAGCAGCGCGACGACAGTGGCCGTCTGCGAGAGCGCGAGCCAGCTCGCCTTCGAGATGAAGTTCGGGGCTACTAGCCCGATGATCACGATGATCAGGAGCAGCACGAGCACGCGAGCAACATCGCCGTCACCCCTGCCGAGGAACGAGCCGAGGCGATGCAGTGGTGTGCGAGGCCCGCGGCGAAGCCCTTCATCGCTGCCGTCCAGCGTGCTGAGCATCGATGTCTCGACCGGTTCGCCCGGTCGTGTCGGCATTCGCTTGGCGTTCATCGCCCCTCCTCCAGCGCCGCACCCGTGATCCACCGGATCATGGACTCGACGCCTTCGACCTTCGGATCGAGGTCGGCGACGATGCGGCCGCGATACATGACGAGCACGCGGTCGCAGAGCTCCCGAACCTGCGGGAGGTTGTGGCTGATGAGCACGACCGGCACGTTCTGGTCGGCGACGTGGCGCACGAGCTCTCCGACTCGGTGCTGCTGCTCGACGCCGAGCGCGGCAGTCGGCTCGTCCATCAGCACGAGCTTGGAGCCCCGTGCCGTCGCGCGCGCGACCGCGATCGCCTGACGCTGGCCGCCTGAGAGCGCACTGGTGCGGGCACTGACGGAGCCGATGCGGATCCGGGTCGCCCGGAGCTCCTCCTCGGCGCTCGCGATCATCGCCTGCTTGTCGAGGAATCCCAGCGCGCCCAGCAGTCCGCTGCGGCGCTGCTCCCGGCCGAGATGCAGATTCGCCCAGATGGGCAGCTCCAGCGCGAGCGCGAGGTCCTGGTAGACGGTCTCGATGCCGAGATCACGGGCATGCGAAGGGCTGGCGAGCGTGACGGGCGCACCCTCGAACTCGACTGCTCCGTCCGTCGGCGTGACAGCGCCTGAGAGGACGCCGACCAGCGTGGACTTGCCTGCGCCGTTGTCGCCGACGAGACCCACGACCTCGCCGCGGCGCACCTCCATGTCCACACCGCGGAGTGCCTGCACGTGGCCGTAGTGCTTCGTGACGCCGTGGACGCGCAGCACGACATCCGTGCTCGTCGTCGCGTCGAGTGTGGTCATCGGGTCATCGCCTCCGAGGTCGAGGTTGGGGTCGCATGTGCAGCGGGCAGGAGCCCGCGCTCGACAGCGAGCTCGCGCGCTGCGCGGAACGCGGCCGCTCGCGCAGGGTCGGGCTCGACGCGCCCTTCGACGCGGGATCGGCCGTCGAAGCGGACCTCATCGCCGTTGGCGGATGCGCCGGCCAGTGCTGCACCGATGGGCGAGTGGTCGAGATCTGAGGAGAGCACGACGGGGAGCCCTGAGGCGTCGGCGATTGCGCGATGCCAGGTCGGGAAACGGGCGCCTCCGCCTGAGAGCACGATCTCGCGGACGGGCTCGCGCGAGTCCTGGATCGCCTGCACGGAACCGGTGAGCGAGAGCGCGACGCCGTCGACGGTGGCGCGCATCAGGTGGGCGGGCGTGTGCAGGAAGCTGAGCCCGACGAACGCGCCCTGCGGTCGGCTGTCGACCACCGGCGTGCGCGTCCCTCCGAAGTGCGGGTTGCCACTCAAGCCATCGGCGCCGGCAAGGATGTCGTCGGCGGCCTCCAGGAGGGCTGCCTCGGTCGTCGCGCCGAGCAGCAGGTCGTCTGCGAGCCAGCGAGTGGCGAGTCCTGCGGCCATCACGACGCCCATCGCGATGCGACTGCCGGGACGGGCCCCGGCGATCACATGGTGGGTGCGGCTCTGGCGCTCGAGCGAGCCGGTGTCGTTGGCGATCGGCACGAGCGCCGTGCCGCTGGAGCTGATCGCGATGGCAGCGCGGTCAGGGCTGTCGAGTCCGAGCGCGAACGCGGCCATCGCCTGATCCCCGCCGCCCGCCGCGACTGGCGTCCGAGGCGCCAGGCCTGTCGCTGCCGCTGCCGCATCGGTGACGTGTCCGCCGATCGCGAGGGTTGGCATCATCGGCGGCAGCTGACCTTCGTGGATCCCCGCGAGCTCCAGCAGCTCTGGCACTGGCGCTTCGTCGACCACCGAGAAGAGCAGCGATGCACACGCGTCCGTCGGCTCAAGTGCGAGCTGGCCGGTCAACCGGAAGCGGACCCAATCCTTGGGCTGCAGGATGCTTGCGGTGCGTGCGAGCGCCTCGGGCTCGTTCGCGGCCAGCCAGCTCAGGCTGAGACCGGCGAGCCCGGCCGCGATGGGCATGCCGCACGTGATGGACACGAAGCGATCGCCGACGGCAGACCGCCAGGCATCGATCTCCCGGCCGGTACGGGCATCGGGCCAGATGATCGCGGGCCGCACGGGGCGGTTCGAGCCGTCGACGAGGACGACCCCGTGCATCTGGCCGCTGAGGCCGATGCTGCTGGGTGCGGGCGTCGGATGCTGCGCGAGCACCGCCCGCACAGCCTCGGCTGTCGCCGACCACCACGCGTCCGGGTGCTGCTCGGCCCAGCCGATGCTCGGCCGATCGATCGGGTACGTGACCTGCGAGGTGGCCACGACGACGCCGTCGGCGGACAGGAGCGCGCACTTCACGCTCGACGTGCCCAGGTCGATGCCGAGGTGGACGGTCACTGGTCACCTCCGTTGGTGCCGACGTTCGAGACTGCGAGAGCGCTGTGAGCAGATGATGCCCGGGAAGCGCTCAGAGTGCAATCAGGTGCTCAGATGAGCAGTTGCTCTGCGGTCGTGGAATCCGTCACCAGTGTGGAGATCACGCCTGCGCGCAGGCACGCACGGATGGCCTCAACCTTCATCACCCCGCCGGCCACGGCGACGGCCTCCGGCACCCTGCGCAGCTCATCCATCGAGACGCCTACGACGCGCTGCGCGATCGCCTGGTCGACGATCTCGCCGTCAGCGTTGAGCGGTATGCCGCACAGGTCAGCGACGATGCCGGCCTCGCGAAGCTGCGCGCGGTCGTGATGCGGCAGCTCGTTGAAGAGCGACGACTGGGGTGGCTCCCATGCGCCGACGCCGAACACGGCGATCGTGAGCCGTTCGAACCGCTCGGTCACCTCGGCGAGCGACGCTTCCTGGCGAAGGTCGCTCGCCATCTCGGCGCTGCCGACCACGAACGGCGCGTGCAGCGGGTAGGCATGACCGCCGGTCCTGAGCGCGAGCCTGCGCACGATCTCGACGCCACTCAGCGTCTGCCCCACCGACCGCACGCCGCCTACGATCTGCACGACATCGGCACCCGAGGCCTCCGCACGGAAGGCGTTCGCCATCGCGGTGAGGCTCGCGCCCCACGCCATGCCCAGCACGTCCTCTGGCCCAAGGATGGCGGCCAGGTACTCGGCCGCGGAGTGTCCGATGGCGGCGGCGATCGACTCGGGGTCGGGGTACTCGCCGCGGACGACGACTGCGCGGCGAAGCCCGTGCCGCGCTGCGAGGCGGTCGGCCAGCTCGAGGTCGTCTGCTGTCGGCAGCTGGATCGAGATCTGCACGATGCCTTCGCTGCGAGCCAGGTCGAGCAGTCGTGCCACCTTGAACCTCGAGAGCCCGAGCTCCTCGGCGATCTCGTTCTTCTGCTTGTTGTCCAGGTAGTACCGCCTGGCGACACGGGCTGCCTCGACGAGCGAACCCTGTCGTCGCAGCGACTTGCCTTGCTCAATCATCGAAGCCTCCAGCTCTTTACCCTGCGGTGGCGCAAGTGTATGCTCTCCGTCACGCTCATCAGTGCATTGGCCGCTCATAAGAGCGCTGATTCTTCAACGACGCAAGGGAGACCGCCATGGCGACGGAGGTGCGGATCCCGACCACGGGCAACGCGGGGGAGGATGCAGTCCTCGTCGAGTGGCTCGTCGAGGTCGGTCAGCAGGTTGAGGCTGGCGCGACGCTGCTCACCATCGAGACCGCGAAGTCGACGGTCGACGTGGAGGCGCCGACCGGGGGCACCTTGCTGGCGCAGCGCGCGGGCGCGGGCGATGAGGTGCCCGAGTTCTCCGTCGTCGGCGTCATCGGTGCAGAGGGGGAGGCCGTAGTCGAAGCGCAGACGATGGGCGGCGAGCAGCCCGCCGAGCCTGCTCCGGAGACTCCCGAGCCGGATGACGCCGTGGCTCCCGTGCTCACAGACGGTGCCGGGCCGGGCCCCGCTCCGACCCGTCGAAGGGTCTCGGCTTCCCCACGCGCCCGGCGGATCGCTGACGAGCGCAGCGTCGATGTGGCGCAGGTCGCCGGGAGCGGACCGCTCGGGCGTGTGCTGGCGGCCGACGTCGAGCGAGCAGCGTCGACGCAGGCTCCGCCCACAGCTGCGCAACCCGCGCCCACAGTCGCACCGGCGACGTCACGGACAGGGTTGGAGTCCGTGCGAGTGGTGCCGGTGCGCGGCGCACGCAAGGTGACGGCGCAACGCATGCACGCCTCCCTGGCGGGCACGGCCCAGGTGACGCTCACGCGCTACGCAGAGGCTGATCGGATGCTCGAATGGGTCGGACGGCTGCGAGCCGCGGCAGAGGGCGACGGGGACAAGCCGCGCGTCGGCGTCAACGACGCGCTCCTGTATGTCGCCGCTCGGGTCGTCGGGGAGCATCCGGCCGCGAACTCATGGTTCTCCTGGGACGGCATCCAGCAGTTCGATCGCGTCGACCTCGGGTTCGCGGTCGACACCGATCATGGATTGTTGGTGCCGGTCATCCGCGACGCACATCTGCTCTCGATCGGGAGGCTCGCCGCGCAGGCGCGTGACGCCATCGGACGCGCGCGCAGTGGCGGCCTGCAACCCGACGAGATGGATGGCGGCACCTTCACGGTCTCGAACCTCGGGGGTCTCGGCGTGCACTGGTTCACGCCGGTGCTCAACTCGCCGCAGAGCTGCATCCTCGGCGTCGGCGCCGCGCACTGCGCCGGTGACGGCCCCACGCTGCTCCCGCTCTCCCTCACGTTCGACCACCGAGCACTCGACGGCGGCGCCGCCGCATCGCTGCTCGCCGACCTGGCCGCGGCCATCGCGCACGTCGACGTGCTCGACGCCTTCTGATCCGGAACGAGGACTCCAATGGTCAAGGAACTGCTGATCGATCCCGCCGACATCCGCCGGCCGGGCGAGTTGCGACTCGGAACCATCCCAGTGAACGCCTACGCGACGCCGCTCGCGACGGAGCGCGAGCGCTACGGCGACGCGGCGCTCGAGCGCATCGGGCGCGACATGCTGCTGGTGCGCGAGTTCGAGCTCATGCTCAACGCCGTCAAGCGCGAGGGCGCGTACCTGGGCGTCGACTACACGCACCTCGGTCCGGCGCATCTGTCGATCGGTCAGGAGGCGCAAGCCGTCGGCCAGGCGTTCACGCTCGACGCGCGCGACAAGGTCTTCGGCAGCCACCGCAGCCACGGCGAGGTGGTCGCGAAGGGATTGTCGGCGATCGCGAAGGCTGATGCAGCGCAGCTCCAGGACCACTTCTCCACGTGGGCGGGAGGCGAGGCATGGCGTGTCGTGCGCGATCGTCTCGACGCCGACGATCCCGAGCAGCTGGCCATCAACTACCTCATGTACGGCATGGCTGCTGAGACGTTCGGGCGACGGACGGGCTTCAACCGCGGCCTGGGCGGAAGCATGCATGCGTTCTTCCCGCCGCTCGGGATCTATCCCAACAACGCGATCGTGGGTGGGTCGGCACCCCTCGCGACCGGCGCGGCGCTCTACAACCGCCTGCGACGTCAAGACGGCATCGTCGTCGCCAGCATCGGCGATGCCTCAACCGGCACGGGACCGGTGTGGGAGTCGTTCAACTTCGCCTCGATGTCGCAGCTGACCGGCCTCATGGACGAGTCGCATCGCGGCGGGCTGCCGGTGGTGTTCTTCATCGTCAACAACTTCTACGGCATGGGCGGCCAGCCCATCGGCGAGACGATGGCCTTCGAGCGCCTCTCGCGGATCGGCGCTGGCGTGAATCCGCAGAGCATGCACGCGCAGTCGATCGACGGCAACGATCCGTTCGCCGTCATCGACGCCATGCGTGACGCGCGCGAGCACCTGGAGGCCGGCACCGGTCCCGTCTTGATCGACTGCCAGACCTACCGCCTCTCCGGCCACTCGCCGAGCGACTCGAGCTCGTACCGCAGCAAGGAGGAGGTCGACGCATGGGCGAAGGGCGACCCCATCGACCGCTACTTCTCGCGCCTCGTCGACGAAGGCGTGATCGCCGACGGCCGGCACCAGGAGCTCAAGACGTGGGCGGAGCACACCGTGCGCGCCGCGCTCGAGGTTGCCATCGACCCCCACGTGTCGCCCCGGATGCGGCTTCGTGATGACCCGCAGGTGATGGCTGGCGTGACGTTCAACCACACCACGGTCGACCTCGAGGCGGCACCTGCAGGGGAGACCACGGTGCCGCTCGAGGAGCTGCCCCACCTGCAGGCGATCGCCAAGAAGTCACGCACGGGGGTGGCCGAGGGGGCCGCCCTGTCGGGAGCGAAGGCCGTCACGTTCCGGGACGCGATCTTCGAGGCGATCGTGCTGTCGACGGCTGCCGACGACCGCATCACGCTCTGGGGCGAGGAGAACCGTGACTGGGGCGGGTCGTTCGGTGTCTATCGCGGGCTGACGGAGTTCCTGCCCCGGCACCGTCTGTTCAACAGCCCCATCTCGGAAGCGGCGATCATCGGCACGGGTGTCGGCTTCGCGCTCTCCGGTGGCCGCCCACTTGTCGAGCTCATGTACGCGGACTTCATCGGTCGTGCCGGTGACGAGCTCTTCAATCAGATGGCCAAGTGGCAGCCGATGTCCGGCGGGCTCGTGCAGCTGCCCATGGTGGTGCGCATCTCCGTGGGGGCGAAGTACGGCGCGCAGCATTCGCAGGACTGGTCGTCGATGGCGGCGACGGTGCCTGGTCTGAAGATCGTCTTCCCTGCGACGGCGCGCGACGCGAAGGGCTTGCTCATCGCCGCGCTGCGCGGCAACGACCCAGTGTTGTTCTTCGAGAGCCAACGCCTCTACGACCAGCCGGAGATCGTGCATCCCGACGGCGTGCCGATCGGTGCCGAACCGACACCGATCGGGCTCCCGAACATCGTGCGCGAGGGCAGCGACCTGACCGTGCTGACGGTGGGCGCGACCCTCTACCGCGCCCTCGATGCCGCGAAGCGTCTGAGCGAAGAGCACGGCATCGAGACCGAGGTCATCGATGCTCGCTCGCTCGTGCCCTTCGAGTACGAGCTGCTGCTGGCTTCGGTGCGCAAGACCGGCAGACTGCTGTGCGCATCGGACGCCAATCTGCGCGGGTCCTGGCTCCACACCGTGGCCTCGACCGTCACCGCCGAGGCCTTCGACGATCTCGATGCACCGGTGACCGTGCTCGGCGCGCGCAACTGGATCGCACCGCCGGCCGAGCTGGAGTGGGAGTACTTCATCACGCCGGAGGACATCATCGACGCCGTGCACGAACGCATCGTCCCGCTGCCGGGTCATGCGGTGCAGCCCGGCCGAGGCGCATGGGCCGTGCCCGACGACTCGACGATGGGTATCTAGCGATGGAGCGCTTCGACGTCGTCGTGCTCGGCGCCGGGCCCGGGGGCTACACCGCCGCAGTGCGCGCCGCGCAGCTCGGCAAGCGGGTGGCGATCGTCGAGCCGTCGATGTGGGGCGGCGTGTGCCTCAACCTGGGCTGCGTGCCGGCGAAGACGCTGCTGCGGCATGCCGAGATCGCCGACATCATCACGCGGGAGCGCGCTCGATTCGGCTTGCGCGGCGAGATGACGGCGGACTACGGCGTCGCCTACGCGCGCAGCCGCGAGGTCGCGGACGGGCGCGTCAAGGGTGTGCACTACCTGATGCGCAAGCATGGGATCGAGGAGATCCACGGCACCGGTCGGTTCCGAGACGCGCAGACGATCGAGGTCACCGGCGTCGAGGGAGTGCGGAGCACGCTGCGCTTCGGCGACGCGATCATCGCGACGGGCGCCCGCCCGATGGGGCTGCCCGGCATCGCGCTCTCGGAGCGAGTGATCTCCTACGAGACGCTCATCATGCGTGCGGATGCGCCGACGTCGATCGTGATCATCGGCGGCGGTGCGATCGGCGTCGAGTTCGCCAGCCTGCTGGCGGCCTTCGGCACGCAGGTGACGATCGTGGAGGCGATGCCGCGACTGCTGCCGAACGAGGACGACGACGTCGCTGCTGCGTTGGAGAAGCAGCTCGCCAAGCGCGGCATCACCGTGCTCACGTCCGCCCGCGTGGCCGGTGTCGATGAGCGCGATGGAGGCGTTCGTGTCGCGGTTGCACGCGAGGACGGCGAATCGGAGCTCGCGGCTGAACTCGTGCTCGTCGCGATCGGCTTCGCGCCGAACAGCGGTGCGCTGGGGCTCGAGGCTGCCGGAGTGCGGATCTCCGAGCGCGGCGGCATCGAGATCGATGAGCGGATGCGCACGAGCGCCGGGCACATCTGGGCGATCGGCGACGTCACGGGCAAGCTGCAGCTGGCGCACGTGGCTGAAGCCCAAGGCATCGTCGCGGCGGAGTCGATCGCCGGAGTCGAGACCGTCCCGATCGCGGACTACCGGATGATGCCGCGGGCGGTCTTCGGTCGACCGCAGGTGGCGAGCTTCGGCCTGACCGAGCGCGATGCACGCGCGACCGGTCAGCGGATCGTCGTCTCGACATTCCCCTTCATGGCGAACGCGCGTGCGCACGCCCTCGGCGAGCCCGAGGGCTTCGTCAAGCTGATCGCGGACGAGGAGCACGGGATGCTGCTGGGAGCGCATCTCATCGGCCCCGACGTCTCGGAGCTGCTGCCGGAGCTCACGCTCGCACAGCAGTACGAGCTCTCAGCGGCGGAGCTCGCCCGCAACGTCCACACGCATCCCACGCTGAGCGAAGTCATCCTCGAAGCCGCGCACGGCGTGCACGGATCGCCGATCAACCTCTGAACGGTTCGAAGCCGCCGAACGCTCAGGCGCCCAGGCTGGCGATCCACTCCGCTGCGTCCGCTGCGGCGGTGATCGAGGTGCCACTCACAAGCCAGGTGGCGCCCGCGGCGATCAGCGTCCGGCCGATCTCGGGGGTCACGCTGCCGTCCACGCCCACCAGCTCGTGCCCCGCAGTCGACGCCGCTCGCACGACATCGAGCGCATCCGCATCGAAGCCTGATCCGGCATGGCCGGGACGAACCGACATCACGAGCACCCCGAGAGACGGGTCGAGCCCCGTGAGCTCGGCCCTCGACTCCACGGCGACGACCGCCTGACGGCCGGCCTCGGCGACGCGATCGACGGTCGCCCGCCAGCGTGGCGCTCGGCGGTGCACGGCGATGATGTCGCAGCACGCGAGCCAGGCATCGAGTCCGTGCTCAGGGTCGGTCGTCATGAGATGGGCCTCTCCGACCGCACCGGTCAGATCGAGGACGTGCGACGCCTGCGACGCCGTGAACCCCCCGGCCGGTCCGATGGTGCCATCGGAGAAGTCCCAGTGCAGGCGATCGATCCCGGCCGCGACCAGCCGTCTCGCCTCCCGATCGAGACCCGCGGGCGCGGTCGACCACAGCGACGCGCCCACGTGCACCGTCACCGCCGAGGCCCAGCGAGCACCGCGTCGGCAAGCGTCTCGTCGACGACGACCTCGGTGATCCAACCGCCCGCCGTCAGAGCAGTGAGGGCCAGCGCCTTTCGCGCATCCATCGCCACACCAAGCACACGGGGGACGGCCTTGATCTGCTCGGCAGAGATCGAGATGCAGCGCTCTGAGAAGTCGGGTGCCAGCTCCTGCCCGTCGCTGTCGACGAGCGTCGTCCCGACCTCGGCGACGACACCGCGCTCGAGCAGCGACTCGCGCAGGCTCGGCTCGATCGAATCGAACAGCTGTGACATCGGTGGACTCCAGCTGCCGACGGCCATCACCGCCGTCGTGACCGCATCGAAGCGCTCCAGGACTCGGTGGATCGCCGGCTGTCGACGGAACAGAGCGGCCGTCTCCGCGTCCTCGGTCAGCAGCGGCGCGAAGATCGGCAGCACCTCGCCTCCGGCGCTGAGGCTCATCGCTCTCACGATCTCGACCGGCGAGAGGTGGCGCGTCATCTCCGTCGCGCCGGTGAGCTGCACGACAGAGACCTGTGGCAGGGGGCCGAGCTCCTGGGCCGTCGCGCTCAGCGTGCGCCCCCAGCCCATGCCGAGGACCTCACCGTGGGTGAGCGTCTCGGAGAGCAGCGAGGCCGCCGCGCGACCGACGGTGTGGCGCACCTCGTCATCGTCGCCGTGTGCGGCGACCACCACGGCACGCTCGATGCCGAGGCGCTCGCGCAGCGCTGCTGAGCGCTCCTCGTCGATGAACCCGGAGTCGTCGATCGCGATGGAGACGATGCCGGATGCGCGGGCATGCTCGAGCAGTCGCGCCACCTTGAAGCGGGAGATGCCGAGATCCTTGGCGATCTCGATCTTGCTGCGATCGGCGACGTAGAAGGCCCGGGCCGCTCGCACGGCCAGGCCGCGGTCGAGTCCGTCGTCAGCGTTGCTGCTGGGGCTCATGCCGCTCCTCACGATCGACGCTTGCGCGTTGTCACGGATGAGCATAGTGTCTCTCGATAACAGATGAGCGAGCAACGCGCTCAGATGAGCACCAGCGAAGCACACTGCAAGGAGGCAGCGATGAAGCGGCGGATCCCCAACGAGATCGGCATCGCGGTCGTCATCGTGCTCGTGGTCGGAGTGCTCGCACTGCTCTCACCGAACTTCGCGACCATCTCGAACATGCAGGTCCTGCTGCTGAACGGCGCTGTCATCGCGTTCCTCGCGCTCGGGCAGACCTTCGTGCTGCTCACCGGAGGCATCGACCTCTCGACCGGGTCGAACATCGCGCTCACCGGCATGGTGGCGGCGCTCCTGATGCAGAGCGGACTGCCCTGGTGGACGGCTGCATTGCTCGCGATCGCCCTGGGCCTGCTGGTCGGGGCCTGGAACGGGTTCGCCGTCCACTACCTGGGCCTGCCCCCATTCATCGTGACGTTCGCGACCTTCGGCGCCGCAGCGTCCGTGCCGCTGATCCTCACCGGCGCAAGCTCCGTCAACGTCGCCGATCAGATGTTCGCGATCATCGGGCGCGGCGGGATCTTCGGCATCCCGATGCCCATCCTGCTCGTGGCTGTCGCCGCGGCGATCTTCGCCGTCGTGCTCACGCTGACGCCGACTGGCGTGCACATCTACGCGATCGGCGGCAACAAGGAGACCAGCCGTCTCGCCGGCGTGCGGACGGGCAGGGTCGTGATGTTCGCCTACGCGATGAGCGGGCTGTGCGCGGCGATGGGCGGGCTCATCGTCACGAGCAGGCTCATGGTCGGCTACCCCAGCGCGGGTTCGGGCAACGAGCTGTTCTATTCCATCGCCGCTGCCGTGGTCGGGGGCGTGAGCCTGTTCGGCGGCATCGGTTCGATCGGCGGGGCGCTCCTCGGCGCGCTCCTCATCGCCACCGTCTCGAACGGCATGAACGTCGTCGGCGTCGAGAGCTACTGGCAGCCCCTCGTGATCGGCGCGATCATCCTCATCGGCGTCATCCTCGACACCCATCGCCGCTCGATCTCGCTCACCACCTTGCTCGACCGCTTCCGGGGCCGTGGAGGACCCCAGCAGCCGCGCAGCGCCGAGGTCACGTCCGGCGCTGCTTGAACCAATCCATCCACGCGTCAACGAAGGAGAATCCCATGCGACGCAACACCCTTATCGCGACCGCGGGCGCAGCAGCGGTGCTGCTGCTCGCAGGCTGCGGTGCGATCGACACAGGAACGAACACGAGCGCCGACCCAGAAGAGGCGACGCTTCCGGAATCCTGCAGCGAGGAGCAGCCGTTCATCGGCGTCGCGCTGCCCAATCTGACCAATCCGTACTACGTGGCGATGCAGCGAGGCTTCGAGGAGGCCGGCGCTGATGCCGGTTTCGAGGTGCAGGTGCAGATCGCGAACGATGACGACGCGCAGCAGCTCGCCCAGGTGCAGGCATTGCTCGAGCAGCAGCCATGCGCGCTCGCGCTGAACGGCGTCAAGTCGGAGCCTGCTGCGGCGATCGTCGCGGCGGCCAACCAGGCGGGCGTTCCGGTGTTCACCGTCAACGTCGGTGTGGACCCCGAGTCGCTCGAGGCGCAGGGGGCGAGCATCATGCAGTACCTCGGTGCTGACAACTACGCGGGCGGCCAGCAGATGGCGGAGCTGGTGCTGGCCGACCTCGGCGCTGACGCAGAGCTGAACATCGGGTTCGTCACCGAGCCCGACGAGACGCCGACGGTGACGCGTGACCAGGGCTTCGAGGACACGATCACCGCGGGAAACCCGAACGCCCAGATCGTCGCGAGCGTGGATGGCAACGTGCAACCCGACGCCTCGCTGCAGGCGACGAGCGAGCTGCTCTCTGGCAACCCTGACATCAACGTGATCTTCGCCAGCACCGGGCCCGCCACGTATGGCGCGCTGCAGGCGCTTGGGGACCGCACCGATGTCGCGGTCTACGGCTTCTGCGCCTCCGAGCTCACGATCGAGGCTCCGTACGCGGGTTGCGTCGCTCAAGAGCCGGAGTCGTACGGGCGCCAGGTGATCGAGCAGATCGCCGGGTTCATCGCGGGCGAGACCCCGGAGGCCGAGATCCTGCTGCCGCTCAAGGTCTTCGGCGAGGGCGAGACTCCCGCACCGGGCGAGGTGGGCTGAGATGACGACGGTGGCCGAGACTGCTGAGCGGGGCCTGATCATCGACCGCGTGAGCAAGAGCTACGCGGGCACGTCAGTGCTGCGAGACGTCTCGGTCACCGTCCGTCCCGGTGAGATCGTCGGGCTCGTCGGACACAACGGCGCCGGAAAGTCGACGCTGCTGAAGGCGATCTCCGGTGCGGTCGCACCGGAGATCGGCACGGTGACCGTCGACGGTGACGCGTTCCGGCTCGGCGACCCGACGGCAGCGATCCACGCGGGCATCGCGACCGTCTACCAGGAGCTCTCGCTCGTGCCGAACCTCACGGTGACGCAGAGCGCGTTCCTCGGACGCGAGCGCAGCGCGGCGGGGATGCTGCGCCGAGATGAGATGCGTGCCCAGACCCAGGCGCTGCTCGCCGAGTTCGGTCTGAAGATCGATCCGGACGCCCGCATCGGCGCGATCCCCGTCGCGACCCGTCAGCTGCTCGAGGTGGCGATCGCGACCCACCGCAAGGCGCGCTATCTGCTGCTCGACGAGCCGACGACCTCGCTCGAAGGCGAGCAGGTCGATCGCTTCCTGGAGACCGTGCGGGCCCTTGCGCAGCAGGGGCTGGGCATCGTGCTCGTCGATCACAAGCTCGAGGAGCTCTATGCGGTCTGCTCACGCATCATCGCCCTGGTGGACGGCGAAGTCCGGATCGACGGACTGGTCGACCAGGTGAGCCGCGGCGACATCGTGCATGCGATCGCAGGCGAGGATGCGGGTGATCCTGAGACGCCGCCGACGGCGTCGAAGGACGCGAAGCCGGACGCACGGGTCACGTTCGAAGCGCGCGCACTCTCGACAGCACACCTCCGAGATGTCACGGTGCGAGCGCGCGCCGGTCGCGTGCTGGGGATCTATGGCCTTGTCGGCGCTGGTCGCACGGAGCTGCTCCGCGCGGTCGTGGGACTCGATGCCCTCACGGGCGGGGAGATGCGGGTCGACGGGAAGCCGTTCACGCCGCGCAGTCCACGCGACGCGATGCGCCGGGGCATCGCGTATGTGACGGAGGAGCGCAAGCAGGACGGCATCGTGCCGCAGCTCGACTCGACGCTGAACCTGATGCTGCCCGTGCTGCAGCAGGAGAGCGTCGGCCCGTTCCTGCGCCATCGCAGGCTCGAGTCGCGCGCAGTGGAGCTGATGGACTCGTTGCGAGTGCGCGGCAACCGAAAGGCGCCGATCGAGCGACTCTCTGGAGGCAATCAGCAGAAGGTCGTGCTGGCACGCGCGCTTGCCCAACGCCCTCGGATCCTGCTGCTCGACGAACCCACGAAGGGCGTCGACCTGGGCGTGAAGAGCGAGATACACCGGCTGGTGCGTCGCCTTGCGCATGACGAGGACATCACCATCATCGTCGTCTCCAGCGAGGAGGACGAGATCGCCGAGATCGCTGACGACGTCATCGTCATGCACGGCGGTCGAACTGACGGTCAGCTGGTGCCGTTGTCCGAGCGAACACCTCAGGCGCTGCGCCGCATCGCATGGGACGCCGCCTGAGCGCCCGAATGCCCACCACGTCCCACCTGTCATCCACGAGGAGAACCATGGATCACCGCTCGCGCGTGCTCGACGCGGCTCGCCAGACCATCCTCGCTGAGGCCTCCGCCGTCGCAGCCGTCGCCGATCAGCTCGACGACAGCTTCCTCGACGTGCTCGACCAGCTGCTGGCATGCACCGGCAAGGTCTTCATCACAGGCTCGGGCACCTCGGGCACGATCGCCCGCCGCATGGCGCATCTCTTCAGCGTCTGCGGCACGCCCGCTGCCTTCCTCCACCCCATGGACGCCCTGCACGGCACGATGGGGGTGCTCGCCGAGAGCGACATCCTCCTCACCATCTCGAAGGGCGGCGAGTCCGCCGAGCTCAACGACCTGATCGGGCTGGCTCGTCGACGAGGCGTGGGCATCATCGCCATCACCTCCGACCCGTCGTCGTCCATGGCGCGGCTGGCGGACACCGTGGTCACGCTGCACAATCGTGAGGGGGCCGACCCCGGCAACGTCATCGCGATGGGCTCCACACTGGTGACAGCAGTGTGGGGGGATGCGCTCGCGATCCTGCTCATGCGGCAGCGCGGCTACACCTGGCAGCAGATGCTCGAGACACATCCCGGCGGCGCCGTAGGAAAGCAGCGGCACGAGCCGGAGGCGTTCGAGCCGATTCAGTAGGAGGCACCATGCCGATCGTGGCCGGCGTCGATGTCTCGACGCAGTCGAGCACGGTTGAGCTGCGTGATGCCGACACCGGCGCGCTGCTCGGGAGCGGGCGCGCCGCGCATCCGCGCACGTTTCCACCCATCAGCGAGCAGGACCCGCTCACATGGTGGGCGGCGGTCAAGGAAGCGCTCGCGGCGGGGATCGCTCAGGCTGGCGTGGCGAGCGCCGACATCCGAGCGCTCAGCGTCGGTGCGCAATGCCATGGGCTCGTCATGCTCGACGACGTCGGGCGGCCGCTGCGACCCGCGAAGCTCTGGAACGACACCACCAGCGCGCCGCAGGCGGAGCGCATGGTCGCCGAGCTGGGGGCAGAGGGCTGGGTGCACGCGGTCGGGAGCGTTCCGCCATCCGCGTTCACGATCACGAAGCTCGCCTGGATCGCGGAGCACGAGCCGCACCGCCTCGACGCCGTGCGGCGCATCCTCCTGCCGCATGACTACATCACCTGGCGCATGACCGGCCGGGCGGCCACCGACCGCTCGGATGCGTCCGGCACCGGTTACTACGCTGCCCACGAGGGGCGGTGGCGCATCGACCTGCTCGAGCGGTTCGTTCGCGAAGACCTCGACTGGGCCCCGTTGCTTCCTACGGTCGTCGGGCCAGACGAGCCGGCAGGTGAGGTGCTCCCTGCTGTGGCCGAGGAGCTTGGCCTCCTGCCCGGCGTCGTCGTCGCCGCGGGCGGTGGCGATCAGCACGTGGGTGCGGTGGGCCTGGGCATGCGCACGGGCGATGTCACGTTCAGCATCGGCACGTCCGGTGTCGTGCTCGCCTCGTCGGAGCAGCCGGTGCTCGACCCCACCGGCATCATCGACGGTGTCGCGAACGCCACCGGTGGCTACCTGCCGCTGGCCTGCACGCTGAACGCGACGAAGGTGACGGATTGGGCGGCTGCGATGCTGGGCGTCGACGTCGGCGAGCTCGGCGCGATGGCGCTCGCGGCCGACCAGCCCGATCGGCCGGTCTTCGCCACGTTCCTCGACGGCGAGCGCACACCGAACCGGCCCGATGCGGTCGGTGTGATCGCCGGGCTCACCACGAAGACATCCCGTGAGGACGTGGCGCGCGCGGCCTTCGAGGGGGTGCTGCTCGGCATGTGCGGCGGGCTCGAACGGCTGCGCGACGTCGGAGCGGAGACGGATGGCGCGCTCATCGCGACCGGTGGCGGCGCGCGCTCGACCGCGTATCTGCAGCTCCTGGCAGATCTGCTGGGTCGCGAGGTGGCCGTGCGCGATGCGCCAGAGGCGACCGCGCGCGGTGCCGCCCTGCAGGCCATCGCGGTGCTGGGCGGCACCTCGGTGCAGACGGTGTCGGATGCGCTGCGTCCGGCCACGACCTCGTCGGTGACGCCGCGACGCCGCGTCGAAGGGGGGCTGCAGGAGCGCTATCGCGCGACTGCGGGCTGGACGGGTGCTGATCGGGGCCGGGAGGCCTGATTTCCGCTCAGGTGACCGGCTCGCCCTCCGCAAGCCGCGCAACAGCGGCCACGACCGCCTCGACCGCGAGCTCGAACCCCGCCATCGCCCGATGCTCGTCGTCGCCCATGGCGGCGACCTCGCGCAGCTCGGGCAGCTCGTGCCCGTCGCTGCGCCAGAGCGGCACCGGCGACGCAGCGTCCATCGCCGACCCGAGCGCCACCGCGTCGATCATCGACGAGCACGCGACGCGCTGCTCCACCGGCACCCCTGCATCGCGCAGGATGACGAACAGCGCCTCGTAGATCTCGAGCGTGCGAGCATCCTGCACCGGCGCGCCGACCAGCACCGGCACGATGGCGGGCACGCGTGCGGTCGCCGCTCGGTAGGCGCGCATCCACAGTCGCAATCGATCCAGCGGGGGTTGTGCGACGTCGCGGGCAGGTCCGAGCTCGATCCCGGCATAGAGCTGCTCGCGCATCTCGTGCACGATCGCGAGCCGCCCGCCGGGAAGGTGGTGGTAGAGCGACGAGGGGTGCACGCCGAGAGCCGCAGCAACGCCCGGGATCGTGAACTCCCCGTGCTTCGCGACCAGCCGGAGCGCCGCCTCCGCAATGAGCTGGGGAGAGAGGATGCGGTGCTTCGGCCTGGCCACGTGGCTCCGTTCGGTCGCGGGGTCTCAGAACATGATGACGCTTCGCCCGCGGGCACCCGAGCGCATGAGGTCGAATGCGTCGTTCACCTCGTCGAGGGCGAAGCGGTTCGTGATGAGCCGGTCGATCGGCAGCCGTCCGTCGAGGTAGAGCTGCGCCAGCATCGGGAAGTCGCGCGCGGGCACGGTCGAGCCGTAGTTCGAGCCCAGCAGCGACTTGCCCTCCTCCGCGAGCGCGAGCGCGTCGATCGGCACGGGGCGGTCCTGCGGCGGGAGCCCGACGATCACGGCCGAGCCGCCGCGCTTGAGCGTCGCAGGCATGATCGCGATCGTCTCCGGCCGACCGATCGCCTCGAAGGCGACATCGACCCCCTCGGGCACGAGCTCGCGCACCCTCTCCGGCAGCGACGCATCCGACCGCACCCTGTGCGTGGCGCCGAACTCCCGCGCCAGCTCGAGCGACGCATCCGTCACGTCGGCGGCGATGATCGGGCTCGCGCCGGCGAGGGCGAGCCCCATGATGATGCTGATGCCGACGCCGCCCGCGCCGATGACGAGCGCCGAGCGGCCCGCCTTCAGCTGCGCGTCGTTGACGACCGCGCCGACGCCGGTCGCGATCGAGCAGCCGATGAGGGCCGCCACGTCGAACGGCAGCTCCTTCGGCACCTTGATGGCCGCCTGCTCGGCGACGACGACGCGCTCGCTCATCGAGCCGACCGCGAGGTACGGGTAGGCGGTGGCGCCGTCGAGCGTCATCGGCGTCGACCCATCCGGCAGCACGCAGGCCTCGGAGCCCGAGCCCGTGCACACCCAGGTGCGGCCCTCACGGCAGCTCGTGCAGACGCCGCACGGGTAGAACCAGGTCATGATCACGTGATCACCGGGTTCGAGGCTGCGCACGCCCTGACCGACGGCTTCGACGACGCCAGCGCCCTCGTGGCCCATGATCGTCGGAGTCGGCATCTGCCAGTCGCCGTCGAGCACATGGCGGTCGGAGCCGCACACGCCCGAGGCGCCGATGCGCACCAGCACCTCACCGGGGCCGGGATCACGAAGCGTGACCTCGCGGATGTCGAGGGTCGCGTTGCCGTCGTAGACGGCGGCTCGGGTGGTGGTCATTCAGTCGGCCTTCCGGAACGTGCGCTTGCGGTGCAGCAGTCGAGTGAGCAGCAGGTAGGCGAGCGCGGCGACGATCGCTGAGGGCAGCGAGGCGGTGATCACCGAGAACGCCGCCTGCGTCTCGAGCGTGATTGGGTTGTAGAGCCAGAGGTAGAACGCCGCGCCCAGCAGCAGCGCGACGACACCGGCCCAGTTGACGCCGGCCGGGTAGGCATACATCGTGCCGCGCTGCGCGAGGTGCATCTCGCGCAGGTCGATGCGCTGCCGCCGCACGATGAAGTAGTCGGCGAGCGCGACACCGCACAGCGCTGTGAGGAAGGCGCCAGAGACCGAAACGAAGATCATGAACTGCTCATACATGAACTGCGGGAAGAAGGTCATGATCGCGGGCAGCACGAAGAACGAGGCGGTCAGCACCTTCCACGGCACTCTCGCCAAGAGCCCGCCGGACGATTGCCGGATCGCGAGGATCGTCGAGTAGACGATCGACGACATCGAGGTGATGTTGGCGAAGGCGATGAAGATGAGCACCGCGACGCCCAGCACCGCGCCGCCGAACGGCACCATCCAGACGGTCGGGTCGGAGTCGCCGAGCGTGAGCGCCGCGGCCATGCCGACCACCTGTGCGATGAGCGTGGCGATGAGGAGGCCGCCGTATGCGGGCCACACCGCGGCCTTGCGGGTGCGGGTCATGCGGGCGAGCGAGCCCATCACCGGATACCAGGAGACGCCCACCCCGACGTTGAACTCGACGGCGACCATGAAGTTGAGCGTCTCGTCTTCGAATGGCGCGAGCGGCGAGGCGGTGAGCAGCGCATCCCACGACGTGTTGATGACGAGGAACACCATCATCACGACGGTGATGACGGCCAGGCCCGGCGCGATGATCGCGTTGAAGCGACCGATCGTGACCGGGCCCCGCGAGAGCACCCACCAGGCGATCGCGATGGCGACGAGCCCGCCGATCGTGACGACCGGACCGTACTGCCCCAGGTCGACGCCCGCCATGGTCGATGCGACCTGGCTCGTGGCGCGGCCGGCCATGACGGCGAGCAGCGACGACCAGCCCATCTCGGTGATGAGGATGACGGTGAAGACGAGCGCGCCGACGCCGACGACGCCGAACGCGCCGCGCAGCAGCATGTACTGCTCCGAGCCGTAGCGCTGCGAGGCGACGACCGAGGCGAGCACCATGAAGCACAGGCCGATCGCATTGCCGATGAGCATCGCGGCGATGCCCGCCTCGAAGCCGACGAGCAGCGCTGTCGATCCGCCGACGAGGAAAGCCCAGGTCGCGATCGCGAGGGCGGTGTTGACCCAGGTGAAGTCGAGCGCGCTCCAGCTGCGCTCCTCCTTCAGTAGCGGGAAGGTGCCGAAGACCTGCTCGCTGGCGAGCATCGGGTCGGCCAGCTTGGCCTTCCGCTCGCTCACAGGACCACGACCAGGATGCCGATGACGACGGCGACGACCGTGACGGCCAGGTAGACGGTGATCTCGCGCGGTGAGAGCGGAAGACGGGATGCGTCGTCGCGCTCGTCGCGCTCCACGATCTGGATGCGTCGCTCGAGCTCGGCCGCGACGGCCGGATCCTTGCCGGCTGCGATCATCGCCCGTTCGAACGAGGAGGAGTGCGCCTCGTCGGTCTGGTGCTGCGGAGTGGGGGTCATCGTCGGCTCCTTCGCCGTACTGCGGGACCGCACCGAAGTCGCGGTGCTAAACCCAATCGAATTTGGTTTAGCGTCATCTTGAGGCATCGTGGGCCCGCGAGTCAAGGCGGCGCGGATGCTCGACACCGACTCTTCGGGTCGGATCGCACGACAGGGGACGAGAATGAACGCATGAGCGACGACCGGACGCACGCGATCGCGGTGGCCCAGGCGACTGCCGTGATCGATGACATCGATCAGAACCTCGCGACGCTCGCGAAACTTGTTGCGGCTGCGGCGCAGCAGGGTGCCGACGTCATCGTGACGCCCGAGCTCTTCGCGACGGGCTACGCGCCCGACCGCGCGTGGCGGCACGACGGCGCGGCGATCCGGACGGCGCTCGCGGCCCTCGCGCTCGAGCACCGAGTCGGTCTGGTCGCCTCGTCCGTCGACGCGGAGGGCGACGCGCACCACATCGCCGCTTCGTTCTTCACCCCAGAGGGGGAGGAAGTCTCGCGCGTGCGCAAGCGCCACCTCTTCGGCGGCGTCGAGCAGCGGTGGATGACGCCGGCTGCGGCCTACGGCGATCCGTTCGGCTGGCGCGGCACCAGCTGGGGCGTTGGCATCTGCTACGACGTCGAGTTCCCCGAATTCGCGCGTTCCCTGTCGATCGCTGGAGCCGACATCCTGCTGGTGCCGACGGCCGTGCCGTCGGTGGAGGAGGGCGTCGAGGAGCTCGGCGACGCGTGGCACTACTCGGCCACCCAGACCTCGACATTGCAGGTGCCCGCGCGGGCGCTCGAGAACGGGGTGGTCATCGCCTACGCGAACCACTGCGGGCCCGGCTTCACCGGCCGCAGCTGCATCGCGACGCCGTTCGGGCGCAACGCCGCGCTGCTGGGCGAAGAGCCTGGCGTCGCGGTGGTGCGGGTGCCGGTCGCGGCGATCGAGCGGGCGCGCTCGATCAACAGCTATCTGCCGGATCTGCAGCGCGACTGAGTGAGGCCGGTCGGCGACGAGCGAGCGGCTCGAGACAGCCAGCGCCGCGCGGCCCGCTCAGGTGAGCGTGGGATGCTCGGCGCATGGATGCTGTGAGCTCGCGGCCGTCGGCTCGAGCGGTCACCGTCGCAGGCTGGGGCGCCGTCGTCGCTCCGTTCGTCGGGCTGCTGCTCATGGTGCCGACTGCCGGATGGCTGCTGGTCGCCATGGTCTGGACCTTCCCGATCTGGATCATCGGCTATGGCCTCGTCGCGACGGCGGCGACCTTCGGCATGCTGCGCAGGGGTGGCGCCCTGCGGCCGCCATCGGCCGCGCGCACGCGAGCGATCGCGTGGGCCTGGCTGGCGTCGATCGGCGTCTTGATCGTCGGTATGACGGTCGTCGGCGGCGGCGACGCACCCGATTCGGCGGGCTCGATGCTCACCCGGATGCTCGGGGTCACTGAGAGCGAGTCGGCGTTGTTCGTGGTGTCGGGGGTCGTGTCGTTCGTCGCTGCGGTGCCGTGGCTGGCCGGCTCCGTGGCGCTGGTGGTGGAGTGGCTGACGTCGGTGATCAGGCGGCGTCCGCGGGCGGAGCGCATTGCGCCGCCGGTCGTGCCGTAGGCGTCAGCAGCCTGGATCGAGGGCGAGAGGCGAGGCGCATCGCGACCGCGCACTCGCGCCTGCGATCGCCCGCGCATCCCTCAATAGGTGCGTGTGCGCGCAGGATCACGGGCAGTGCCGCGGGCCGCGGAGAGCTGCATCACCATGTCGGCCCGCAACGATGACACGTCGGTCGCCGCCGTGATGAAGGTGAAGCCCTGCTCCGCCCGCAGAGCGGCCTGCGAGCCGTCGGCGCAGTGCACGCCGGCGATCTTGCCGCGCGCCGTTGCCGCCGCCACCACGCGCTCGAGCTCTGCGTCGAGTCGCGGCAGGATCGCGTCCTCGAACGGCACCCGTGCTCCGAGCGCGAGCGACAAGTCGTACGGGCCCACGTAGACACCGTCCACGCCGTCGACGTCCAGGATCGCCTCGAGGTCGGCCAGGCCCGACGCCGTCTCGATCATCACGAGCACCGTGACGGCCGCATCCGTCTCCTCCGGCGTGGTGCCGAAGTGCGGCCCGAGCCGCATCGGGCCATACGAGCGCCGGCCGCCCGAGGTCGGATAGCGGGCGGCCTGTGCCGCCTCGCGAGCCTCGTCGGCGGAGTCGATCAGCGGCACGATCACGCCGCGCGCACCGGCGTCGAGCACGCGCCCGATCTCGGCGGCACTGTTCGTCGAGACGCGGGCGAACGGCACGGCGCCGCCTGCCGAGATCGCGACCAGCGCCCGCACCTGGGCGTCGTAGCCGAGCAGCCCGTGCTGGCCGTCGACACACACGTAGTCGAAGCCCGCGCGGGCGATCTGCTCGGTCGCCACGATGGCGTCGAGCGTGACCCAGGCGCCCACTCGAGGCGCCTGGGTCTGCTCGGTCGGGTCGAACTCAGACATCGAGCTCTTCGTTGTGCCGCACCTTCACGAAGCAGACCGAGACGAAGCCCACCGCGGCACAGAACACCACGAAGATCGCCACCGGCACCCAGCTGCCCATGAAGATGGCCAGCAGCGCCGTCGCGATGAGGGGGGCAGGGCCACCGACGATCGCAGCGCCGAGCTGGTAGCCGAGCGAGGCGCCCGTGTAGCGGATCTCGGGTGCGAAGTTCTCGGCCAGGACGGTGCCGATGAGCGAGCCGTAGGTCGGCCAGATGACCGCGAACGAAAGGATGATCGCGGTGCCCGCCAGCCACAGGTTGCCGCTCGAGAGCATCGCCAGGTAGGGGAAGATGAAGATCGCCACCGCGATCGAGCCACCCAGGAACACCTTCTTGCGGCCGATGCGGTCGGAGAGACCGCCGTAGAAGAGCATGCCGCCGATGCCGATGATCGAGCCGACGAGCACGAACGCCAGGATCGTGCCGAAGTCGTAGCCGAGCCCGATCGAGTACGAGATCGAGAACGTCGCGAAGATGAAGAACGTGCTCGTCTCGACGAACTTCGCGCCGGTCGAGATCAGCACCTCGCGCCAGTAGTGCTTCAGCACCGTCGCGATCGGCAGCTTCTGCTTCGTGCCTTCGGCCTGCACCTTCCGGAACGACGGCGTCTCGTCGATGCGTGCGCGGATCCACAGGCCCACCACGAGCAGCACGCCCGACAGCAGGAACGGGATGCGCCAGCCGAACGATTCGAACGCCTCCTCCGGGAAGACCGCGCGGGCGCCGATGGTGACGATGTTGCCGAGCGCAAGGCCCGCGAGCGCGCCGATCTGCGGCACGGCGCCATAGAAGCCTCGGCGGTTCTTGGGCGCGTACTCCACGGCCAGCAGCAGCCCACCGCCCCACTCGCCGCCGAGCGCGAGGCCCTGCACCAGGCGCAGCAGCGTCAGCAGGATCGGTGCAGCGACGCCGATGGCGGCGTAGTCGGGCAACACACCCATGAGCATCGTCGCGACACCCATGAGCGTGAGCGTGATGACGAGCGTCTTCTTGCGGCCGATGCGGTCACCGATGTGGCTGAAGATGACGCCACCGATGGGGCGCACGACGAAGGCGAGCGCGAACGAGGCGAAGGCCAGCAGTGAGCTGACGACCGGATCCTCACTGGGGAAGAAGTGGATGTTGAAGATGGCGGTCGCCATCGTGCCGTAGAGGAAGTAGTCGTACCACTCGATGGTCGACCCGACGGCGCTGCCCATGAGGGCGCGGCGGCGATCCTTCGCCGAGACGACGACGGCGGCGCCCCCGGTCGGCGGCTTGTCATTGACGGCTGTGGTCATTGCTTTCTCCTTTGAGAGCGACGCGGATGCGTGGATGTGACGAAGTGAGGGAGGGTCAGGGAACGAGGATGGGTCGCCCCACGGCACCCGTGCGCAGGTGCTCGATCGCCTCGTTGGCATCGGCGAGCGCGAAGGTCTGATCGACCAGGCGGTCGAGCGGGAGGCGTCCTGCCTTGTAGAGCCGCAGGATCTCCGGCAGCTGCACGGGCGTGTTCGACGAGCCGTAGAGCGCGCCGACGATGCGCCGGTCGCCCTGCACGAGCAGGTTGATCGGGATCGAGAGCTCCTCGCCGGCCGCGCCGAGGCCGACGACGATCTCCGTGCCACCGGGGCGCAACGCGTCGAACCCGGCGCGGATCGTGGCGGGGCGGCCGATGGCCTCCATCACGTACTGAGCACCGTCGCCGGTGATGGCGAGCACCCGCTCGGTGAAGTCCTCCACGCTGGAGTCGATGGTGTGGGTCGCACCGAGCTCGCGGGCCTTCTCGAGGCGCGACGGGACGACATCCGACACGATGATCTGTGCGGCTCCCACCAGTTCGGCGGCGATGACGGCCGAGAGGCCCACGCCGCCCGCGCCGATGATCGCGACGCTCTTGCCGGTGAGGTCAGGCATGCCGTTGAGCACGGTGCCCATGCCGGTGATGACGGCGCAGCCGACGATCGCGGCGATCTCCGAGGGGATGTCGGCGTCGATCGCGATGAGGGACTCCTGCGAGACGACCGCGTGCTCGGCGAAGACCGAGTCGCCCATGAGGTGGTGATAGCGCACGCCGTCCTTGCTGAGGCGCGTGCCGCCGCGCAGCAGCTCGTTGGTCTGGCCGTGCACCTTCCCGAGCGCGCAGAGCGCCGGCTTGCCGGTGTGGCAGAACTCGCACTCGCCGCAACGAGGACGCCACATGAGCACGACCTTGTCGCCCGGCGCGAAGGCGGTCACGCCATCGCCGACCTGCTCGACGATGCCGGCGCCCTCGTGGCCGAGCACGATCGGGGTGCGAGCGGCGAGACCGCCCGTGAGGTAGTGCACATCGCTGTGGCAGACACCGGCCGCTTCGATGCGCACGCGCACCTCACCCGGCCCGGGCAGGTCGAGCGTGAGCTCCTCCAGCACGAGCGGCGAGCCGGACTCGTGCATCACCATCGCCTTCATTGCAGGCGCCTCCTCGTTGATAGCAGTGACATCGCGATCTCGATGCCCTGCTGCGAGGTGGGCTGCTGTGCCTGCCCTGCGTGGCGATCGGTGCTCTGACGACGATCGTCACCGTAGGGCCGTGTGTGCGGCTGGTGGCAACTCTGGTTCCGCTGAGCGGAGCAGGCTAGAGCGAGCTGAACACGGAGTTCGCGCGGATGCGTCGGTTCAGCCCGAGCGCCGTGATGCGCACCGCGGGGGCGTACTGAAGCATGTCGGCGCGACCTGCAGGGCCGGAGACCGAGATCGCGGCGATGGGTGTGCCATCGGCTCTGAGGATCGGGCACGCGACGCATTCGACACCGGGGTTCGACTCCTCGATCTCGTGGGCGTAGCCGTTGGTGCGCACGAGCTCGAGCTGGCGGCGCAGCCCGGCCTCGTCCGGCACGGTGCCTGGCCCGAGGAGCTCGAAGGCCTCCGGGATCGCCAGCGCGACGAGCTCGTCAGAGGAGTGCGCCAGCACGGCCTTGCCGCCGGCGGTCGCATAGGCGGGAACCCGCCCACCGACTCGCGAACGGATCACCATCTCGGCGTCTCGCCCGCGCAGGATCTCGACGTAGACCTGGTCGGCGCCCTTGAGCACGCTGAGCTGCACCGTGGTCCCCGTCGCCTGCCGCAGGTCGGCCATGGCGGCCAGCGCGAGCTGCCGCAGCTCCTTCGAGCGCTGCGCCAGCTCGCCGAGCTCGAACAGCCGGATGCCGACGCGCACGCCGTGATCGGCGCGCTCCAGGAAGTCGACGGCGACGAGCTCGCTGACGATGCGCGAGGTGACCGACTTGGCGAGCCCGGCCTGGCGCGCGATGTCGTTGACGCCGAGTACGGGCCGTTCGCCGTTGAAGGCGCCCAGCACCGCGGCCACACGGCCGATCATGGAGCGCGGACTGCTCCGCTCATCGGAACTCATGGCGGCAGTCTAGCTGCGGGTGTGCGTTGATGGAGGGGTCGCGGCGAGGCTGCCGCGCGCGTGAGCCAACAGGAGGACCGGATGACCGAGACCGCAACGCCCACCCTGACCACCGACCAGGTGATCACCCGGGTCGCCGACGCATCCGCCATCTGGTCGACGACGGCGTACGCCGAGCGCGCCCGCGTGCTGCGCGCCATCGCCGATGCGCTCGACGCGGCGGGTGCCGACCTCATCGCCATCGCGCAGCAGGAGACCTCGCTGGCTGGGCCGCGCCTGCGGGGCGAACTGAAGCGGACGACCTTCCAGCTGCGCCTGTTCGCCCGCGAGGTCGAGCGCGGCGCCTTCGTCGACGCTCGCATCGACCGCCCCGACGCCGAGTGGCCGATGGGTGCGCCGCGCCCCGATCTGCGGCGCATGCTGATTCCCATCGGCCCGGTGCTGGTGTTCGCGGCCAGCAACTTCCCCTTCGCGTTCTCGGTCGCCGGTGGCGACACCGCAGCGGCGCTCGCGGCCGGCAACGCCGTGCTCGTGAAGGCGCACTCGGGCCACCCGCGCCTGTCGGACGCCACCGCCGCCGTCATCGAGGCCGCCGTCGTCGAGGCGGGCGCCCCCGCCGACCTGCTGCGCGTCATCCACGGCACGCAGCACGGCGTCGAGGCGCTCAAGCACCCGGCGATCAAGGCGGCGTCGTTCACGGGGTCGATTCCGGCGGGGCGCACACTGTTCGACATCGCCAACGCCCGCCCCGAGCCGATCCCGTTCTATGGCGAGCTGGGCAGCGTGAACCCGGCGTTCGTCGCACCGGCAGCCGCGGGCAGTCGCGCCACCGAGATCGCGGAGGGCTACCTCGCGTCGATCACCGGCAGCCAGGGGCAGCTGTGCACGAAGCCCGGCGTGCTGTTCGTGCCGGCCGAGTCAGGTGTGGTGGATGCGCTGCGTGCGGCGGCAGTGCCCGGCCCTGCTCCGCTGCTCAACGACCGCATCGCGCAGGGGTTCCTCGCGAGCCTCGACGCGCTCGCGGGCCACGACGCGGTCTCGGTGCTGCGCGAGGGTGCGGCGAGCCGTGCTGCCGAGCCCGAGGCGACGCTGCTGCTGACGACGGCGGATGCGGTGCTCGACGACCCCGAAGCGCTGGTCGCTGAGGTGTTCGGCCCGGTCGGCCTGGTCGTGACGTACACCGACGCCGCAGATCTCGCGGTGATCGCTCGCGCGCTCGAGGGCCAGCTGACGGCGACCATCGTCGCCGACGAGGTCGACGCTGATCTGGCGCTGGCGCGCACGCTGGTGCCGGTGCTGGCCGACCGTGCCGGCCGGGTGCTGTGGAACCAGTGGCCGACCGGCGTCTCGGTCACCTCCGCACAGCAGCACGGCGGGCCGTACCCGGCGACCACCGCGTCGTCGACGACGGCGGTGGGCACCGCATCCATCGCCCGCTTCCTGCGCCCGGTCGCGTTCCAGAACCTGCCGGCGGCGCTGCTGCCGGAGGCGCTGCGCGACGACAACCCGCTGGGTGTGCCGCAGTCGATCGACGGGTAGTCGCCTGCGGATGCGCAGCGGCAGCGCATCCGGTGCTCGCTCGCTCGCTGGTGCCAGGCAATAGCGTTGACACCTGAGCGACCAGAGGAGGACACCCGATGCCCGATCGCGCAGACGGCAGCTTCGTCACGCAGTCCGACGCCCTGAGGGTGTGGTGGCCGGCGGCGAGGGATGCGCTGCTCGAGGTCGCGCGTGACTACGGCGCCTGGCTGACGCACGAGCAGCTGAGCGAGCGCATCCAGGCGGCGACTGGCATTTCCACCCGGCACCCCGCGCCCGAGTGGATCGGTCGCGTGCTCGACCGCGTCTCGAACGATGCCGAGTCGCGGGGAGAGCCGCACCTCACGTCGCTCTGCGTCGGGGCTGATCTGGCCATCGGCGCCGACTACCCGTGGGCACCGGCGGGCGGCGGCGAGCGCGCGCGCGAGCAGGGCGCCGCGGAGGACCGCTTCGAGTGCTACCGATTCTTCGGCGCGACGCTGCCGGCGGACGGCGGCGCACCGCAGCTGACGCCCCGCGCGCTCGCGCCTGCGAAGCGCAGTCGCTCGAGCGCGCCCCGCGGTCCCCGCGCTACGCCCCGAGCGACGCCGCCACCGGCGATCCGGGAGGTGCTCTGCACCGAGTGCTTCATGCTCGTGCCCGTGGCGGCGCAATGTCGGGACTGCGGCGCGCCCCTGCCGGAGCCGACTGAGGGGTAACCTCCCTGCGCGAACGCAGCGGCCGCCGAGGACGCAGTCCCTGGCGGCCGCCCATCCGTGCGGCGAGCTACTGCACGGCGATCGTCCAGCCGCCATCAGCCATCACGGTGATGACCGACGGTCCGCCGTTGAGGGGCACCGTGCCCGAGTATGGTCCGATGTCGTTGACGAGCAACGGCATCGTGAACAGGTCTTCGCTGTGCTGCTGCACGATGAAGTTCGCCTGGCCGTCGTGCGTGATCGCAGCCGCACCGGCATCGCCGCCGTAGAGGAAGACGCCGTCGCCGCTGCCGCTGGGCGCAAGCTCCGGCGCGTTCGCGATCGGCGCGACGGTCAGCTCCCACGCACCGTCGGCGGTCACCTGCAGGCGTGCGCCCTCACCGAAGGCGTTCAGACCGTAGGCGGCCTGGCCGCTGTAGTTGCCGATGGTGTTGACGAGCAGGTCGCCAGTCGACTGGTTGCTGCCATCGAGCACCTGCACGATGAAGTTCGCCGAGCCAGTGTGCGTCGCGGTCACGAAGCCAACGCCTGCGGGCAGCTCGATGACCGAGTCTCCCGAACCCTGCTGCGTGACGGGGTCGAAGCTGCCGAAGCTCCCGGCCGCCCACGAGGCGGCGTCGTCGGCAGGCTCGTCCACGACGGGCTCGGCGACCGGCTTCTCTGCAACTTCCTCCGGCTCCTCGATGACCGGCGCTTCGGCCGGCGCCTCTGCCGCAGCGGCGGGCTCGGTCACGGCGGGCACGGCCACCGGCACGCGGCTCCCCGCCGACGCGCCATTGACCGCGCCGAGGATGATGCCGAGCAGCACCCACACGCCGCTGACGATCCACGCGACCTTCTTGTGCTGGTCATACCCGGCGAGCGGGCGCCGCTGCTTGTCGGTCTGGTTGCCCGTGAGGGTGATGATCAGGTCGACGAGCCACCAGATGCCCAGGCCGCCGAGGGTCACGAGCTTGAGGATGCCCGTGCCGATTTTGCCGAGGTAGAAGCGGTCGACACCGAGCAGTCCGAGCAGCATCGCGAACAGCCAGGTCGCGATGAAACTCTTCAGCGGCGCCTGCGGCGCGCTGAGGGGCGGGGCGGATGCGGTGCCAGGCGCAGGCGCATAGCCCTGCGGTGCGTACTGGGGTGCGTGGGCCTGCGGCGCTGCGCCGTAGCCCTGCGGAGGGATGTTGGACATGGATGTCTCCTTCTGGAGTGTGAACCCACCGGCCTGGGGAGTCGGAGGGAGAGGGATGGGATCGAGGAGCTGAGGGCGCCTCGACTTGTCATGAAGGTATGGAGGGGCACTGACATGGCGTGAGCAGTGCCGCCAGCCCTAGGCAGGCTTTACGCATGCCAGAGTCGATCGAATCGTGGCTGGAGGGCCTCCCCGCACCGAGCTCATCGAGCTTCTGCACGAACTCGCCGTCGAGATCGGGGGCGACGGCGCCCGGGCCTGGCCAAGTTCCAGCAGTTGCCCCGTGCAGTCCCAAGCGGCACCAGCGCCTCCAGTTGCTGCTCACTAAGCATCGTGCGAGCGCAAGTTAGTTGCGGCCCGTCGTGCTCATGCTCTCGACGGACCGGCGCTCGCTCCGCTGTAGCATCCGGAACATGAGTGAGCATGTGCCAGCCGGTTGGTACGCCGACCCTTTCGGTCGGCACGAGCATCGTTACTGGGACGGCGCGCAATGGACGGAGCATGTCGGCTCGCAGGGCCGCCAGATGACTGATGCGCCGGTCGTCGCTCCGCCGTTCCCCGTGCAGACCCAGTCAGCACTCGTCGCGCCTTTGCAGATGCCTTCGTCGACTCCAGCAGCGAGCAAGAAGGTGCAGCGCCAACTGCAGAAACTCGGTGTCGGTGACCAGGCACGCGTCGGGGGCGGGACGCTGTTCACCGAGCAAATCTTGGTCGTGAATCAGAAGGCGAAGTTCTTCGAGAGGAAGGCTGAATACACGGTCTTCAACCAGCACGGGCACAAGGTGGGCGGTGTGCGCGAATACGGACACAGCATGTCGCGCGTGGTGATGAGCCGGGAGAATTCCACCAAGCGCTTCCAGATCGTCGATGGTGAAGGCCGCCCAGTCCTGACGCTGACCCGACCGGCGGCGGTGTTGAAGTCGAAAGTTGTCGTCATGCGCGAGGGCGGCACGCCCGTCGGGCAGATTGTGCAAGAGAACTTCGGCGTCATGGCCCCGGTGCTGGGCGGCCGGTTCAACATACGTTTCAGGATGGAGGCAGACGGCGAAACGCTCGGCACGATCAACGCTGAGAGTTGGCGCGCCTGGGACTTCAGTGTTCAGGATCCCAGCGGCAACGAGATGGGCCGGATCACAAAAACCTGGGCGGGACTCGGCAAAGAGAACTTCACCAAGGCTGACAACTACGTCCTCGAGATGCACCGGCAGCTCGAAGACCCACTCCTCTCACTCGTGGTGTCCGCGGCACTCGTCGTCGACACGGTGCTGAAGCAAGGCAGCGGCGAACAGCGGTCCCGCCGACGCACTTTCAGCACTTAATGCGTGCTCCGCCTCGTCGCCCACGGCTATGAACCGCCCGATGTCGGCCGGCTGTCGAGGGGGCACACTGCCGGTCCAAAGCTGTAGGGGAGGAGCCTCATCGCGACTCAGCTGATCTTCCTTCACTTCTGGTCGGTGCGGCGCTAATACGAGTCAGGGGGTCGCACTATCGTCGTGATCATGAAGGCCGACGATGCCAACCTGCTTGATCTGCTCAAAGTGATCAGCCAGTTCGAGGTTCCAATCTTTCAACGCGCGTACGCATGGGGCGACGCCGAATGCGATCAACTGTGGCGCGACATCATTCGCGCTGGGCAGAACAGTGAACTCGGGGCACACTTCACGGGTTCGGTCGTCTACGTCGAGAAGTCCGCCGGGACCAAGACCAACCAGGCCCCCAACCTCATCATCGACGGCCAGCAGCGCGTCACGACGCTGACGCTGATCCTCGCAGCGCTCGCCGACCACCTCGAACTGGCACCGGAGAGTCAGCAGGAGCCCGTCGAGGGTTTCTCCCCCGCCGAGATTCGAGACTCCTACCTTCGGAACCGATTCAAGAACGACGAACGCCGCTACAAGTTGCTGCTCTCCGCGGGCGATCGGGAGGCTCTCAAGTCAATCGTTGATGGCAGGGAGCGTCCTTCGGGCATCACGAGCCGGGTGCTGGAGAACTACGACCGCATACGCTCGAAGGTCAGCGATCCGAAGACCGACCTTGCCGTCGTTTGCCGTGGCCTCGCGAAGTTGCAGGTCGTCGACGTCAGCCTGGAACTCGGCACCGACCACCCCCAACTCGTCTTCGAAGCTATGAATTCAACCGGCAAGAAGCTGTCGCAGGCCGACCTCATCAGGAATTTCGTGCTGATGGACCTACCGATGGCCGAGCAGGAGCGGCTGTGGCGAGGACTTTGGCGGCCGATGGAACTCGACTTCGCCGCGGCAGAGTGGCGCTTCGATCAGTTCATTCGCGACTACCTCACCCTCGTGACGGGCACCATTCCGAGGCAGGATGACCTCTACGAGGCTTTCAAAGACCACGCGGCCAAGCGCCGCACCCATGACGACTCGATCGAGCCCCTGGTGGTCGATCTCCGCGAACACTCACGGCGATACGCCGCCTTCGTGCTGAGCAAGGAGGTCGATCCTGCGCTCAAGCGTGCCTTCGACGACCTGGCCCAGATCCGCGCCGATGTCGTCTATCCATTCCTCCTCGAGGTGTACACCGACTACGACCTTGGCGCTGTCGCCCGCGACGAGTTCGTCGTGATTGTAGACATGGTCACGTCCTATGTTTTCCGCCGAGCCGTCGTCGGACATGCAACGAATTCGCTCAACAGAACGTTCCAGATGTTCGGTCGTTCGCTACGCAAGGATCGCTACCTCGAGAGCGTCAAGGCGCACTTCCTTCGCATGCAGGGCTACCGGGCTTTTCCGACCGATGCGGAGTTTCAGGAGAAGCTCGTGACCTTCGACGCCTATCATTTCAAGCGTCGATCCTACCTGCTGCGTAAACTAGAGAATCAGGGAAGGAAAGAGCCGGTACCGACCGAGGAGTACACGATCGAGCACATCCTTCCGCAGAACGAGTCCCTGAGGCCGGAGTGGTGCGAGGCGCTCGGCCAAGACTGGAGAGCTGTGCAGGAGAAGTACTTGCACACACTCGGGAACCTGACGCTGACTGGCTACAACTCCGAGTACTCGGATCGGCCGTTCGTTGAGAAGCGGGACATGCAGGGAGGGTTTCGGCAGAGCCCGCTACGCCTCAACCAGGGCATCGGCCAGCTCGAGGTATGGGACGCTGAGGCTATCGAGGAGAGAGCGGCGAGGTTGGCCGGCCGGGCGCGCGAAATCTGGCGCCGTCCCGAGCTGGATCCGGCTGTGCTTGAGCACTACGAGGAGAGCCGTTCGAGCACGGGTTACGCGATCGAGGATCACCCAAACCTGCTGCGTCCCGAGCGACGGGCGCAGTTCGACCGTCTTGCTGAGCAAGTGCTGGCGCTCGATCCTTCGATCTCGATCGACTTCCTTAAAGTGCGTATCGTGTTCCGCTCTGAGGAGACGTTCCTCGAGGTCATCCCGCAGGCGGCGCGCCTGCTGCTCGTGCTCAACCTCCCGACATCCGAACTCCGAGATGAGCGAGGGGTCGCGCGTGACGTGAGCGCGATTGGCCACTGGGGCGTAGGGGAAACGCAAATTGCATTTGATGCCGACATTGAGTTCGACTACGTCATGAGCGTGGTCCGACAGGCTTTCGAATATCAGATGGGTGGCGATTGAACTCTGACCAGACTGGGTATTCCGATGGGTGACTCCGAGTCATACTTCGCGGCAAACGGCCGAGAGGTCCGTGACGCGGTTCGTGGCGCGTTCGCTGACTCGACGCACGTCGACGCACTTTCGCAGAGCTTCTCGCTATTCGCCTGGGACGCGCTGAAGGACCAGCTCGAGCACTCGACTGTGCGCTTGCTGTTGTGGCGCGACTGGCAGCATGCCCACCTGAATGGCGGGCACTCCGAGAACCTCCAGCGCGCGCGCCTCGACCAGCACCGCATCGCTCGCGAGTGCACTACATGGTCGACCGATCACCTGAGTGCGAAGGAGGTCACGCGCACCATTCGCGAAACGTGGCTCAGCATGCGCGGTTCGGCTTCGGTCGTCGTGGAAGGCGCAGGATTCGAGTCTGAGGCTCTCGGGCTGGTCGCCAGCCACGACGCCATGCTGTTCACGTCCGTCGAACGGTCGACCGAGCGTGTCGCGCGTGCTGAGGCGATCATGGACAAGATCTGGCACAGCACGGATGCGACACGTCTGGTTGACGAGGAGTTCCGGGCAGCACTGCGCGTGCTGAGCCAGGACAACACACCCGAGTCCGCCTACCTCCGCATCCTCACAGCTCTGTTCGAGGACTTCGTCGACGCGGGGACGGATGCCTTCGGGGCTCAACAGCAAATGGGCTTCTTCGATTCGGAGGTATGGAAGAAGCTCTACTCATTCCAGCGCGACGGCGTGCTCGGCGTCATTGAGAAGCTCGAGCGCCACAACGGCTGCATCCTCGCCGACAGTGTTGGCCTCGGGAAGACTTTTGAGGCGCTCGCGGTCATCAAGTTCTACGAGCTGCGCAACGACCGCGTGCTCGTGCTCGCGCCGAAGCGGCTCCGCGAGAACTGGACGCTGTACCGAGCCAACGATGGGCGCAACCCGCTTGCCGGTGACCGCCTCCGTTACGACGTGCTCAACCACACCGACCTCACACGGTCATCCGGGATCTCCGGCGACATCGATCTGGCGCACCTCAATTGGGGCAACTACGACCTGGTTGTGATTGACGAGTCCCACAACTTCCGCAACACTTCACCGTCCAAGAGCCGGGTCACGCGATATCAGCGACTGATGGATGAAGTGCTCAGATCGGGTGTGAAGACGAAGGTGCTGATGCTCTCGGCGACGCCGGTTAACACACGGCTCGCCGACCTGAAGAATCAGGTGCTGTTCGCCACTGAAGGCGATGACCGGGCGCTCTCCGGTGAAGGGATCGCCTCGATCGAGTCCACGTTGCGTCAGGCGCAGATGAGGTTCCGCGCCTGGCAGGAGGCACCCGAGTCGCAACGCAGCGCGAAATCACTGGTGAGTCATCTCGGCTTCGACTACGTGCGCCTGCTCGACCTGATGACGATCGCGCGATCACGCAAGCACATCGAGAAGTACTACAGCTCCCGCGATGTGGGGAGCTTCCCTGTTCGTCGCCCGCCCATCAACATCAAGTCCGCGGTCGATGCGGACGACGCGCTGATGCCGTTGGCAGAGGTCAACCGGCATATCCTCGGGATGAACTTGGCGGCGTACAAGCCCATGAGCTACGTCTTCTCGGGGATGCTCGGTAGGTACGAGCAGCTCTACGACTACAAGTGGGGAACGGGGAGCAAGTACTTCGCCCAGACCGACCGCGAAAACAACATCGTGCACCTCATGCGGGTCAACCTGCTGAAGCGCCTCGAGTCGTCAACGCACTCGATCACTATGACGCTGCGCAAGCTGCTGAGCACGGTCCGGGCCGTGCTCGACGCGATCGAGGCTTTCGAGCGCGACCCCGGACGATCACTCTCTTTGAGCGAGATCGAAGGAGAGGACTGGAGCGACCTCGACTTCGAAGATCCGATGTTCGAGGACGCGGTGATCGGCACTCGCGTGAAGATCCTGCTGTCGGACATCGATCGGCGTCGCTGGAGGCAAGACCTCCACGACGACCTGGAAACGCTGCAGTTGCTGCAGGAGGAGTTCGCGCAAATCACGCCGTCACGCGACCTGAAACTCCAGCGGCTCAGGGGCTACGTGCGCGAGAAAGTCACGGCGCCGTTCAACGACGGCAACCGCAAAGTGTTGATCTTCACCGCGTTCTCCGACACTGCCGAGTACCTCTATGCGCAACTGCGCGAGTGGGCGCGTGACGAGCTCGGAATCCACGTCGGCCTGATCACCGGATCGTCCACGAGGTCGACGCTGCCCTTGGCGCGTACCGATATGCACTCGGTGCTGCAGCGTTTCTCGCCATTGTCGAAGGGTGGCGACGAGCACGGCGAATCGATCGACCTTCTGATCGGCACGGATGCGATCTCGGAGGGGCAGAACCTGCAGGACTGCGACACCGTGGTCAACTACGACATCCACTGGAACCCCGTGCGCATCGTCCAGCGGTTCGGACGAGTGGACCGCATCGGCACCCGCAGCACCAGCGTGCAACTTGTCAACTTTTGGCCCGACATCGATCTCGAGACGTATATCAACCTCGAGAAGCGCGTCTCGGGACGAATGGCACTGCTCGATGTCTCCGCGACCGGTGAGGAGAATCTGCTCACCCAGAACGAGCAGAAGGCCATGAACGACCTCGACTATCGCCGCATGCAGCTCGAGCAGATGCAGACGACCGCGCCCTCGATGGAAGACCTGGCTGGCGGCCTCTCGATCACCGACCTCACGCTCTCCGACTTCCGCATGGATATTGCATCACACGATCACGCTGATCTCGAAACGGTCCAGTCGTGGCCGCTCGCTCTGTTCGCCGTCGCGCGCTTCCAGCAGAGTCTGGCCACGGATGGGTTGGCGCCCGGTGCCGTGTTCCTGCTGCGAGTCCGGGATGGACAGATCCCGCTCACCCCTTCGTACCCACTTGCTCCGCACCTCCTGCTATACGTCACCGACGACGGATCCCTCGCCCATCCGGTTGAAGACCCGAAGTTGGCACTGGATGTGCTGCGGCTGCACGGCACCGAAGGAACCGCCATTGATGTCGAGGCGGTGCGCGAGTTCGCGCGGTCGACGCAGGATGGTCGAGACATGCGCCACTACCGGCGCTTGCTCGCCGCCGCCGTCGCGGCCGCATCCCGCCGCGGCTCCGAGAACCGGGTGGCCTCCCTGTTCTCCGCCGGCGCGACGCAATTGGGCGCAGGCGACGACGCCCCTGGCCTCGACGTCGTCGACCTCGTCGCGTGGATGGCGCTCGTGCCGTGACGTTCGATGTCGTTGAACTCCTCGGTATTCCGGAGAGTGCCGTCGTCGGCGAGCGACTGACGAAGAAGATGCTCCAGGAGTTGATCGTGGAGACGACTGCCGACTCGCGCCTGATCGCCGCGAAGGTCTCGTCCGCGCAGGTCGTCGCTGTCCTGTCGCCGCAGACGACGAGCATGTCTGCGAGCCGCTCCTCGGAGCGCACCGTGCTGGATGTCGCTGTGCTGCATCTCGCGGTCGCCGACACCGCCACAGCGCAGGACCGAGCGAGACTATGTGATCTGCTCATGCGGGCGATGCCGCGACCGCTCGTGCTGCTCACGACCGCAGCGAGCGGTCTCGCTGAACTGAGCGTTGCCGTGACGCGGGCAAGCCAAGTTGACGCCGCCCGCTCGGTGATTGAAGTCGTGCTCACCGTCGACGCTGCGTCCGCCGGCACTTCTGCGCGCTGCTTCGCGCCGCTGGATCGCACAGACCTTTGGAGTTGGTACTCGGATGTCGCTCGGCGGCTCGCCGCCGGAGATGCGAAGCCCAACGGTGCGCTCACCGCCGGCGAGGCGCTTCGCTCTCGACTTGAGCTGCATCGCCTGGCGGCCGAGCTCATCGCGGTGCAGCGTCGCCTGCAGCGCACGAAGCAGATGCAGGAACGTATCGACCTCAATAGAGAGGCAAAGAGGATCCGCGCCAAATGCTCGGATGTCGGCGCCGCCCTCTACGCTCCTGAGTAGCCCTGAATCCCCTCTGAGGAGAACAATGTCCGATCGGTTCGTTCCCGTCGAGTCCCTGAGTGGCCCTGGTGAGGCGGCGTCGAACGCCGACCTCCTGACGGATCTCGTCACGCGCGCCTTCCCCGATGCCGTGGACGAGACCGGCATCGACTTCGAGGTCCTGCAGGCGCTCGCGGGCCACGAGGTCGTGGCCGGCCAGGAGAAGTTCGGGCTGAGCTGGCCTGGCAAGGCAGAATCGCGGCGCCTGGCGCTCCTGCCGCCCGATGGCACGCTGCTTCCGCGCCCAGACGAATCCGTCGATTGGGACGGCACGCAGAACTTGGTGGTCGAAGGTGACAACCTCGCTGTGCTGCGTCTGTTGCGTCGGGCGTATGCAGGCAAGGTTGACGTCATCTACATCGATCCGCCTTACAACACCGCGGGCGATCTTGTGTACGACGACAAGCGCGAGCAGTCGGCAAGCGAGTTCGAAACTGCATCCGGCGACCGCGACGAGGTCGGAAGGCTCGTGCAGGTCTCCGAGACATCGGGCCGCAAGCACTCGAGCTGGTTGAGCATGATGCATCCGCGGCTCTGGGCTGCGCGCGACATGCTTGCCGACGACGGTGTCCTCATCGCAGCGATCGACGACAACGAGCAGGCGAACCTGAAGCTCCTGCTCGACCAGGTCTTCGGGGCTGAGAACTTCATCGCAACGGTCGTGTGGCAGGGCGGACGCAAGAACGACTCCCGCTACATCTCCGTCGGACATGACTACATGCTTATCTACGCCAAGAACGAGCAGACGCTGGCAGCGCAGGGTGTGCGCTGGCGGGAGGAGAAGGAGGGCGTCGACGACGTCATCGCGCAGGGCCGCCGAGTGTGGGAGCAGTTCGGGCCAGATGAGCGTGCGGCCACAAGCGCAATGCGAGCATGGTTCAAGTCGAAGCGAGCGGATGACCCGGTGCAGGCAATGTCTCGCTACACCTACTTTCTTCCCGATGGTGCACTCGCCGGCGATACAGACCTTACTTGGCCGGGAGGGAAAGGTCCCAAGTACGATGTGCTCCATCCGGACACGGGTCTACCTGTCCCCATTCCGGAACGCGGGTGGCTCTATGCGGCTCCCGAGCGAATGCAGCAGGCGATCGACGCGGGTGAGATCATCTTCCGCGACGATCACACAAGGCCGATTCGACTGAAGAAGCGACTGGAAGCCGTCACTGGACAGGTCGTCATGTCCGTGTTTGAACGCCAGCGTACACACGCAGGACGCCGAATGAAGCAGTTGTTCGGCGGAGATTCTCCATTCACTTTCCCCAAGGACGTCGACGTCCTTACCCGGTGGATCGGGCTCGTCTCGGGGGAAAAACCTGACGCGCTCGTGCTTGACTTCTTCGCCGGCTCGGGGTCGACTGGTCACGCCGTCCTGGAGTTGAATGCATCGGATGGTGGTCGGCGACGCTACGTCCTCGTTCAAGTCGACGAGAACATCGATCGCGACGACTACGAGTCCATCGCCGACGTCACTCGCGAGCGGCTTCGGCGCGCGGGCCGGCAGATCGCGGACGAGCGAGGATCGGCGAGCGGGCCCATCGACCTCGGCTTCCGGTCGTACCGGCTGGCGGCATCAAACATTCAGAGTTGGGGAGGCGAGGTCGACGGGGATGTTGGTCAGACGCTGCTCGACGCAGTAGACAACCTCGTCGAAGGCCGTACGACCGACGACCTGCTTGTCGAGATGATGCTGCGCCTGGGGGTGGAGCTCACGGTCCCAGTGGAGCAGCGTGAGGTCGCCGGATCGACGCTGTACAGCGTCGGCGGCGGCACGCTCTTCGCGCACTTCGGCACAGACATCACCGTGCAACGCGCGAAGGAGATTGCTCGCGCGATCCAGGCTTGGCGGGACGAAGACGCACCCGAGTCCGACGTCTCCGTGGTGGTGCGTGACACCGGTTTCGCCGACAGCTCCGCCAAGCTCAACCTTGCGGCCGCGCTCAACCAGGTTGGCATCACGACGCTGCGATCCGTCTGATGGCCACGACGTGGAAGTTCGAGGAGAACCTCGACTACCAGCGGCAGGCGATCGACGCGGTCACAGGACTGTTCGCGGGCCAAGAGGCGCTGGCATCCCAGTTCACAGTGCTCGCCCGACGCTCCGGGCAGATCGATGTCGGCGACGTCTCTGATCTCGGCATCGGCAACCGACGCAAGCTCGACGACGAGACGATCCTCGAGAACCTGCACGCTGTTCAGGCCGCGACCGGTCTGCTGCCAGAGGCGTCGCTGCAGTCGATGAACTTCACGGTCGAGATGGAGACGGGCACGGGCAAGACCTACGTCTACCTGCGCACGATCTACGAACTGCACCAGCTCTACGGGTTCACGAAGTTCGTCATCGTAGTGCCGTCGGTCGCGATCAAGGAAGGCGTGGAGACCTCGATCCGGCAGCTGCGGGATCACTTCGCTGCCCTGTATGGGAACCCCCCGGTCGAGCACTTCCAGTACGACTCGACCAACCTCTCGCGCGTTCGGTCGTTCGCGGTCGCCGACTCGATCCAGATCATGATCGTCACGGTCGCCGCGATCAACAAGGCGACCAACAACATCCGCAAGCCATCTGAAGCGCTCGGCGGGGAGAAGGCGATCGACCTCATCCGTGCCACGCGGCCCTTCCTCATCATCGATGAACCCCAGTCGGTGTACGGCGATGCCGGGTTCGGGAAGAAGAAGGGCGCCGGTCGAACGGCACTCGAGGAGTTCGGTGCGATCGCCTCGGTGCGGTACTCAGCCACGCATCCCAAGAGCGACAAGGCCAACCTCGTCTTCGCGCTCGATTCCATCGCAGCGCATGACAACCAGCTCGTCAAGCAGATCGAGGTCGATGCGCTGGAGACCGAGGCTTCGGGAACTCGGGCATACGTCAAGCTTGACTCCACGAGCCGCAGGAGCGGAGCGATTAGTGCGAAGGTGCGCGTCGACACTGAATCAGGCGGAAGCACTACCCGCACCGTCAAGACCGTCACGGTGGGCGACAACCTCGCCGATGTCACCGGGCTCGAGCGCTACCGCGCCTATGACGTGGAGAACATTCGGTTCGGAGACGACGGCTGGATCCAGCTCACCACTCTCGCGGAGCCACTCGGCGTCGGCGAGGTGTCCGGCGATGACCTCGCTCCGATCGAGCGCACGCGAGAGATGATAGCGCGGACGATCCGACGGCACCTCGACAAGGAGCTCGCCGTTGCCGAGCGTGCTGGGCGCGGGGCAGAGAAGGTCAAGGTCCTCAGCCTGTTCTTCATCGACCACGTCGCTAACTACAGGCGTTACGACTCCGACGGCGTCGAGCAGCCCGGAGACTACGCCCGCATCTTCGAAGATCAATACGCGAAGCTAGTCACAGAGCAGAAGTACCAGGTGCTGCGATCAGGGCTCACACCGGAGGAGACAGCGAGGGCGGCACATCAGGGGTACTTCTCGATCGATCGATCGAAGAAGGTCGGCGACCGGCTCATCGACACGTCGGAGACCACCGAGAAAGGGCGCCAGGCGGCCGGTCTTGCATACGAGCAGATCATGCGCGACAAGGAGGGCCTTACGACGCCCGGAACGCCGATCAGGTTCGTGTTCACTCACTCCGCCCTGCAGGAGGGTTGGGACAATCCAAACGTGTTCCAGATCTGTGTGCTGCGCAATACCGGCACGGAGCGCTGGCGGCGGCAGTCCGTGGGGCGCGGCCTGCGCCTCGCAGTCAACGGCGCGGGTGAGCGCGAACGCGATCGATCGATCAACCGCCTCACCGTGATCGCGCACGAGGACTTCGCGACATTCGCCGAAGGGTTGCAGAAGGAGCTCGCCGAGGAGCTCGGTCTCACGTTCGGCATCGTCACCGCAGCTGGCATCTCAACGATCCAGTACACGGCCGATGTCGATGGAAGGCCGACCGCGACGCCGATCGGTGCGGATGCCGCTGGAGCGCTGGTCGATGCCCTCGAGTCGGATGGGTATGTCGACAGCAAGGGCGTGGTGCAGGACTCACTGCGCGCACTGGTCGCCAACGATCCTGAGCGGCTTCGATCGATCATCGCGGCCGCAGTGCCGGCAGCGGCGGTGCAGGCGGTGGTGCACGCCGTACGCAGGCTCGCGCGCCCGATCGACATTCGGCCAGCACGCACTCATCGCTCGGTGAAGGCGTCGCAGTCACAGTTGCAGTCGCCGCAGTTCGCCGAGCTGTGGAGCCGGATTCGGCACCGCACCGTCTACGAGTTGGACATTAAGCAGGAGCAACTTGAGCAAGAGTTGACTGGAGCGGTGGTCGGGATGCCTCCGGTCCCAACTCGGAAGGCCACGTGGGTCAGCACCATCGTGCGAGTTGGTCATGACGGTGTGTCCGGTTTCGATGGCGAGGCGTCTCGCGCGAAGGTGAACTACGCCGACGCGGAGGATCTGCCCGACATCCTGTCGTTGCTCGCCGATCGCACGCAGCTCACCCGGGCAACGCTCGCGCGAGTGCTCGCCAACTCGGGGCGGCTCGACGGATTCAAGCGCAATCCTCAGAAGTTCATCGACCAAGTGACCTCGGTCCTCCTCGGCGCCATGCAGCAGCTGCTTGTCGCGGGCGTAAAGTACACCCGGATTCCGGCCGATCGGCCCGATGCAGAGCGCTCCTACGCGCAGGAGATCTTCACGGAGCGCGAACTGTCTGGGTACGTCGGCTCGGGTGGGAACATCGTCGCTGACGCTGACGGCGAGCCCCTGCACTTCTCGAAGTCGGTGTACGAGCATGTCGTCACCGATTCCGCAGTTGAGCGAGAGTTCGCCCGGCAGTTGCAGCAGCACGAGTCGGTGCAGCTCTTCGTGAAGTTGCCGGCATCCTTCACCGTGCCGACGCCGCTCGGCTCCTACAATCCTGACTGGGCGGCCGTCGTGGCGGACGGTGAAGCGGAGACGGTCTACTTTGTGGCGGAGACCAAAGGCACCACGGATCTCTCGGCGTTGCGGCCCTCGGAGCAGAGGAAGATCATGGCCGCGCGCGAGCACTTCACGGCAATCCGTGCGAGCGACGCGAGGGTCGACCTGATCTACACCCAGACTCCGGTTGTGACGATCGAGGACCTGTTCGCGCAAGTCCCCAGCGACGGGTGGCGTGCTTGACCAGCCGACGAGCGGTTTCCCGCGCGTGACCAGAGGCCACGTGCGAACTATGTCCGCGCAGACTCGCTTGCCGGAGGTCGCGCCGCTGTCGAACCCCACATGGGGCCCGCAATCTCATCGAACGATAAAGGAAGCGGAATGGAACCTGGCACGTGGGCAGAATGGTGCACAGTCACTTTGGCAGTGATGGCCATCGTCGGAGTGGCTTTGCAAGTCAGGCAGGCGAACCGAGCGCGGAAGCACGAGTTCGAAGACATTTACGTTCAGCGCTATTGGCAGATCATGGACGCCTTGAGTGCCGAAGATCGCATTGCCCTTGTGCGGGGGGAGATGCCTGCATCCGCGCAAGCGCATTCAGAGACGCGCAGTAGGCTGTGGTCATATCTCGAGTTGTGTGAGGACGAAGCGGACCAGCGTGAGGCCGGACTGATCACGACGGTCACCTGGCACCAGTGGCGTCGAGGCATCCATGGAGCCGCGACTAGGCCACCTTATCAATCAATCCTCGACGGGTTCGAGAACGAACTCACCATGCTGCCTGAGAGCGAGCGTCCTTTTATGCAACTTCGAAGAGCAGCTACCGACGCCGACGCGGCACAATACGATCCCAGGAAGAAGAAGCCGATTCGCGATTGGTTCACCGGCTGATATTGGATGGGTGCGGAGGTCGCCAGACTCGAGCCGCATCCGCCCGAGCCTAGGGACACGTTACTGACGAACCTCGACCCGTGCGGACATTTGCCTCATCCAACGCAGCCTTGCGGGTATGCAACGGCGGGACGCCTGGGCGACGCTAGTCGATGGTGATCCTCCGGAACAGTGCAGCGGGCTTGCCGACACTTCCGCGGCGCTCGATGCCGACCGCTGAGAGGCGGGGGAGCATTCGTCGTCGGAAGGTGTCCGGCTGTGATAGCTCACCCGCCACGGCAGCATGAAGTTCGCGCAGTTGTCCGATCTTGAACGGTTGCGTGAGGAGGCCCGCGGGGTCCGGGTGCTCGGAATAGTCGGCGCGCAGCCGCATGGCCGCGAGCTTCACGATGTCGTCGTGATCGAAGTCCAGGCCCGCGGCGTCACCGACGGGTATGAGCGGGAGGGAACCGACTGCGTCCGCTCGCACCGTAGCGAGGTTCGCCACCGTGATCACCCAGCCTCGCGTATCGCGCCCCGGCGCATCGAACACGTGCAGCTGCACCGGCTCGACCCCCTCGATACCCGCCTTCTCGCGCAGGGAGCGACGTACCGCATCCGCCAGCGTCTCTCCCTCATGGAGGAAGGTGCCAGGCAGGCGGCGCTTGGGGGAGCGCCCGTCGGTAAGCAGGCCGACGCAGAGCTGGCCGTGGGCGACGGTGAGCACCGCGGTGTCGACCGCGACCGAGGGGCGCGGGTAGTCGGTGAGCTGCTTGCCCTTGCGATCGGCCATGCATGCATTCAAGCAGATTCGCGCTAATGTCGGTGGCATCGAGTTAGATCACGAGTGAGCAAACCCGCTCGTCGAAAGGAGGCCACCATGGCCCTCAACTCCGCCCAGCAGGATCGCGCACTCGGCACGATCCTTGCCTCCGCCGCTGGTGACGCGCTCGGCGCGCCCTACGAGTTCAAGGCGGCCGTGCTGCCGCCCACGCCCATCATCACCAAGGCCGGCGGCGGGTGGGAGCTCGGCGAGTGGACCGACGACACCGCTATGGCGATGCCCTTACTGCGGGCCCTCGCCGAGGGACGCTCGCTCGACAACGAGGCGACGCTCGACCAGATTGTCAAGACTTGGGTCGACTGGACCTACGAGGCGAAGGATGTCGGCACGCAGACCCGCCGCGTGCTCCAGCACCTGCCGCGGTGGAACGCCGAGAACGCCGAGGGAGCGCGCCTGACCACCGAGCGCCTGCATGCGTCGACTGGCCGCACCGCTGGCAACGGCTCGCTCATGCGCACCGGACCCGTCGCGCTCGGGTACCTCGGCGACCACGCTCGCGCAGTGCGTGCGGCACGTGCCATCTCGGAACTCACGCACTACGACGACGACGCCGGCGACGCATCCGTCATCTGGACGGTCGCGATCGCCCACGCGATCGAGACCGGCGAGCTCGAGCTCGAGCGCGGCATCACGCACTTGCCCGCCGAGCGGCAGCAGCGCTGGCGCGACCTCGCATCCGAAGCCGAGGGGCGGATGCCGTGGGAGCTGACCGCGAACAACGGCTGGGTCGTCGGCGCGTTCCAAGCGGCTTGGTCGGCGATCACGTACGCGGACACGCTCGCGGCGACGCTCGAGCTTGCGGTGCGCTGCGGAAACGACACCGACACCGTGGCGGCGATCGCGGGCGCGCTCGCGGGCGCCGTCTATGGCGCATCGGCACTGCCATGGTCGCTGCAGCGGCACCTGCACGGCTGGGCCGGCGACGGCGTGGTCGGCGATCGCCGCACGCTGGTCGAGCTCACGACCCTTGCGATCGGCGCCGGGCCCGACGCGAACGGCTGGCCGACCGCGCCGACCTTCCCCTCGAAGTTGGGGCCTACGCTCGTGCAACACCCGCTCGATGAGGGGGTGTGGCTGGGCGATCTCGCCGCGCTGGCTTCGCTGCCCGAGTCGATCGACGGTGTCGTCTCGCTCTGCCGCGTCGGCAACGCACAAGCGCCGGTAGTGCGAGAGAACCATGACGAGGTGCGCCTCATCGACCAGCCAGGCAAGAACCCCCACCTCGACTTCGTGCTCATCGATGCGGCGGACGCCGTCGCGACCATGCGCGCTGAGGGCCGCGAGGTGCTGCTGCACTGCCTCGAGTCGCGGTCGCGGACCGCGGCGGTGGCTGCGCTGTATGCGGTGCGGCACCTGCATGCTGATGTCGAGGACGCGCTCGAGGCGCTGGCGGCGAAGATGGTGCGGTACGAGCCGGAGCCTTTCCTGCTTAACGCGGTGCGAAAGCTGGCTGCCGAGGCGGCAGGATCAGTTGCGTCTTCAGAATCTGTGGCGGCCGTCCGGCTCCACGCGGGTCACGTGGAGGACTCCGATGAGTAACAGTGGACAGACGAAGGCCTGGCAGCGGGCGAACGCCCTCTCCTGGTGGATGGCGGCGACGCTCGCACGACGCAATTCGCGGCTCATCGTGTGGAACCACTTTCCGCTCGACGGGTTCTACGACTGCCTCGGCGTGCGCGACGGAGAGCTGAGCGACTTCGAGGTGAGGGTCGATCTCAATCGCAACGGCGGCAGCGTGCATGTGCACAGCGAGCAGCCCTGGCAGCCCGTGGCGTTGCACACGCTGTTGACCGCGGATGAGCCCTTCGATGTCATCAAGCTCGTCGAGAAGGTGACTGCTTGGCCCATGGGCCGGCGCGCGACGACGCCACGTTCGCTGACGTACCGCGTGATCGCGCAGGTGTTGCAGTCGCAGGTCGATGACCGCCACCGGTGGGATGCGCGACTCGTCGTCCCCCGGGAGATGTGGGGGTATAACGCGAGTTACCCCGAGCCCAATGTGCTTGACGGATTCGCCGAAGGGCGGGAGATGCTGGCGACGTTGTCGCCGGGCCGCACCAAGTTCCACCCGTGGGAGAACCTCTGGGTGATCTTCCGCGACGAGCAGCCGGTCGCAGTGCTCGACACAGATGGGCGCATCGTCATCGGCAATCGACCGATCGCGTCGATGATGCCGATCTACCTCCAGAACGGGCGTCGCATTGCTCCGGTGATCGCACAGACCCTTGCAGCAGTGCTGCCGTAGTCACACATGTCAGCGATCGCGTCGCGCGCTCGTGGCGTCGCGCGAATCGCCAAGAGGGCTGCCAGTTGCGAGGGCCAGTGCATGGGCGACTACTGGGTGACTGTGGTCTGAGCCTCCTCGTTCCCGCTCACCAGTCGCAGGAACGCGCTCAGTTGCGCGACGCCGTCTGGCGTCGGCGGGAGATGCTCGCGCAGGCCGGGGGAGTGCACGAGGTAGGCGAGCCACTGACCGCGGGAGATCGCGACGTTGAGGCGGTTGATCGACAGGAGGAAGTCGATGCCGCGCGGCACTTCGGCGGCGCTCGACGCGCTCATCGAGACGATCACCACCGCGGCCTCCCGCCCCTGGAAGCGATCGACCGTGCCGACCGACGCGTCGCCGAAACCGGCGGCCTGCAGCCGGTCTTGCAGCAGGCCCACCTGCGCGTTGTAGGGGGCGACGACGATCACGTCAGCGGCAGTGAGCGTGCGCCGCTCCTTGCCGTCGTGCCACTCGCGGCCAACGACCTCGCGGAAGATGCGCTCGACCTCCGCCGCCTCCTCGGGTGACGACGTCGTGCGGCCGACATGCTCGACGGGCACCGGGACGAGGCCGGGTGCGATGCCTGGCATCGCGCGCTCCGAGTCGTGGGCGCCGAGCCGGCCGTCGTACGCCAGGTCGGACACGGCCTCGCAGAGCCGTGGGTGCATCCGCCACGACGTGCCGAGGAAGTAGCCGAACTCCGGCGGCACCACTGCAGCCCCGTCGCACAGCCACCCGAGTGCCGAGTCGTCGACGGGCGCCGGATGCGTGCCCTGGCTCACCTGCGGTAGCTGCTGCGGGTCGCCGATGAGGAGCAGTTGGCGCGCAGCCTGGCCCGCCGCGATCGTGTTCGCGAGCGAGAACTGGCCCGCCTCGTCGATGACGAGCAGGTCGAGGGGCCGCCGACTCTTGTTCGCGAGCCCGGCGAAGGTCCACGCAGTGCCGCCCATGACGCCCGCGTCGTCGCCGAGGTCGCGCTCCGGGTCAGACGAGACGGTCCAGCCGTGCACCCCCGTATCGCCGGTCTTGCGCGACTTCAGTACGCGTTCGGCCGGCACGCCTGCCTCGATCACGCCCTCGAGCATGTGCTCGACCGTCGCGTGCGACTGGGCGACGACGCCGATGCGCCAGCCGCGGTCGATGAGCGAGGCGATCACGCGCGCCCCGCTGTAGGTCTTGCCGGTGCCGGGTGGGCCCTGCACAGCGACGAACGGCGCATCGAGCTCGGCGAGCGAGCGCGCCACCGCGTCGATCGTCGCCGTCTCGCCATCGCTCACCTCGGCGAGCGCGCTCGGCACCCGCCGCCGCAACACGTCGAGCGCGGCCTCGTCGGGCAGGGAAGCCACCAGCGGGCCACCCTGCGCCGCCGCCGTCGCGACCCTCTCTGCCCAAGCCTCGATCGACTCGCTGAGCGGGCGGGAGTTCGGCGGCTGCGCCGGAGCCATCGCGATCGGCAGTTCACTCCACTGCTCCGGCACATCGCCCTGCCGCTCCGCGAGTTCGAAGACATCACCGTCGGCCGACAGCACCGTGCGGTTGTGGGCACGCAGGACGGTGATCGCATCGGGGTCGATCGCCGTCGGCTGCTCGTAGGCCGCGTACATTCCGCTCGCCTCACTGCCGAGGCGCGAACCAGGCGCGAGAGTGCCGCGGAACCGGATGCGCCGAACCACACTGCGCTTCTCGGGTCGCCACGGGCTCACATAGAGAACTTCGTCGACAGTGACGACCTCGCGCTCATCTCGCCATTCCTCGATCGCGCCATCGAGCCGCGAGAAGTGTTCCCACCAGAACGTCTTGCGCTCGCGGGTGTGGAAGCCGACCGCAGCGGAGGCGAGCCACAGCGCCGTTTGATCGGCGTCGCGATGCGCTGGATCGTCGCCCGCCCGCGCAAGCAGCCGCTCGACGAGCCGCTCCCGCGCCTCGATGATCTCTGACTGCTCGGGTGAGAGCTCCTTGGGTGGTGAGGCGGGCATCCGCTCGTCCTCGTGGTCGGCGACGAGACCGCGCAGCCAGTCGCGCAGCCGGTGGGTCGACTCGACGTCGTAGGCGTTGTACTCCTCAATCTGGGCGAAGAGGCGATCCGCCTCGTCGTGCTCGCCCGCGTCGCGCAGCTCCGTCGCCTCCTGGAACCAGACGATCGAGTCGCCCGCGTTCGTCACCTCGCCGGCGCGCTCGGCCGGCATGTAAAGCGGCTCGAGCTTCTTGAGCGAATAGCTGGGGCTGCCGATCACGAGCGCCCGCTTCACCACCGGGTAAAGGTCGACCAGCACGCCCGCGCGCAGCAGGTCGTCGATCTGATCCTCCCCGACGCCGTGGCGGGCGGCGATGCTCAGCAGGTGCGTGCGCTCGTAGGAGGCGTAGTGATAGATGTGCAGGTCGGGGTGGCGCTCTCGGCGCTCGGCGACATAGGCGAGGAAGTCGATGAGTGCCCGCTTCTCTTCGGCGAGCGAATGCGCCCAGAAGCCGGTGAACTGCCCTGCCGTGTCGCGCACACCGAACAGGTAGTCGATGCCCCAGAACGAGCCGTCCTGCCAGAGCGGGTCGCCCTCGAAGTCGAAGAAGAGGTCGCCGGCGCTCGGCTCTGGGAGCGCTCGGATCGGACCCTCCTCGACGAGCGAGAAGGTGACTTCCCCCTCCGTCTGGCTCTGCAGTTGCGCCTTTGCCTGGCGCTGCAGTATCGCGAAGGTCGCCGCGGCCATACCGTCGGGCTTGGCGAAGTCGGAGGCGGATGCGAGCTCGGCCACCGTGCGGATGCCGACGGTGCGTAGGCGTTCGCGCTGGTCTCTGCGCAACCCGGCGATGCGGAAGACGTCGTCGTGCAGCTCGATCTGCTGCTCGCAGGCGGGGCACGCGCCGCAGGCGAGGATGCCGGGTGTGGACCAGGGGAGTACGGCGCCTGCCTCGAGTCGCTCGTCGACGAGGTGCTCGAGCCGCGCGCGGCGCTCGAGCAGCACCGGTTCGATGTCGCGCAGGCGGTGGGCGCTGACCGTGCCGTCGCCGAGCAGCAGGCGCACCTCGTCGGAGACCGGCGCGCCGAGCTCGCGGAGCGCACCGCCGTAGGCAGCGAGCTGCAGCAGCGCGGTCACCTTGGGGCTGCGGGCGAGCTTCGCGTCGGAGACGACATAGTGGCCGTCGTCGTCGAGCTCGATGAAGTCGGCGTAGCCGAAGAAGCGACCGCCGCCGAACGCTGCCTGGAAGATGACGGGAGCGCGGCGTTCGACCGCCTCGCGGGTCGCGGCGATGGCTGCATCGCGCCCGGCAGCGCCCAGATCCTTCTCGATCTCGACGACCGGACCTTTCCCGCGCAGCTGTTCGAGGATGCGCTCCTCGTGCACGTCGCCGAGCTTCGCGGTGCGCGCGAGCATCGCATCCTCATCGGACGGCGGTGCGTCGCGGCGCCCGAGCTTCGCGTCGAGGCCAGTGAGCACCTGCCACTCGCAACTGCTGGCGCGCGTCAGGTCGCTCGCGGTGAGCAGCACTTCGCCGGTGGTGTCATCCAGGATCATGATGCGCTCCAGTCTTGGGTTCGAGATGCGATCGTCAGCGGAGCGACATCTGCGACAGGCCCTCTGGCAATTCGCCCGCCAGCCATGCCCACATGATCGTCGCAGCATCATCGGCGGTGAACGCCTCTGCGGGATCGAGCACGTCCTGCGGCATCGTCCGTTCGCCACGCCGCACGCGGCTCACCCAGCCGTCGGCGGTGCCGTCGTGCACTTCGACGATCCACGCGTCACCGACCCGCAGGGTCTGGGCGAAGGGGAATCGCTCGCCGACCGCGCACTTCAGCACGCCGAAACGGTTGTCGTCGAGGCGAGCGACGCGAGCTTTGAGGTCATCCCGCGTCTCAACCTCCTCGACCTCGCCGCCCTGTGGGCTCCAGACGTTGGCGCCGAAATACTCGGGCATGCCCAGGACCAGATCGACGACGTCGAAATCGGGATCTCCAAGCCATGCCGCGGGGTCTGCAATGCGAAATTCCGGCAACGTGGTCGGTTGCTCTGCAGGCTGGTCGCTCTCGTGCATGGCTTCATCTTCGTCGTGGCCACTGACGGGTGGGCACCGTGGTGACGCATTGGCGGCAGATGTCACTGTGATCGGTCAGAATCAAGCCATGAGCGACGACGACCTGGCATTGGCGATCATCGAGAGCGACGACGGCATCATGCTGCTCGGCGACGAGCTGGCCCTGCAATCCTTTGAGGCAAAGACAGGCGTCAATGCGAAGAAGCTGACGCAGCAGTCGCTCGCGCTCGCGGGCAAAGCACTCGGCGTCATGGGCGCAGTGCAGGCCAATAGCGGGCGCTGGGTCAAGCTGACCAAGGAGTCTGCAGAGTTCGTCAAGAAGCACGGCGAGGCGCTCAGCAAGGCTGACAATCTCATGACCGGGGTGGTGCGAGGTGAGGGCGGGAAGATTCTCAAGCACCTGAAGTTCGAGCACGCAGCGCTGCTCACCCCTGCCGCACCCATGGCGCTCGCGACGATGATGACGCAGGCGTCGCTCGAGGCGTCGCTCGACGACATCCAGGAGTACCTCGAAGTCATTGACGCGAAGCTCGATCGCCTGCTCAAGCAGCGCAAGATCGAAGCACTCGGTCAGATCGGCGGCGTAACGTTCGCGATCGACGAGGCGAAGAGCATCTACGACGCAACGGGCCGGGTCTCGGCTATCACCTGGTCGAAGGTGCAGGCGAACTCGCTCGCTCTGCAGACCATGCAGGCGGAGGCGGTGGCACAGCTCGGCGCGCTCGCGGAGCTCGTCAAGGAGCGCGGGACCGACACTGACAAATCTGCTGCCGTACTCGAGGAGGTCCGCGAGGATGTCTCGTTCTGGCTCGGCGTGCTGGCACGGACTATGGCGCTGCAGGACCGGCAGTACGTGCTTGAGCTTGCGCGCGTGATCGACTCTGAACCGGACCAACTCGACCAGCACAGGCATGGCATCAGAGCCGCTCGGCTCGCCCGGACCAACCGCATCGCACGCACCCTTGACGCGATCAATGCATCCGTTCATGATGCTGCGACACTGACGAATCGCGACCGGGTAGCCAACCCCTTCAGTTCGCGACGGGTCACCGATCGTGCCAACGGCGTCAACAACGAGGTCGCCGAGTTCGCGCGGCACGCAGACCTCGCGGTCACTCAGGTGGAGCAGGCCGACAACACGCCCTGGGCGCGTGCGGCTCGAGCACTCGTCGGCGAGGCAGCTGACCAAGTAGGGGCGATCGGCGATGGCGTCGCAACGCGCGCGAAGGCCGTCGGCGCGGGCATCCAGGAACAGGGCGACAGCGTCGTGCTGAGCCTCGCGAAGCGCGTGCAAGCGCGGCGAGATGCGCGTCGCGCGGAAGACGCCCCCGCCGCAATCGAGAACCCCGAGCCGCGCGACTGACGCGGTCGGTCGAGCGACCCGGCAGTTCGGCGGAAACGCGGTCAGACCGCGGCGCTGTCGTCGTCGAGGCCTTCGATCATCTCTGCCCACGACGCAGGGAGGCGCAGGCGACACAAGGGGTCACGCGCTACACCCGCACGTTTTGCTCGAGCAGGGCCGCGACTGCCTTGCTCATGTTGACCGCCGAAGCGTAGTGGCGAAGGTTCTGCACGACGGCATTGTTGTACGTTGGCCCGCCATTGCCGATTCGATGGAACACTCGTTGATCAGCTCGGATGTGTCCGAGCGCGACGAGAAGCTCCCAGAGCTCCTGCGTCGTCCTCCCCAGCGGGATGTACAGCGTGTTGGTGTCCAGTCCGAGTGCCGCCTGTTCCTCAGCGAACCCTTCGACGACGTGCTTCCGAATGTCGATCTCTCCAGACAAGATCGCTTTCTTGAGGCCTTGGGTGTCGGGGGTTGGGTAGTCCTTCAGTAGATCAGTCAGGAACGCGCCCTCCAGCGGAGTCCCTTCGATGCCTCTCCGAAGCTTGGCGTCACCGCCGCTGCGCCCGGCGTGAAAGTTCTTGAAACGCTGGATGACTTCGTCGTCGCGAATCATCCCAAAGTTGGCGCCGATCAGCACGACGTCCTTGCGGAGTTGGGGTGTGATTAATGCGGCATCGTCGAAGACGGACATGTCGCCGACTTCCGATCCCCAAACCGCCCAACTCGCAGCTGTCCCGAGGCTCTTGCTCAGTTCGAAGTCTCTACTCGTCACCGCGACGCGGCTCTCGGCAAGATGATCTTGCAGTGTGGGCAGTGGCGTCATGAGAACACGTCTCCCTAGATCATCCCGGTGGGTGCTCTGCACCCGCGCCATTGGTGGCGCTGCCGGAACCCTATCGACGGTTGAATCTGCTGGTCAGCTCGCATCGCCGATGGCAAACTCGCGTGCCCGGAGTCGTTGACGACGACGTCAGCCAGCACCTAGACGCCGCGAAGGAATGGGGGCCGGGAAGCAAGTTGCGGCGACCCGCTTGACGTCGCGCATCCACTTGTATACCGTTGCATCCCGACAGTGACGTCGTGACCGGGAGGGCCCGTCGATGGTGACCGAAGAGCAGCCAACAGGGAAGCGCAAGCGCATCCCGCACGCAGTTCGCCTCGTGATCGGCGCGGTCGCCAGCGTGGCGATGATCGCCACGCTGGTCGTGACCGGCATCGAGCAGCGCTCCAGCGCAGCCAGCGGCTACGACGCCGCGCTCGGCGGCCGGCAGCTGAGCATCATGGCCCCCGCAAACCCGGGCGGCGGCTGGGATCAGACCTCCCGCGCGGTGCAGGCATCCCTCGCCGACATCGTCGGCCGCAGCGAGGTCTACAACGTGGGCGGCGCCGGCGGCACCATCGGGCTGCCGCAGTTCGTGCGCCACTCGGGCGAGGCCAACGAGCTCATGGTGACGGGCGCCATCATGGTCGGCGCCATCCTCACCAACGAGTCCGAGGCCACCCTCGAAGACGTCGACATGCTCGCTCGCCTCTCCACCGAGTACCTCGTCGTGGCGGTGCCCTCGAGCTCGCCCATCCAGACCATGGAGGAGCTCGGCGAAGCGATGGCGACCGACGTCGGCTCCGTCTCGATCGCCGGCGGCTCGGCCGGTGGCGTCGAGCAGGTGCTCGCGGGCCTGATCGGCCAGGCGGTCGGTGCAGACCCCGCCGAGGTCTCCTACGTCGCGCACTCCGGCGGCGGCGAGGCCCTCACCACGATGCTCTCCGGCAGCTCGGTCGCCGGCATCTCCGGCATCTCCGAGCTCGCGCCCTACATCGCCGACGGCTCGATGCGAGCGCTCGCCGTGTCGAGCCCGGAGGAGCTCGACACCCTGCCGGGTGTGCCGTCGCTGCGAGAGACCGGCATCGACGTCGAGCTCGAGAACTGGCGTGGCATCGCCGCCCCGCTCGGTCTCGAACCCGAGGAGCGCGCCGCGCTCGTCGCGATGCTCGACGAGATGCACGCATCCGAGACCTGGAACGACATCCTCCAGCAGCGCGGCTGGAGCGACGCCTACCTCACCGGCCCCGACCTCGAGGCCTTCGTCGACAGCGAGCAGCGGACCACGCAAGACGTGCTGCGCTCGATCGGATTGGTGGACTGACCATGCTGGGACGCAAGCGTGACGACCGGGGCCGCAAGGCTCGGCCGGGCCTCGAGACCACGGAGATGAGCGTCATGGAGAAGGCGGAGCTCAACGCTCCGCCACCACCGGACGCCTTCACCGCCGGCGCCTACCCCGCGGTGCTCTCGGGCGCCACGACCGCGCTCGTCGGCGCGATCATGACGGTCATCGCCATCCTCGTGCTGGTCGACGCCTCGCAGCTGCCACCCGCATCCGACCCGCTGGGCCCCGCCGCCTTCCCGATCCTGATCGGCTCGCTGCTCGGGATCGTCGGGCTGGCGCTCGCGATCGGCAACCACCGCTACGCGCTCGTGCTGCTGCGCGTGCGCCGCGGCGGCGTCGTGCGCCGCGGGCGGGGCTGGAGCACGGTGCTCGTGCTCGTCGCCCTGCTCGTCTTCGCCGCGCTGCTGCCGCTCGTCGGCTTCTTCCTCGCGGCGGCGCTCCTCTACATCGCCGTCGCGCTGCTGCTCGGCGCACCGCGCGGCTGGCACCTGGTGATCACCGCGGTGCTGCTCGCCGGCGTCGTCGTGCTGCTCTTCGACCGCATCATCGGGCTCACGCTGCCCGCCGGACCCTGGGGGTTCTGACATGGAAGCCTTCTCCCTCCTGCTGCAGGGCTTCGAATCAGCCCTCACGCCCGCCAACCTGCTCTGGGCGCTGCTCGGCGTCACGATCGGCACCGCCGTCGGCGTGCTGCCCGGCATCGGCCCGGCCCTCACGGTGGCGCTGCTGCTCCCCATCACGTTCCAGCTCGAGCCCTCGTCGGCGCTCATCCTTTTCGCCGGCATCTACTACGGCGGCATGTACGGCGGCTCGACCACGTCGATCCTGCTGAACACACCCGGTGAGTCGGCCTCGATCGTCTCGGCCCTCGAGGGCAACAAGATGGCGCGCAGCGGTCGCGCCGCTGCCGCCCTCGCGACCGCCGCGATCGGCTCGTTCGTCGCCGGCACCATTGGCACGATCGGCATCACGCTGATCGCGCCCGTCATGGCCGCCTTCGCCGTCACGCTCGGCCCGCCCGAGTACGTGGCGCTGATGGCGATCGCCTTCGTCTCGGTGGCGGCGCTGCTCGGTCCCAACCTGCTGAAGGGCGCCGCGAGCCTGCTCATCGGCCTCACCATCGGCATCGTCGGCATCGACGTGCAGTCGGGCCAGGCGCGCATGACCTTCGGCTCCGACCGGCTGCTCGACGGCATCGACGTCGTGCTCGTGGTCGTTGGCCTGTTCGCCGTCGCCGAGACGCTCTCGCACGTGCTCTCGGGCACCGGCACGTCGACCATCCAGCCCGTCAAGGGTCGCGCCGCGCTCACGCGCGCCGAGTGGCGACGCTCCTGGCCCGCCTGGCTGCGCGGCACCGCGCTCGGCTTCCCGATCGGCTCGCTGCCCGCGGGCGGCGCCGAGATCCCGACCTTCCTCAGCTATGCCGCCGAGAAGAAGCTCACCAAGCACAAGGGCGAGTTCGGCCACGGCGCCATCGAGGGCGTCGCGGGCCCGGAGGCTGCCAACAACGCCGCCGCCGCCGGCGTGCTCGTGCCGCTGCTGACGATCGGCCTGCCCACCAGCGCCACCGCGGCGATCATCCTCACCGCCTTCCAGTCCTACGGCCTGCAGCCCGGCCCGACGCTGTTCGCCGAATCGGGCGACCTCGTGTGGGCACTCATCGCATCCCTCTACATCGGCAACGTGATGCTGCTGGTGCTCAACCTGCCGCTCGTGAAGGTGTGGGCCAAGCTGCTCACCATCCCCACCTGGGGGATCTACGCGGCCGTCACGGTCTTCGCCGCGCTCGGCGCCTTCGCTGCCGGCGGCTCGGTGTGGGACATCGTGATCCTGGTGGCGCTCGGCGCCTTCGGCATGCTGCTGCGGCTTGCCGACATCCCGGTCGCGCCCGCTGTCGTCGGCCTCATCCTCGGGCCGCTCGTGGAGGCGCAGCTGCGCCGCGCCATGACGCTCTCGGAAGGCGACCCGGCCGTGCTGCTCTCGAGCCCGCTGGCGATCGGGCTCTGGGTGGTCGTGCTGCTGCTGCTGGTGCTGCCGCCGCTGGTCGGCGTGGGCCGTCGCCGTCGCCGCACGCTGCGCGATGCGGTTTCTGTCGACGAGGCCGAGCGCGAGGCCGAGCGTGAGCTACGCGGCGTCGCGAAGTAACGCGCGCAGTCGCATACATCTGTATACAATGGGAGGCGACAGCTTCCGTGCCGAGAGGATCGACATGACCACACCCACGAGCCACGACGTCATCGTCGTCGGCGGCGGCAACGCCGGATTCGCCGCAGCCCACGCCGCAGCAGAGCGCGGCCGCAGCGTCGTGCTGCTCGAGCGCGGCGAGCGCGACATGGCCGGCGGCAACAGCTTCTACACCGCCGGCGCCACCCGCATGAACCACGCGGGGCTCGACGACCTGCGCGACATCGTCGAGGCCGACGACCGCCACGCGCTCACCGAGGTGCCGCCCTACTCGAGCGAGGAGTACCTCGCCGACCTCATCAAAGTCACCGACGGCAAGACCGACCGCGAGATGGCGCAGGTGCTGGTGACGGAGACGGCGGATGCGGTGCGGTGGCTCCACGGGCTGGGCCTCAAGTACCGACTCATGTACGAGCGGCAGGCCTACGACCGGCCCGACGGCAGCTACCTCTTCTGGGGCGGCCTGCACGTCGGCAACGTCGGCGGCGGCGAGGGCTTGATCGCCGATCACACCGCGGTCGCCGAGCGGCTCGGCACCGAGGTGCGCTACGGCATCCGCGCCCGCTCGCTGATCGTCGAAGGCGGCCGGGTCGTCGGCGTGCGCGCCACCGAAGAGGCGACGGGCGACGAGCTCGAGCTGCGGGCCGAGAGCGTCGTGCTCGCGGCAGGCGGCTTCGAGTCGAGCCCCGAGTGGCGCGAGCAGCACCTCGGGCAGGGCTGGGCGAACGCCAAGGTGCGCGGCACCCCCTACAACGTGGGCGACATGCTCTCGGCTGCGCTCGAGATCGGCGCGGCCAAGGGCGGCGACTGGTCGACCTGCCACTCAGTGCAGTGGGATGCCGGCGCCGAGCACAACGAGTCGAACCGCGAGCTCACGAACCGCCTGACGCGCCAGAGCTACCCGCTCGGCATCATCGTCAACCGCGACGGCCAGCGCTTCCTCGACGAGGGCGCCGACTTCCGCAACTACACCTATGCGAAGTACGGCCGCGAGATCCTCAAGCAGCCGGGCTCCATCGCCTGGCAGATCTTCGACGCCTCGCTGCGCCCGATGCTGCGCACCGAGGAGTACGACATGCCCGGCATCGGCGTGCATGAGGCCGACACGATCGACGAGCTGGCGGATGCCATGGGTGTCGACCGCGCGGATCTCACGTCGACGATCGACGCCTTCAACGCATCCATCGACCGTGCCGTCGTGTTCGACCCGACCGTGAAGGACGGCCGTCGCGCCGACGTGCAGCCGCCGAAGTCGAACTGGGCGTCGCCCATCGAGACCGGCCCGTTCTTCGCCTACCCCGTCACGTGCGGCATCACGTTCACGTTCGGCGGCGTCAAGGGCGACCTCGACGGCCGCGTGCTCGACCAGGCGGGGGAGCCCATCCCGGGTCTGCTCGCGTGCGGCGAGATGCTCGGCGGGCTCTTCTCGGGCAACTACCCGGGTGGCTCGGGGCTCGCGGCGGGCATGGTGTTCGGTCGTCGTGCGGGTGCCGTCGCCTGATCGCGGCGTGCACCGTGCCGGCCGTGCGGCTCCGCCCAGCGGCCGGCCCGGAGCATCCGGGTAGATTCGGCAGGGGAAGGTGGTGCGCAGGTGGCGACCAGTGTGTACGACACGATTCGGCAGGCGATCGTCGATGGGCGCATCAAGCCGGGCGAGCCGCTCTCTGAGAACCGGCTCGCCACCGAGTTCGGCACTTCGCGCACCCCCGTGCGAGAGGCGCTGCATCGGCTCGAGATCGAGGCGCTCGTCGAGCGGCTGCCGCGCGGCGTGCAGGTGCGCGAGACGAGCCCCGAAGAGATCATCGACATCTATGACGTGCGCATCACGCTCGAGGGTGCGGCCGCGCGCGCCGCGGCCGAGCGCGCCACCGAGCTCGATCGACGCCGCCTGCGCGCGGCACAGGATGCGATGGTGACCACGGGGTCGGATGCCCGGGCCAGGGCGACCGCGAACCGCAAGTTCCACGAGGCCGTCTGGGCCGCGAGCCACTCGGCCACCCTCGTCGACCTCCTGCATCGACTCAACGTGCACCTCGTGCGCTACCCGACGACGACGCTCGAGGGCGACGACCGCTGGTCGGCAGTGCTCGTGGAGCATGAGCAGCTGCTCGCAGCGATCGACGCCCGCGACGCGCTGCGTGCGCGCGAGATCGCCGAGTCGCACATGACCGCAGCGCGCGAGGTGCGCATGTCGATGTATGCGGTGGGCGGCTCGCAAGCGGCGCAGTGAGGTCGCTCAGCGCTCGGGCGTGAACCTGAGCGGGAAGCGGATCGGGCCGGTGTTACCCGAGACCGGAAGCCACTCGCCCGGACCGTCGGCAGCGACATCCGCCATCCTCCGAGCGAGCAGGGGCAGGGCGACGCTCATGTCGGTGCGCGCGACGAAGTGGCCGAGGCAGTGGTGCACGCCGCCGCCGAAGCCGCTGTGCAACGGGCGGTCGTCGTAGTCGATGCCGAAGGGGACGTGCTCGGCCATGGCGCGCTGGTCGGTGCCGATGGCGTGCGAGAGCACCTGCACGATGCCGCCCTTGGGGATCTGCAGCCCGTGCAGGTCGACGTCGTCGATCGCCTCGCGAGTGACCCACGTGACCGTCGGGTTCACACGCATGACCTCCTCGACGGCGCGGGCGCCGAGCTCGGGGCGCTCGGCGAGCAGTGCCCACTGGTCCGGATGCTCGAGGAACGTCTGGAGGGCGAGGCCCAGCTGGTTGCGTGTCGTCTCCATGCCCGCGAACGCGAGGAAGACCAGGGCGACGCTGAGCTCTCGGCGACTGAGCGCATCCCCCGCCTCATGCGCGGCGATGAGCGTGCTGACGAGGTCGTCGCGCGGCTGCGCCTGCCGGTCGGTGATGACCTGCTCGATGTAGTCGGTGAGCCCCTCGAGCGCCGCCTCGATGCGCGGCAGATCCTGCTTGACGTTGATGCCGAACGACTTGCCGAGATCGTCGGCCCAGTGCGCGACCTGCGGCCATTGCTCGTCGGGCAGACCGAGCAGCAGGCACAGGATGCGGGAGGCGTAGGGCTCGGCGAACTCCTGCACGAACTCGACGGTGCCGCGCCCCGCGAAACCGTCGATCAGGTCGTTGGCGAGTGCCTGGAACTGCGGCCGCATCGCCTCGATCGCCTTGCTGCGGAACGCAGGACCGAGCAGCTTGCGCAGCCGCAGGTGATCGTCGCCGTCGATGCTCAGCAGCGTCTCCTGCCACCACTCGCGCCAGGGCCCGTCGTGGATGCCGTTCTGATCGGGCCACTTGCCGTTGCCCTGGCGGAAGCGGCGATCCTTCAGCAGCGCAGTGCCCTCGTCGTAGCGCAGGATCGCCCAGCCGTATGGGGTCTCGGCGTACCAGCTCGTGTCGCGTCCGCTGTGGACGGCGGTGGAGGTGACGTCGAAGGCCGGGTCGGCGAGGTCGAGGAAGGGGATGCCGCTCATGTCCGGAGCCTAGGGGGCTGTGCGCGCCGTGTGGGCGAAGACGGCACCCGGGTTGAACAGGTGCTGCGGGTCGAGCGCGTCCTTGATGCGCTCGTTGAGCTCGAGCACGTCGTCGCCGAGGTAGTCGGCCAGCCACGCCTGCTTCAGTCTGCCGACGCCGTGCTCGCCGGTGATCGTGCCGCCGAGCGAGATCGCCAGATCCATCACCTCGCCGTAGGCCACCCGCGCGCGGGCCTGCTGCTCGGGGTCGGTCGGGTCGAGCACGAGCAGCGGATGCGTGCTGCCGTCGCCCGCGTGGGCGATGACCGCGATCGTGACGTCGCGCTCGGCCGCGATGCGCTCGATGCCGAGCACCAGGTCGCGCAGCCGCGGGATCGGCACACCGACATCCTCGAGCAGCAGCGCCCCCTGCCGCTCGAGCGCCGGGATCGCCATCCGCCTGGCTGCCACCAGCGCCTCGCCCTCCTCGCGGTCGCTGGTCACGTAGCACTCGGCCGCGCCGTGCTCGGTGCAGAGCCGCTCGACGGCCTCCAGCGCGGTCGCCGCGTCGCCCGGGTGGTCGTCGAACTGCACGACCAGCATCGCCGCGGCCTGCCGATCGAGGCCCATGTGCGTGACGTCCTCGACGGCAGCGATCGTCGTGCGATCCATGAACTCGAGCATCGACGGACGCGTGGTGCGCGTGATGGCGGCCACCGCATCCGACGCCTGTGACAGGTCGGCGAAGGTCGCGACGAGCGTGGCTGGCGGCGACTGGGCGGGCACGAGGCGGAGGATCACCTCGGTGATGACGCCGAGCGTGCCCTCGCTGCCGACGAAGAGCTTCGTGAGCGAGAGGCCGGCGACATCCTTCACGCGTGGGCCGCCGAGGCGCACCGCACGGCCATCGGCGAGCACGACCGTGAGGCCGAGCACATAGTCGGTCGTGACCCCGTACTTCACGCAGCAGAGGCCACCGGCGTTGGTGGCGACGTTGCCGCCGATCGAGCAGAACTCGAACGACGAGGGATCGGGTGGGTACCAGAGGCCGTGCTCGGCGGCGGCGGCCTTGACCTCGGCGTTGAAGGCGCCGGGCTGCACGGTCGCCATCCTGGTCGCCGGGTCGATCGCGATGGCGCGCATGCGGTCGAGGGAGACGACGATGCAGCCGTCGACGGCCGAGCTGCCGCCCGAGAGGCCCGACCCCGCCCCGCGCGGCACGATCGGGATGCCGTGGGTGGCGGCGAAGCGGACGGCCGCCTGCACGTCTTCCGTGCTGGTCGCGAGCACGACGGCGAGCGGAATGCCGGCGTCGGGGTCGTTGGCGCGGTCACGGCGGTAGGCCTCCATCGAGGCGGGTTCCGTGAGCAGGGCACCTGCGGGGAGCGACGCGGCCAGCGAGCCAAGGTCTGGTGCTTCGGTATGCAACGTGGGCTCCTCGGATCCAGAGGGCCGATCGCGCTCCGAGCTGCCCGCGCGTCCACCGTAGGACACGTCGGGCGTCGCGGGTCGGGTCAACCGAGGGTTCGGCGACTGACACCCTCCATGACCGTGCGGCGGCATGCCTCGCCCTCCGGCACGGGGAAGCCACGGGGACCAGGTGCAGGCCACCTGCGACCTCGTCGAAGCCAGTCAGGGAGCGCGACGGGTTCATGATGCCCTGGCGGGTGGTTCACTGCAGACCAGAGCGTCTTGACCGAAGGAGCATCCGTGGCCCTCACCTCCGCCCAACACGACCGCGCGCTCGGCGCGATCCTGGCCTCCGCCGCTGGCGACGCGCTCGGCGCGCCCTACGAGTTCCAGCCCGCGGTGCTGCCGCCAATGCCGATCGTCGTACAGGCCGGCGGACCGTGGGAGCTGGGCGAGTGGACCGACGACACGTCGATGGCACTGCCGATCCTGCGGGCGCTCGCTGACGGCCGGTCGCTCGACGACGAGGCGGCGCTCGACCGCATCGTCGGCGAGTGGGTGCAGTGGAGTCGCGATGCGAAGGATGTGGGCGTGCAGACGCGCGCCGTCTTCGGCTCGATGCAGGGAGACGGCGCCGCGTCAGCGCGCGCCGCCGCCGAGCGGGTGCACCGCGTCAACGGCCGCTCGGGCGGCAACGGGTCGCTCATGCGCACCGGGCCCGTTGCGCTCGGCTACCTGGGCGATCAGGCCGGTGCGGCGCGCGCGGCCCGTGCCATCAGCGATCTCACGCACCACGACCCTCGGGCTGGCGATGCATCCGTCATCTGGAGCGTCGCGATCACCCACGCGATCGAGACCGGCGACCTCGACCTCGAGCGCGGCATCGCGCATGTCGAGGGCGCCGAGTGGCAGCAGTACTGGCGTGACCAGGCGGCTGCGGGCGATCGGCGGATGCCGTGGGAGCTGACCGCGAACAACGGCTGGGTGGTCGGCGCGTTCCAGGCGGCGTGGTCGGCGATCGCACACGGCGGCACGCTCGCCGAGACGCTCGAGCTGGCCGTGCGCTGCGGCGGAGACACCGACACGGTGGCGGCGATCGCGGGGTCGCTGGCCGGTGCCGTCTACGGGGCGACGGCGCTGCCGGCCGAGCTCACCGAGCACCTGCACGGGTGGTGGTCCGAACGGGCGGTCGGCAGCGCACAGGATCTGTCCGGGATGGCGCTGAGCGCGATCGGAGTGGGAAGGCGCTGAGTCGCCGAGTAGCGCTCGTGCACGCCGCATCGCGCCTTCGCGTCGCACGCCGGCGGCGTCCGGCGTCGTGTCACCGCATCCGTCTACACTGACCACAAGCTCAAGAGCTGCAGCCATCGGTACCTGGCCGGCTGCACGGCAACCCCCTCCGCTGAGCGGGGTGCCCCAGGGGAAGAGCCGGCTCGACGCGACCGCGACGGGCAAGTCAGCGGGAGCGGCACGCCGCCCTCGCCGAGAGGACGGATCCCTCATGCACGTGCAAGCACCCATCCCCGCCCCGCAGTTCGGCGCGCCTGTCGAGTCGCGGCCGCGACCCGACGAGTATCCGACGCTCGAAGAGGCGCGCGCACGAGCGCTCGACCTCGAATGGCTGACCGTTCTGGCGCACTGGTCGCCGACCTGGCTGAAGTCGTTCCATGGCCCTGTCGTGTTCGGGCAGCTGCGCCGCGGCCACGTGCCCGACAGCGTCGCGGATCAGTGGCTGCCTGTGGCTCGCCTGTGGCGTGACGCAGGCTTCACACCCGAGCTCTTCCTCGACCTGCATCGCGAGGTGCGGCGGCAGGACGGCGACCGACGTGCTCCGCGGTTGCGCGTGCGGGGCACGCTTGAGGTGGAGCCGTGGCGCACGCTGCCGCAGCAGCTGCAGGCGTCGACCCTGTCGGAGGCGGTGACCGCGACGCTGGCTTGGCTGTTGCAGGAGTGAGCGGGCAGGCGGGGTGAGCGGGTAGGCGGTGGATGCGGGCAGTGCGAATTCGGGTCGGAAACCTACCCGACGTGAGCTCGCGCCCCTGCCGACAGCATCGAGAGGTCGCTGCCGGTCACGATGTAGCGGTAGCCCTTCGCGCGGGCGGCGGTTGCCGCATCCGCCGTGCCGGTGAAGACGCCCATCGGCTTGCCAGCCTTGGCGGCCGCTGCTTCGATCGCTGCCGTCGCCTCCTGCATCGGCGCCGAGTTGAGGTCGCCTGGGGTGCCGAGGTCGACCGAGAGGTCGACCGGGCCGATGAAGGCGACATCGAGCGCTGCCATCGCTTCGTCGATCCCGTCGGCGTAGTCAGCGGTCTCGAACTGGCCGACGGCGAGCGTCTCGCGGTTCGAGCGCTCGAAGTGCTCGGCGAGCGTCACGCCGATGCCGTAGTTCGCGGCGGGCTGGCCGAGCGAGACCGAGCGGGAGCCGAGCGGCGGGTACGAGACGAGCGTGCGGAGGCCGGCCGACGCATCCGCCGACCCTCGTGCGAGCTGGATGCCTGCGGCGCCCGCTTCGAGGAGACGGTTGATCTCGCCGCGATCGAGCGACGGCACCCGCACGACCACGGGCAGGCCGCGGCCGACGCCTGCGCGCACGATGTCGGTCGCGTCGCCGATGGTCATCTGGGCGTGCTCGTAGTCGCAGACGACGAAGTCGAAGCCTGCGATCGCCAGCAGGTCGACCACCTCGAAGCGCGGGATCTTCAGGAACGTGCCGACGACCGGGCCGGCGTCGAGCAGCGAGCGCAGCGAGAGCGCGTGCGTCGAGACCGCAGCCATCACAGCCCCAGCAGGTTCGCGGGGTTGGCGTTGACGAGCTTGCGCACGTCATCGGCTGGCAGCCCGGCGTCGAGCAGGCCACGCACGATCGTGGCGTAGGCCTCGACCGGGTAGGGGTTGTTCTTCTGGCCCAGGTCGCTGCCCAGCAGCGTGTTGTCGATGCCCGCAGCCTCGATGAAGCGCAGCAGGGTGGGGATGCCCCAGTCGGGCTGGAAGAAGCCCGAGCGCTCGTCGTACTGGCAGATCGAGTGCTCGATCACGGCGCCGGCGTCCACCCAGCGGCGCGCCCGCTCGGGGTCGGCCTGGATGACGAAGTTCGGGTGGTTCACGAGGATGCGCGTCACACCCACCTCGGCCGCTCGCGGTACCAGCACGTCGATCTGGTCGGGCTCGAGATGGCCGCAGCTCATCACCGCGTCGTGCGTCTTGATGACCTCGAGGATGTCCTCGACCTCGGGCTTGAGGCGCCCATCCGCGTCGAGGATGCCGATCTCGGTCGTGTGACGGAGCCCCAGGTTGTTGGTCGGGAACTTCAGGTTCTCGCCCTCCTCCTCGTGCACGCAGATGTGCGCGCGGCTCGAGATGGTGGGGAACCACACCATGCGACCGCCCTGCGCGAGCGCGAGCTCTGCCGCGTAGGGGTTGAGGCCGCCCACGTAGTTGTTGAGCGCGACGCCCGAGAACACCGGGATCGGGAGGCCGCCCAACGCTTCGGATGCGGCGCGGATGTCGGTGACCATCGAGTGGTGGTGGCTCTTTGTGAGGATCGCGCGGAAGCCCGCCTCATGCGCCTGCCATGCGGCCTCGGCGATCGGCAGCCTGCGCGGGAACGGTGAGGGGCTCGGGTGCACGTGCAGGTCGACGGCGCCCTGCAGGATCGCTGCCACCTCGGTGTCGTCGATGGCGATGGTCTGGTGGTCGGCGGGCTGCAGCATCGTCGCTGCTCCTCTCAGTCGGGAGTCCGGTCTCTTGACAGGCGTCGTCCGCATGATGGTACGCTCATCCCGCACTACGCACAAGGCGTTCCGATATGCGGAACACGAGCAGGACGACAGATCAAAGGAGATCGCATGGCTCGCAACGAGCAGCTCTACTCGCGGGTGGTCAACTTCGACGACATCCCCGACGAGGTGGCCCGCCGCGGCATCACCCGCAAGGCCTACGCCAGCGACGAGGTCATGATCGTCTGGAACACCGTCGAGCAGGGGCTCGAGGTGCGCCCGCACTCGCACGACGACTTCGACCAGCTCGTGTTCATCCTCGACGGCGAGGCCGACTACTGGGTCGACGGCGTCGCCCACAAGGTCGGCCCGCGCGACCTGCTGCTCGTGCCCCGCACGAAGGAGCACTACATCGAGGTCACGAAGGGCCCGTGCATCAACATCGACATCTTCGTGCCGCCGCGCGCCGACTACGCGCATCTGACCGTCTGGGTCGACGACCTCGTCGCCGGCCGGCCGCTCTCCATCGGCGGTGCGGCATGACCGCGGATGTCCTGGCCGGCCCGAGCGGGCACGACCAGGTGAAGAATGGGCCCGTGAAGAACGGTCCGGTGCGATACGAGAAGGCCTCCAAGGAGGAGCGTCGCTCCGTCACCGGCGCATCCGTCGGCTTCTTCATCGACATGTTCGACATCTACCTGCCGGTGATCGCGCTGGCCCCGGCGATGGTGTTCTTCATGCCCGCCGACATGGATGCGGGAACCCGCGCCATCCTCGCGGGCCTGATCTTCGCATCCACGCTCATCGCCCGACCGATCGGCTCGATCATCTTCGGCTGGCTGGGCGACAGCATCGGCCGCAAGAAGGCCACGGTCATCGCCGTCGCCGGTGCAGGCGTGGGGACAGGCCTCATCGCTCTGCTGCCCGGCTATGAGCAGGTGGGTCTGCTGGGCGTCGTGCTGCTGATCGTGCTGCGCTTCATCGACGGCATCTTCCTGGGCGGCGAGTACACCGGCGCCGTGCCGCTCGCGATGGAGCACTCCAACCCCAACCACCGCGGCCGCAACGCGGGGCTCAACGCATTCGGCTTCCCGGCGTCGTATGTCGCCATCTCGGCGCTCACGCTCGTGGTGCTGCAGTTCGCGCCCGCGGGCGACCCCTCCTCCGCATACTCGCAGTGGGGCTGGCGCATCGCCTTCGTCGTCGGTGCTGTCATCTCGATCGCGTTCGCGATCTACTACTCGCGCACCGTCGAGGAGTCGGCCGAGTGGCAGAAGACCGCGGCGCTCGCGAAGGCCGACACCACGAAGAAGCGCCCGAACCCGCTCAAGGAGCTGCTCACCGGCGCGCACCGCACGCCGCTGCTGCAGGCCTTCCTGCTCATGACGGGCGTCTGGTTCTCGTCGAACGCGGCGATCGTCATCCTGCCGCCGACCATCTCGGGCACCACGGGTCTCACGCCCACCGAGACGTCGATCGCGATGATCCTCGCGTTCCTCACGGTGTGCGTGGCCTACCCGCTGTTCGGCATGCTCTCGCAGCGCATCGGCCGACGCGCGTTCTTCGTCTGGTGTGGAATCGCGTCGTTCTTGACCATCCCGCTCTACGTGCTCTTCGCATCCGGCGTCGTCACGTCGTTCTGGGCGGTGACCGGGGTGGTGGCGCTCATCGCGCTGCTCGGCGTGCCCGCGTTCGGAGCCATCGGCGCCTACATGTCGGAGCGCTTCCCGGTGTCGATCCGAGCCACCGGCTATGGCGTCGGCTACTCGCTCGCGCTCATCATCCCGTCGTTCTACGCCTTCTACACGACCGGCCTCTCGGCGTTCATGCCGATGGAGCTCGCGCCCACGGTGCTGCTCGTGGTCGGTGGCATCTGCCTCATCGTCGGTGCCCTCTGGGGACCGGAGACGAAGGGCGTCGACCTGGGCGCCGCGGCCGACGACGTGGTGGGCAAGGCTGCCCAGCCCGCGCGCACGTAGGCTGAAGCCTGTGAGCGACACTGCCAGGGCCGACGCCGGCAAGCCCGACGCTGGTGGCCTGCAGGTGGTCTCGCGCGCGGCGCAGATCCTGCGGATGCTCGACGCCGAGCACACCGAGCTGCGCATCAACGAGGTGGCGGCGGAGCTCGAGATCGGGCGCACCTCCGCGCATCGCTACCTGCAGTCGCTCGCGGCCGAGGGATTCCTGGCGCGGGTGGGGGATGGCGCGTACCGGCTCGGGCCGCTGCTGGCCGGGTTGGGCGCGGCGATGCTCGCGAGCAACCGCGTCGTCGACCTCGGCCGGCCGCTGCTGCAGGAGCTCGCCGAGGCGACGGGGGAGACCGCAGTGCTCGGCATCTGGACGGGCACCAACGCCGTCGCGGTGCTGTGCGAGGAGCCGCGCGGCAAGTCCGTGAACATGACGGTGCGCATCGGGGCGCCGCTGCAAGCCGACTCTGCGCAGGGCATCGCCTTCCTCGCGCACCTGCGCGAGCAGCCCACCGTCGAGCGGGTGCTTCGGCGCGCGACCGACGCGCAGCGCGAGCGGGTGCCCGGCCTCGTGGAGGAGGCACGCACGCGCGGCTATGCGACGAGCGCCTCGGTGCTGCCGGGAGTCGCCGCGATCGCGGTGCCGGCCTTCGACAGCTCGGGGCAGGTCGCCGCGACGGTGGCGCTGGTGGCGGCGAGCTCGGTGCTCGAGGGCGACGCGCGCGAGGCGCTCGCGGCCGAGCTGCAGGCGACGGCGGCGCGGTTGTCGGCGCAGCTGGGGTTCAGCGGATAGTCGCTCCTGCAACCAGGTGGCGCTGCCCGCCACGGGATCGGCAACGTGCCCGTCGATCGTGACATGACCACCGATCCGCATCGTCGTCGGCCGCTGGTCAGCGCGCGGGCGAGAGCACATCGAGTGTTCCCGCCCTTCTCCTCGTCCGCCGCAGCCCAGGCAGTCAGGCGCCTGGCGTCAGGCCCGTCCCTTGCGCTTGAGGTACGACTCGTTCATCACGGCGCGTCCAGCCGACTCGATGATCAGTTGCGTGCCGAGCAGCGATGTGTTGTTCGAGCGGACGTCGAGCATCGGGTTGATCTCGACGACGTCGAACCCGGCGAGCTCGTGGTTCGCGACGATGGCGAAGATGATCTGGCGCAGCTCGTTGTAAGTGAGGCCGTCCGCCTCCGCAGACGCGCATCCCGGCACCAGCGGCAGGTCGAGGATGTCGATGTCGACGCTGATGTAGACGCGACCGTGCTCGGGGATGGAGTCAAGGATGCTCTGCGCGCCCTCGCGGCGGTAGTCCGCCATCGTGACGACGTGATTGCCGTTGTCGCGCGCGCGGTTGAGGTCGTCGAGGCTCGCGCGCAGCCCGCGTGCGCCAACCTGCACCATCTTGGTCACGTTCGGCAGCTGGCCGATCTTCAGCATCGGGCTGCCGTTGCCGTACTCGGCACCGTGGAAGAACGGGCGGTAGTCGAGGTGCGCGTCGAAGTGCACGATCGTGATCGGCTCCTGGTACGCCCGTGCGACACCGTAGCTCACCGCATGGTCGCCGCCCATGACGAGCGGGATGGCGTCGGCCTCGAGGATCTGGCTCACCGAATCCGTGATGTTCCCATAGGTCGCCTCGAGGTTCGTGTAGATGATGTCGACGTCGCCGCAGTCGGCGATGCGCTCGTTGCCCATCTCGAACTCGAGGTATCGCTGGTCGGTCTCGATGTCGTAGTAGCCGGCTCGACCCTGCATCTTGCCGTAGCCCGCGTAGCGCACCGACATCTCCCGCATCTGCCGGGGCGCGAACCGGGCGCCCGGGTACCAGGGGGAGCCCTCGTCGGACGGGATGCCGAGCACTGCGAGATCAGCGTCGAGTTTGCTCAGGTCTTGCACGATAGGCGAGCGCATGTAGGAGGGGATGCCGACGAAGGGGAGGTTCAGTCGGTCGACGTGCTGGGGCTCATTGCTCTGCATGGGGTTCCTCTCGGGAGATGGGGGATGTCGAGAACGTCGACGGTCAGTCGTCGGGGGTGAGCGACCACTCGAGGATGCTGTCGAGCAGGTCGAGATCGCGTCCGGGCTTCAACTGCTCGATCTCGGCCAGCAGCGTGTCCAGATGGGCTCGCATCGACTCCTCGGCGGCCACGGGATCGCGGCGCACGATCGCGTCGATGATGTCGTCGTGGAAGTGCACGCTCGACTCGTGCGTGCGCTGCTGCTGCAGCACCACATCCATCGCGGCCTCGATCCTTCCCGTCCGCTCGTGCAGCGCCTCGTTCAGCACCAGCAGGACGAACGGGTTGTTGGATGCCGTGGCCAGGTGGCGATGGAAGCCCAGCGCCGCGCCGCGCGGGTGCGGGCCCGCCGGTGCGACCGCCTCTCGGTAGAGCGCCTGCGTCGCGCGCAGCTCCTCGATCTGCTCGTCGGTCGCCGACTCCGCGAACTCGCGGGCCGCCTCCGGCTCGACCGCGCGTCGGATCCTGAGCAGCTGCTCGAGGCCCTCGGAGGTCGAGATCGACTGCACCTGCGTGAGCAGATCGCTCCTCGTGGCACCCTCTTCGAGCTGCCGGTATCGGGCGGTGCCCTCGGGGCTGAGGATGCGGCCCTCGCGGCCGGCCTGGAAGCACAGGCCGTCGCGCTCGAGCTGCTTCAGCCGGCGAGCCAGCGTGGACTGCGACGAGTAGTCGAGCCCCTCGGCATCCAAGCGCTCGCAGACGTCGGTGATCGACATCGGCCTGCGTGCGCGACCCAGCAGTCGGATCAGGTCGTCGCGATCGGCCTCACGCTGTTCATCCATGGTCGTTCGACTCCTTGGTCGTCTTTGCACCGCTAGACATCGGCGCGCAGCTCCATCCTGCGGGCAGCCTGGCTCAGCGAGAAGTTGAGGACGAAGTACACGAGCGCTGCGAAGCCGAAGAGCATGAACGGCTCGGTGAGCTCCCGGGAGTTCACCAGGTTGACGCGGTTGAAGAACTCGAAGACTCCGACGACGGCAGCGAGCGAGCTGTCCTTGACCAGCTTGATGAACTCGGAGACCAGCGCTGGCGACATGCTGCGCACCGCCTGAGGCAGCACCACCAGCCGCATCGCCTGGAAGTAGCTCAGGCCGCTCGCCCTCGCCGCTTCCATCTGCCCGGGCTTGATGCCGAGGATGCCTGCACGGATGACCTCTGCCACGTAGGCGCTCGCGAAGATGGTGAGCGCGAGTGCTGCAGACCAGAACGGGTCGACGTTGATGCCCAGGCCCGCGAGCCCGAAGAAGATGTAGAGGATGAAAATGATGAGCGGGATGCTGCGCACCAGCTCGATGTAGGCGATCGATGGGTAGCGCAGGTAGGGGCGCGTCGAGATCCGGCCGGCGGCGAAGAGCACGCCGAGCAGGAAGCTGCCGACGATCGAGACCGCGGCCAGCCCGAGCGACAGGCCGAGTCCGCTCAGCATGAACGGCAGGTTGCTGAAGATCACGTCGAAGTTCATGCTTGCGTCCTGATCACTTGCGTCACGGTGAGCGGTGTGGTCGGCTTGCCGCGCTTCTTGCCGAGCCGGCGCTCGAGCTGCGCGAGCAGGAACGACTCGGAGAGGCAGATGACCACGAAGATGAGCGCGACTGCAGTGAACGCCTGCACGCCACGGAACGTCGCAGCCTCGATCTCCTGTGCCTGGAACACGAGGTCGGCGACGCCGAGGAACAGCACGATGGAGGTGTTCTTCGTCGCGCCGATCCACTGATTGCCGAGGGCGCCGACCGTGGTGCGGAGCATCTGGGGGATGATCACGTTGAACATCGCGCCCCAGTAGCTCAGACCCGACGCGCGTGCGGCCTCCATCTGTCCCTTGGGGATGGACTGCAGACCGCTTCGGAACACCTCGGCGATGTATGCGGAGGTGTAGATCGTGAGGCCGAGCACGCCGGCGATGAACGCGTTCGGGTAGATGGCGTTCAACGGGGCGAAGAATCCCCGCACGACCTCGACGCTGAAGACCGCGAAGCCCCAGAACACCAGCTGCACGACGAGCGGCACGTTGCGGAAGAACTCCACGTAAGCCGTCAGCAGCCAGCGCAGCGGTGCTGTGCGGCGACCCTGGGTCACGCGCCCGAGGGCGATGAGCATGCCGAGCACCGTCGAAAGCACGATCGCGTAGAACGCCAGCTGCAGCGTGACAAGCAGCCCATCCCAGAGCATGCCCAGCCCAGGCTGGGTGAGCACAGAATCCCAATTACCCATGTCGCATCGCCTCCTAACGCGCTTCGATCTCGTACACGTCAGGGAGCGCGTCGCTCCACCAGCGCAGATAGATGTCTTCGTATGTGCCGGTCTCCTGCAGCTCGAGCAGTGCATCGTCGAAAGCCTGGATGAGCTCGTCATCGCCCTCTCGGAAGCCGGCCGCGATTGGTCCGTCAGCGAAGGGCTCGCCGACGATCTCCATCGGGCGCCCGGCCGCATTGGACGACTGCTGCAGCCCATAGAGGATGCCGACGGTCGTCGTGACCGCCTGCGCCTCTCCGCGGTAGAGCGACTGCAGCGCGTCGGGCCACGACTGGTAGGTGACCGTGTGCACCCCGTCCGGCGCGTGCTCGAGCAGCACCGCTTCCTCAGGGGTGCCCTGCACGGTCGCGACGGTCGTCTCGGGTCCGAGGTCCTCGATGCCTGTCAGCTCGGAGTCCGCGGGCACCAGCAGCGACTGCCCGTCGGAGAAGTAGACGGTGGAGAAGTCGATCATCTCGTCGCGGGCGTCGGTCCGCAGCATCGACGCCATGAGCACGTCGACCTTGCCGCTGTTGAGGTTCAGGATACGGTTCTGGGAGTTGACCTGCACGAACTCCACTCGCACCCCGAGCTGCTCGCCGACGGCACGGGCGAGGTCGACGTCGAATCCAGCGACCTCGAACGCGCCCTCCGGGATGAAGCCGAATGGTCTGGTGTCGTACTTCACGCCGACGCTCAGGACCCCGTCGGCAAGCGCCTCGGTGAGCGAGTCGGTGGGTTCGTCGCTCACCGAGCATCCAGCCGTCATCGCCACCGCGATCGAGGCCGCCGCGACGCGAGCAATGACTCGGCCGCGCCGGGATGTCTTCCTGGCGACCATCAGACGGCCAGCACCTTCGACAGGAAGTCCTTGCTGCGCTCGTGCTGCGGGTCGGCGAAGAACTCCTCCGGCTTTCGGATCTCGATGATCTCACCGGCGTCCATGAACACGATGCAATCGGCCACGCGCTTCGCGAAGTTCATCTCGTGCGTGACGACCGCCATGGTCATGCCGCCCGCGGCCAGGTCGGCCATGACGTCGAGCACTTCCTTGATCATCTCCGGATCGAGTGCGCTCGTCGGCTCGTCGAAGAGCATCATCTTCGGCTTCATCACCAAGCCGCGCGCGATGGCGACGCGCTGCTGCTGCCCACCGGAGAGCTGCGCGGGGTACTTGTCGGCCTGCTCGGGGATCCCAACTCGATGCAGCAGCTGCGCGCCGCGCGCTGTGGCCTCGTCCTTCGTCATGCGCTTCAGCTTGATCGGGGCGAGCGTGATGTTCTCGAGCACCGTCATGTGCGGGTACAGATTGAACTGCTGGAACACGAAGCCGATCTCGGCACGGAGCGCGTTCAGGTTGACCTTCGGCGAGCTCACCTCGACGCCGTCCACGGTGAGCGTCCCACTGGAGACCGTGTCGAGCCCGTTGATGGTGCGCAGCAAGGTGCTCTTGCCCGAGCCCGAAGGGCCGAGGATGACGACCACCTCGCCGGCGTCGATCTCGAAGTTGATGTCGCGCAGCGCCTGATACTCACCGAACCACTTGTTCACATCGTCGAACCGGATCATCGTTGACCTCCGTCCCGCGCCGCCGCTCCGTTGCGAGGAGGCGCATCTCGGCGTGCCATTCACGCCGCGACGAGTACACCACTACTGACAGAGCATGTCAACTACCTCTAAACATGTCAATTGTGACATGACTCGGGCGGCCGGCGGGACTACAGCACGGCGGGGCAAACGACGTCGGAGTAACCGCCGCACGCTCGTCGAGTGGACGCTGGCGCTTCACGGATTGTCAGACGCGTGCGCATCCCCGAGCAGCCGGAGCCACAGCCACAGCCGCGTCGCCGCATGATCCAGATCGATGCCGAGCTCCGTCTGGATCGAGTCGAGCCGGTACCGCACCGTGTTCTGGTGCACGTGCAGCGCGGCGGCGACCTTTCGCACGCTGCCCTGGTGGTTGAGGAACGCCAGCAGTGTCGGCGCGAGCTGGCTCTGGTTGTCGCGGTCGTGCGCCAGGATGCGCTCGGCGTCATCGCCCTCGAGCAGCTCTGGATCGTCGAGCATCTCGACGAGCCGGGTGACTCGGAGCTCCGCCTGCGTCTCGGCGTAATCCGCCACCGCGCGAGCTGCATTCGCGCCTGAGTCCGGGTCTGCGCCGACTTCCGTGCGCGCTGCCGCAAGCATGTGGCTGATGCGTGCGGCGTCTCGGTAGGAGCGGGGAATCTGAGTGTGGGTGTCGGCGATCCTGCCGATTCCGGCGACCACGCCGCCTACGGAAGCCAGCGTGACGCGCTCGGCGAACTGGCGGATCTGCACGACGTCAGCGCTGCCGATCAGGGCGACGGTCAGGCCGTCGAGGATCGCGCAGTGCGACCATGCGAACTGTGCCTTCGCCGTCGTGGCGGTGCGGTGCACGAGCTGCTGCGCGTCGAGCACCGGGTTGGCACTGGATTCGCCGACGACACGGAAGCACACCACCGTGTGCATCGCGCCGGGGTTGAGGCCGAGCCGCGCGGCGGCGGCTCGGAGGCTCTTCGCGTCGTCGACCAGAGCCCGCAGCAGGTCGGTGCTGCGCCGCTCGTCGGCCTGGGCCGTCTGGCGCGCCCGCAGCATGTGGTGCGCGACGAGCGGGACGACCGAGTCGAGGAACCGCTGCGTCTCAGGCGTGCGGCTCGGCTCGGACTGGACGATCCATACGGTGCCGAGGATCTCGCCGGCGGCTCTGACGGAGACCGCCACGCGTCCATACCGAGAGCCGTGACCCGGAAACTCCAGGGAGCCGGTTGCGGCCGCCAGCTGCTGGAACTCCTCATCGGAGTCCGGGTGCATCGCCTCCCGCAGCGACAGCGTGGTCTTGCGGCGAAGCGCATCGAGCGGCTGATCAGGATGCGTGGAGTAGCCGACGATGCGCCCGGCCGTGTCGACGAGGCTGACCGCGTCGCCGGCGAGCGACGCCAGGGTGTTCGCCAGCGAGAACAGGTCACCCTGCTGGATCCCGCTCGCCACGAGGCTGGAGCTTCCGGAGGACAGCGCCCGGATCGACTGGGCAGTGTCGGCCCAATCGGCACCGTCGTCGAGCAGGATCAGTCGCTCAGCGAGTTCGGGCGCGATGTTCGCCAACGCTTTCTCGGGGCGCCTGATGATGACGCCGGCCGCGTCACGCTGCATGAGCTCGCGCATCTGCGCATCGAAGCCCTGCGCTTCCGGATCCAGGTCTGGCGCGAGCACCAGTCGATCGGCGTAGTGGCGCTCCTGGGCACCCGTCTCGACGAAGACGCTTCCGAGGAACGTCCGATCGTGCAACGACGCCGTGGGGGACGCGACCGTGAGGATCCCGTCGAGCGACTCGATCACGTCGCCGATCACACGCGCATTGCCAGCATCAGCGTGCGGTCCCATTGTGCAGTCCTCCAGCGATCCGCCCGGTGGTCTGGACACTACTCCATGTCTTTCCTTGGTTGCGGAGAGGACGCTGAGTCCGACCACATGTTTTCAAGGAGAGCAATGATGCACCTGACAACTCGCACCCGGGTGTTCCCCGGAATCGCCCTCACCGTGATCGCCGGACTCGCGCTGACCTCGTGCGCCGCCGCAGACGCGGAGCCGGAGGCTGGCGAGCAACCGACGTCGGACGCCGGGAGCATCGCCGTCGTGCAGGCTGCGGCAGACCTGCTGCCCGACGCGATCAGCGAGGCTGGCGTGCTGCGGGTCGCGATCCCGACCAACGAGCCGCCCACCCAGTTCTATCGGGAGGGCACGGAGGAGATGACGGGGCTCAACCCCGACATGGCAGCCCTCGTCGCCGGCGCGCTCGGCCTGGAGCTCGAGGTGGTCGTGAGCAACTTCGACTCGATCATCCCGGGGCTCGCGGCCGACCGCTTCGACATGACCGTGTCATCCATGACGCCCACCGAGGAGCGCATGGAGCAGCTCGACTTCGTCGACTACGTCGACATGGGCAGCGCACTGGTCGTGGCAGCCGGGAACCCCGCCGAGGTCGACGTGGATGCGCTCTGCGGGGCGAGGGTCGGCGTGCTGACGGGCTCCTACCAGCTCACGGTGAAGATCCCCGCGCTCAACGAAGCCTGTGCAGAGGCGGGCGGCGAGCCGCTCGAGATCCAGCAGTTCCAGGACACGCGCCAGGCCATCAGCTCGCTCGGCAGCGGCCGGAGCGACGCGGTCTACGCCGACGGCCCGATCCTCAGCTACGCGGCGCTGCAGAACCCAGACATCGAGGTCGCCGGCGAGCTCGACGTCTCCCCGGTGGGGATCGGCGTGCCGAAGGCGAGCGGGCTGATCGACGCGGTCGGTGCGGCGATGGCGGCGATCATCGAGAGCCCCGAGTACCTCGAGGTGCTGGGGTCCTACGGGCTGGAAGCGATGGCCCTCGAAGAGGCGCGCATCAACTTCCCGCAGTAGAGGGGCACGCAACATGCAGAGATCCAAGGCCGGCGCCGTCGACGAGGTGGGCACGCCGACGCAGCTGCAGTCGACGCTCGACTCCCTGGAGATCATCCCGAGGCCCCGCATCTGGTCGATCCTGGGTGCCATCGCGGTGATCGTGATCGTGGTCGGCGCGCTCTGGGACGTCATCACGAATGAGCGGTTCGGCTGGGGCACCGTGCTCGAGTACCTCTTCAACCCGCAGATCCTCGTGGGCGTCGGCCTGACCATCCTGCTCACCGTCGTGTCGATGACCGCCGGCATCCTGCTCGGGGTCGTGCTCGCGATCATGCGGCTCGCGAAGAACCCGACGTACTCGGCGGTCGCCCGCGCGTTCATCTGGTTCTTCCGGGGGACCCCGCTGCTCGTACAGCTCATCTTCTGGTACAACATCGCGGCGCTCTACCCGGTGATCGCCCTCGGACTGCCCTTCGGCGGCCCGAGCATCGTGATCGGCGAGGCGAACGTGCTCATCACGCCGCTGGGCGCCGCACTGCTCGGGCTCGCGCTGAACGAGGCCGCCTACATGGCCGAGATCATCCGCAGCGGGATCCAGTCGGTCGACGAGGGGCAGAAGGATGCCGGCCGTGCCGTCGGCATGACGGAGTCGAAGCTGATGCGTCGGGTCGTGCTGCCGCAGGCGATGCGCATCGTGATCCCGCCGACGGGCAACCAGGTGATCTCGATGCTGAAGGGCACCTCGCTCGTCAGCGTGCTCGCGATCTCCGACCTGCTCTACTCCGCGCAGATCATCTATGCGCTGAACTACCAGACCATCCCGCTGCTGCTGGTCGCGTGCGTCTGGTACCTCGCGATGACGTCGGTGCTCACCGGGCTCCAGGGCCTGCTCGAGGCCCGCTACGGCAAGGGGTTCCAGCCCAGGAGGCAGCGGCGCGCGAAGGTGCCGAGAGCCCAGGACACGACGGATGCGGTGCGCACATGAACATGGTGGAGATCCGCGGGCTGCGCAAGGCGTTCCACGGCACAGAGGTGCTCAAGGACATCTCGCTCTCGGTGCCGGAGGGCTCGGTCACCTGCCTCCTCGGCCCCTCCGGGTCGGGCAAGACGACGCTGCTGCGGTGCGTCAACCAGCTGGAGACGATCGACGCGGGCATCGTGCTCGTCGACGGCGAGATGGTGGGAGCCGAGCGTCGTCGTGGCCGACTGCACGCGGCGCGGCCATCCGCGATCGCCCGCTCACGGCGGCTCACCGGCATGGTGTTCCAGCGCTTCAACCTCTTCCCGCACCGCACCGCGATCGAGAACATCATCGAGGGGCCGGTGCAGGTGCTGCGCCGCCCCGTCGCCGAGGTGACGCAGGAGGCCATGGTGCTGCTGGAGCGCGTCGGCCTCGGCGACCGCCGCGACGCCTACCCGCAGGAGCTCTCCGGCGGTCAGCAGCAGCGGGTCGCGATCGCCCGCGCGCTCGCGATGAAGCCGAAGCTGCTGCTCTTCGATGAGCCGACGTCGGCGCTGGATCCCGAGCTCGTCGGCGAGGTGCTCACGGTGATGCGGGCGCTTGCGGCCGAGGGCATGACGATGCTGGTGGTGACGCACGAGCTGGCCTTCGCCCGCGAGGTCGCCGATCAGGTGGTCTTCATGGATGCCGGGGTCGTGGTGGAGTCCGGCCCGCCAGAGGATGTGCTCGGCAATCCGCAGCAGGAACGCACCCGCAGCTTCCTGGCCCGGGTCTTGGACTAGAGATACAAGGAGACGGCATTGGCCATTCAGTCGATGTTCAGTGTGGACGAGGTGCAGCGGCGTGCGCGCCGGCGCCTGCCCAAGATGGTCTACGACTTCGTCGAGGGCGGCGCGCTCGATGAGCGCACGCTGGGACGCAACCGCGACGCGTTCGCGGCGGTCTCGTTGCAGCAGCGGATCCTCGTCGATCTTGCGGAGATCTCGACGGCGACCCGGGTGCTCGGTCAGGAGTTCGCGACGCCCATCATCGTCTCGCCGATGGGGATGCTCACCGTGTGCCACCCGGCCGCAGACGTCGCGGTTGCGGCCGCAGCAGCGAGTGCGGGCAGCCTCTTCGTCCACAGCCCGTGGTCGGGTGTCTCCATCGAGGAGGCGCACGCCGCAGCCGAGGGCAGGCTCTGGGAGCAGATCGCGTTCTGGAAGACCCAGGACCACACCGACGAGCATCTGTCCCGGGCGCACAACCTCGGGGTGGAGACCATCGTCGTCGCCGGTGACGTGACGCTGTCGAGCAAGCGCGAGCGCGATCTTCGGCACGGCACGTCGATGCCGCCGAAGCCGCCGCTCCGCGACGTGGTCGACGTTTCGATGCACCCTGGATGGGTCGCGCGCTGGCTGACGGGCCGGAAGATGACCTACGGCACGTACAGCATCGACGGCCGACCGATCCGCATGGGCGAGATGGCTCGGTGGATGGGCGACAACAACAACCGTCGGGCGTCCTGGGACGACGTGGCTGCGCTGCGACGCAAGTGGGACGGTCAGCTGCTCGTCAAGGGGATCATGACACCCGAGGACGCCCAGATCGCGCTCGACCACGGCGCCGACGGCGTGTACGTCTCGAATCACGGCGGCCGCCAGTTCGACGCACAGCCGAGCACGCTCGATGTGCTGCCGGCGATCGCGGAGGCCGTCAACGGTCGTGCCGCGATCGTCGTCGACGGCGGGGTGCGCCGCGGGTCGGACGTCGTCGCAGCGCTCGCGGCGGGTGCCGACCTGGTGGGCGCCGGGCGACCGTTCGCCTATGGTCTGTCGGCCGGCGGCCGCGACGGCGTCGCCCGCGTGTTCGAGATCCTGGCCGACGAGCTCGAGACGGCGATGGGGTTCGTGGCGGCGACGGGGATCCCGGAGCTGGCTGGGCGACGACGGCCGGTCGAGAAGCCCACCGCGCCGCTCCGCGAACCCTCACCTGCGGGACGTGACACGGCCGGCTGACCGGGCACGCGGGTGAGGTGGCGTCACGAGGTCGCCGCGGGCGAAGTCCTGGCCTACTCCAGCCCGAAGGTGGCGGGATCGATGGGTCGCTGCGCGCGCGGCAGCTTCTCCACGACGAGCCGATACGACTCCGTCACGAGCTCGTCGACGAGCGCTGTGGTGAGGGAGCCACCCGGATGCAGCGTGATCCAGTGCCGCTTGTTCATGTGATATCCCGGCGTGATGTCGGCGTGCTCGCTCTGCAGCGCCCTCGCCTCCTCGGGATCCGCCTTGAGCGTCACGATCGGCTCACCGCCACGGATCGTCATGAGCATGAAGACCTTGCCGCGCACCTTGCAGACGTCCCACTCCGGTCCGAACGGCTGCTCCCAGCCCGCACTGGGCAGCTCGTCGGCGCGCTGCCGCGCACGATCCTGCAACGCTTCGCCGTGCATCCGTCCTCCTCCTGCTGTCGGCCCTTGCGGCATCCGAGGCTCTCGGGCCTGAGTGGCGGAACCATCCGATCACACGGAGCGCCGGCCTCGTCACGAGTGCAGCAGCGCCAGTCAAGCAGCCGGTTTCGCACGAGCCGCTCGGTCGCTAGCGTGGCTACCCCAACCGCACGATGTGAGGAGTGGACATGACCGACCAGAGCACCGCGAACGCCGACGACGCGCACCGCGAGAGCACCGACCAGCTGAGCTTCCAGAACCCCGTCACCCGGTATCCCGTGATCGCGCCGCCCGAGCTGCAGCAGCCCGAGCCGGGCCTCGACGCGAAGCTGGAGCCGAAGAGCGACCGCGGCGAGTTCTCCTATCGCGGCACCGGCCGGCTCGAAGGGCGCAGGGCGCTCATCACCGGCGCCGACTCCGGCATCGGCGCCGCTGTGGCGATCGCCTTCGCGAAGGAGGGCGCCGACGTCGCCATCAACTACCTCCCGGTGGAGGAGCCTGACGCGCAGGAGATCAAGCGCATCGTCGAGGAGGCCGGCCGCACCGCCGTGCTGCTGCCGGGCGACCTCACCGACAAGGCGTTCTGCGAGTCTCTGGTGACGGATGCGGTGCAGGGCCTGGGCGGGCTCGACATCCTGGTGAACAACGCCGGCAAGCAGATCGCGCAGAAGAGCCTCGAAGAGCTGCCCGACGAGCAGCTGGTGCAGACCTACGAGGTGAACGTCTTCGCGATGTTCCGCATCACGAAGGCGGCGCTGCAGCACCTCCAGCCCGGCTCCAGCATCATCAACACGACGTCGATCGTGGCCTACATGGCGCCGGAGGTGCTGGTCGACTATGCGTCGACCAAGGCGGCGATCAACAACTTCACCAAGAGCATGGGCCAGCAGCTCGCTCCCAAGGGCATCCGCGTGAACGCCGTCGCGCCGGGGCCGATCTGGACCCCGCTGCAGCCCTCCGGCGGCCAGCGGAAGGAAGAGCTGCCGAAGTTCGGGCAGTCGACGCCGCGGGGCCGCGCCGGGCAGCCGACAGAGCTCGCGCCCGCCTATGTCTTCCTCGCCTCGTCGGAGTCGAGCTACGTCATCGGCGAGACGCTCAATGTGAACGGCGGCATGCCGACGCCGTAGCGAGGGGCCTCACTCGAAGGATGCCGCCACCGCGTTGCGCTGGTACGCGAAGATCACGCTGGTGCGGGTGGAAGCGACGGTCTGCTGTGCCGAGAGGTGGCGCACGACGAACTCGCGCAGCTCTGAGGAATCGGCGACGGCCACGTGGATCTGGAAGTCGTCGGAGCCCGACAGGAAGAACAGCTCGATCACCTGCGGCAGCACGCCGATCTCGGCTGCGAAGCGCTCGATCGACTCCTGCCGCGAGCCCGCGCGCAGGGTGACGCCGATCATCGCCTGCAGGCCGCGGCCGAGCCGCGCCTGGTCGACGCTCGCGTGATAGCCACGCACGATGCCGCGGCCCTCGAGCGAGCGCAGCCGCACGTGCGCTGTGGAGGGGGCGACGCCGGCGCGCGCGGCCAGCTGCGCGTTGGTCATGCGCGCATCCACGGCGAGGCCTGCGAGCAGGGCCAGGTCGACATCGTCGAGCTCGCGCTCCCGAAGATCGTTCATCGCACTCCCTCCCAAGGCCGCCCGATGGGGTGATGATCGTCGGCTGATCGCCAATCTACCGAAGATGCTGCAGCGGAACCATCCACAGACCGAATGAACGTCGACAATCGTCGTCGAGCATCCGCACGTCGAAGGAGACCCCATGCGCATCGGCATCCCCACCGAGATCAAGAACAACGAGAACCGCGTCGGCATGACCCCGGCGGGCGTCGACACGCTTGTCGGACGCGGCCATGACGTGCTCGTGCAGGCCGGCGCGGGCCTCGGCTCGCGCATCGACGACGAGGCGTTCCGCGCGGCGGGCGCGACCATCGTCGGCACCGCCGCCGAGGTGTGGGACGGCGCCGACATGGTCGTCAAGGTGAAGGAGCCGATCGCCAGCGAGTACGGGCACCTGCGCGCCGACCAGACGCTCTTCACCTACCTGCACCTGGCCGCCGATCGGCCGCTCACCGACGCGCTCGTCGCCGCGGGCACGACCGCGATCGCCTACGAGACGGTGCAGCTGCCCGACCGCTCGCTGCCGCTGCTCTCGCCCATGAGCGAGGTCGCCGGCCGCCTCTCGATCGCGGTCGGCGCGCACGCGCTGCTGCGCGCTCAGGGCGGCCGCGGCACGCTGCTCGGCGGAGTCGCCGGCACGCCCGCCGCACGCGTCGTCGTCATCGGCGGCGGCGTCGCGGGCGAGCACGCGCTCGCCAACGCCATCGGCATGGGCGCCGACGTCACCGTCATCGACCTCTCGCTGCCGCGCCTGCGCGACCTGCAGCGGCGCTACGGCACGAGCCTGCGCACCCGCGTCTCGACGCGACTCGACATCGCCGAGGAGCTCGCCGACGCCGACCTCGTGATCGGCTCGGTGCTCATCCCGGGCGCCGCCGCACCCAAGCTCGTCACCGACGAGATGATCGCCGCGATGAAGCCGGGTGCCGTGCTCGTCGACATCGCGATCGACCAGGGAGGATGCTTCGAGGGCTCGCGCCCGACCACGCACGACAACCCCACCTTCCCGGTGCACGACACCGTCTTCTACTGCGTCGCCAACATGCCGGGTGCCGTGCCCGAGACCTCGACGCGCGCGCTCACGAACGCGACCCTGCCCTACGTGGCGGCCGTGGCCGACAAGGGCTGGGAGCGCGCGGCGGCCGAGGACGCAGCGCTCGCGAAGGGGCTGAACGTGCAGGACGGACGGGTCGTCAACGCGGCGGTCGCGCAGGCGTTCGGGATGGAGCTCGTCACGGCCTGACGCAGCGCGCGGCCAACGCGCAGCTGATCGAATCGGCTGCGGTTGCTGGTGGCGACTATGAGGCGCGAGCGCCTTCGAACGCGCCGCCCTCGAGCATCGACTCGAGCATGTGCATCCGTGCCCGTTCGATGCCTGAGGTCGTGACCTCGCGGATCGCTGCTTCGTCACCGCCGCGGATCGCGTCGACCAGTCGCCCGTGGTTGACCGCCGAGTAGGGCCGGCCGAGCTCCTTGCGCAGGTTGAGGAACCGCTCGATCTCTTCGTTGAGCGCCGTGATCGTACGCAGCAGGATCGGCACGCGCGCAAGCTCAGCGACGCGCACGTGCAGGATGCGGTTGGCCGCGTTGCGCACGGAGCTGTCGGCGTCGGGGTCGACGGTCGCCGCGCTCAGCGTCTCGAGGCTGTCGAGCTCCTCCTTGGTGGCGCGCCGGGATGCGAGCACCGCGGCCTCCGGCTCCACCAGGGCGCGGAGGCGGTAGATGTCCTGCACCTCGGTGAAGTCGACCGACTTCACGAAGGTGCCCTTGCGCGGCACGACGACGATCAGCCCCTCGCGATCGAGGAGGTTGATGGCTTGACGGATGGGCGTCTTGCTCATGCCGTAGGTCGCGGCCAGCCGCGCGTCGACGATCACCTCGCCGGGTCGCAGCCGGCATTGCACGATGTCTTGCTTGAGCGCCTGGTAGGCCTGCTCGACCATCGAGGGCGCACCCTCCATGCTGACCTCCCGTCTCGCCGCGATACTTGACTTGGCGTCGAGATCACTCTAACGTCTGACTGAAATATCACGGTGACTCCAGCAGGATGTTTGAGTTGGCGGCAGTCTCGCATCGGAGCGAGGCGCCGAGGATCGCCTTCGAGAGATCGGGCCCAGCATGACGACGACATCGGACGTGGTGGCACAGGACGCGCCGCCGAATCGGTTCTACCGCGCGCTGAGCGCGATCGAACGCGCGGGCAACAAGCTGCCGCATCCCTTCTGGCTCTTCGTGATCCTGATCGCGATCCTCGGAGCGGTCAGCGCGATCCTGGCCGCGAACCGCGTCTCGGTGACGCTGCCGTCGACGGGCGAGACGGTCGCCGTCAACAACCTCCTGTCCGTCGAGGGCGCGCAGTTCGCGATCGAGAGCGCGCTGACGAACTACTCGACCTTCCCGCCGCTGGCGATGGTCGTCGTCGTGCTGCTGGGCGTGAGCGTCGCCGAGCGCAGCGGGCTGCTCACCGCCCTGCTGCGCATCACGGTCGGCCGCCTTCCCGTGCGGCTGCTGACCTTCTCCATCGCGTTCAGCGCGATGATCGCGCACGTCATGAGCGACTCCGCCTACCTCGTCATGATCCCGCTCGGCGCGCTCGCCTTCCGCGCCGCCGGTCGCAGCCCGGTGCTCGGGCTCATGGTCGCCTATGCGGCGACGGCCGTCGGGTTCAACGCGAGCCCGCTCGTCACGCCGGCCGACGCCATCCGTTCGTCGCTGTCGACGGCGGCCGCGCAGATCGTGGACGCCGAGTACCTCATCACGCCGGTCGCCACCTACTTCTTCACGGCGACCTCCTCGGTGGTGCTCGCCGCCGCGATCGCGATCTTCGTCGACCGAGTGCTGGCGCGCCGCAGCGACTTCTCAGCAGAGCAGCTTGAGGCTGACTTCGTCGTCTCGGATCGCCTGTTCAACACCGAGGGTGCGACATCGGCGACGACGGTGCGCTCCATCACGCTGTCGAAGGTCGAGACGCGGGCGCTGCTCGCCGCCGGCGGCGTGTTCGCGGCATGCGCCGTCGTCATGGCGCTCATGCTGCTGCCCGGTTCGCCCTTCCTGGGTGCAGAGGGCGGGCTGATCGACTCCTACGTCGTGAAGTACATCGCCATCTTCATCGCGGTGATCTTCACGCTGCTGGGCATCACCTACGGCCGCATCACCGGCGCCATCCCCAGCTTCAGCGACGTGCCGCCCGCGATGGCGGAGGGCGTGCGCTCGCTCGCCCCCGTGCTCGTGCTGTTCTTCGTCGTCTCGCAGTTCCTGGCCTACTTCACCTGGACCAACATCGGCTCGGTCGTCAGCGTCAACGGCGCAGGCCTGCTGCGCTCGCTCGAGGCGCCCCACCTGGTGGTGCTGCTCGTCATCCTCTTCGCGATCTGCATCCTCAACATGCTGATCACGAGCGGCTCGGCGATGTGGTCGATCTTGGCGCCCGTCATCATCCCGCTCGTCATGTACGTCGGGATCGCTCCGGAGTCGGCGATGGTCGCGTTCATGATCGGCGACTCCGTGACGAACTGCATCACGCCGCTCAACGGCTACTTCGTGCTCGCGCTCGGCTTCGTGCAGCAGTTCCGCAAGGGCGCGGGCATCGGCACGCTGCTGTCGTTCACGATCCCGATCGCCGTCGTGGTGCTGATCACATGGACGGCGCTCTTCCTGCTCTGGTACGCGCTGGGCATCCCGCTCGGCCCGGGCGTCCCGATCCGCTGATCGCGACCCGACCACTCACTCCCGCGCGGCAGCCGCACGGGTCATCGAAAGGAGCCCCCGTGGGGAGCATCGCAATCATCGGAGCCGGCAACGTCGGCCAGGCCATCGCCGGTCACATGACGCTCGAGGGGCACGACGTGCGCGTCTTCTCGCGCTGGGAGCGCGACTACGCGGCAATCGAGCAGCGTGAAGGCATCGAGCTCTCCGGCGACGTCGAGGGCTCGGCGATGCCCGCACTGCTCACGACCGACCTCGCGGCCGCGACCGGAGGCGCCGACGTCGTGGTCGTCGCCGCGCCGGCCTTCGCCCATCCCTACCTCTCCGAGGCGCTCGCGACGGTGCTGGAGCCCGAGCAGCTCGTCATCTTCCAGCCCGGCGTGCTCGGGAGCGCAGTCGAGCTCGTGGGCAAGTTCGTGCAGGCAGGCCGCGCGCCGGCGCTCATCGCCGAGACCGCGACCAGTCTCTATACCTGCAGGCTGCGCGGGCCCGCTCAGGTCTATGTGGGCGCGATCAAGCAGGCGGTGCCGCTCGCGACCGTGCCCAGCTCGCGCACGGCGGAGGCACTCGCGCGACTCGTGCCGTTCTTCGGCGAGCGCTACGTCGACGGCGGCGACGCGCTGCAGGTGGGTCTTGCCAACGTCAACCCCGTCTATCACGTGCCTCCCGCCATCCTGAACTTCAAGACCGTCGAGGATGCCGCGCGACTGCCGCAGCACACGCTCGTGACCGAGCGGATCGGCGAGCTCATCAACGCGCTCGATGAGGAGCGCATCGGCCTCGGCCGCGCGCTCGGCGTGGAGGTGCCGAGCTTCTGGTCGTTCCTCGAGACGTCGTACGGAGTGGATGAGGGCAGCTACGTCGAGCGCATCGTCGCCGGCTATGGGCGGCAGGGGTTCCCAGAGCCCGACTCGGTCGAGCACCGCTACTTCACCGAGGACATCCCCTTCGGGCTGCTGACCTGGAGCTCGATCGCCGCGCAGATCGGCTCTGCCATGCCGTTGACGGATTCGTTCGTGCGCATCAGCGAGGTGCTGTGCGGCCGTGCGTGGGAGGCCGATGGGCGCACCGCTGAGAGCCTGGGGCTCACCGGCGTCGACGCTGAGGGGATCCGGGCCGCGTTCGTCACCGGCGCGCTGCCGGTCGCGGCGGTGTGATCGCGGGCGGCGCCTAGAGGAACTCGAGCGGGTCGAACTCGTCGATCGGGATGACGCGCACGCGCGGCAGCCGGCTCTTGAACGCGGCCACGTCGTACTCGAGGTCGAAGAACTCGACGCCCGGCACCTCGCGCAGGCCGCCGGCCATGAACTCGTTGAATCCGACGATGCCGACGCGGCGGTCGCCCTCGGCGAGCCGCTCCATCTGGGGTGCGAAGTCGACGTCGTGGCTGACGAGCATGACGTCGGCGTCGCGCTCCAGCAGCGCCTCCGCGGTGCGCTGGATGGCGATGTCGACGACCTTGCCCTCGCCCTGCAGCGGCACCGGCCGGTAGCCGATCGCGAGCAGAGCCTGCACGAACGATGCGGGCAGCTCGTGCGTGACAGCCAGGAAGAACAGGCCCTTGACCGGCTGCTGCCACGCCCGCTCGGTGAACTCGAGCAGCGTGTTCCAGCGCGGTCGCTCCTCGGGCAGCGGCCGCCGACCGAGCACCGAGATGCCAAGCGTGGCGTCTATGTTCTCGCCGTCGACGAGAAGGTATGTGGTGCGGTCGGTCATGGGGCGACCCTATAGGCCGCCCCATGACCGTGCGCCTTACTCTGCGGCCTGGAGCTCCTCGAGCTGCAGCTCGAGGCGGTCGCGGTGCTCGCGGATGAGGTTGAGGCTGCTCTCGAGGATGTCGCTGCGGGTCTGCAGGTCGCCGACCTGCTCCTGCGAGACGGCGAGCTGCGCCTGTGCGTCCGATGCTGCGCCCGCTGCGATGCCGGTGCCGGTCGCGCCGAGGGCGGCGACCACGACGAGCGCGACGATCCAGGGCCAGCGACGGCCCGTGCGTGCGGGCGCCGGCGCGGTGGTCTCGGCGGTGGTCTCGGTGGCCGGTGCGGCGGTCGTGTCGGTGCTGTGCGTCGTGCTCATGGGCTGCTCCCTGCAGTGCGTGCGACGGATGCGGGCACGGCAGAGCGCGCACGCTCCGGCATTGGAGTGAAGAGGGGGATCGGAGCGCTGCTGAGTGCGCGCTCCAACAGACGATTGTCCCACTCGCGACCGGTGCGAATCGCCGCGCGGAGTCCGCCCTGAGCGGATTCGACCCTGACCGGCCTCGGCGGCAGGTGAGGGCCCCAGGGGAGGAGTGCTGCCGCTGGTACCGCTGCCGGAGGTCGACCTGGGCGAGGGGTAGCCGCCGGCTTCCAGGTCGGCGGTCGTACGATCAAGCCGACAGCAGAGGTGCGGCGGGGGAGCTGAGCATGCGCGGAGCACGCAGGACAGGCAGAGCGGATGGGGCACGGCGCGCGGTCGGTGCCGTCGGCGTCGCCGCGATCGCGTCCCTCGCGCTCGCCGGCTGCATCCCAGGACCCCCGCCCCTGCCGCAGGCGACGCCGGCCGCGCCGATCGTGCAGGGCGAGACCACCGCGGGCGAGGTGCGCCAGGGGCGGGTCGGCGGCGACGCGACCACCGCGGTCGCGCTGCAGGTCGAGGAGCGATCCGCAGTCGTGATCGGCGCGCATTCACCCGACGACGAAGACCTCACGCTGCACCTCACCGGGCCGGGTGTCGACGTCGAGAACGACGACGCCTACGGCGAGATCGATGTCTTCGGCTTCGAGATGGAGACCCGCGACTCGGCGCTGGCCGCCGTGCTCGACCCGGGTGAGTACACGATCGAGGTCGGCGAGTTCGGCGGCGACAGCACCGGCTTCGAGCTGCAGGTGCTCACCGGCTCGACCGTCGTGCCGCCGGGCTCCTCCGCTGAGCTGCAGCTGGAGGCCGGCGGCGCGATCATCGCCATGGTGCCGCTCGCCAGCGGCGATGAGACGCTCTCGGCGACGGCCGACGGCGACACCGTGATGTGGGCCTACCTGCCCGAGACTGACACCGACTACCGCGACGACGACAGCGGCGGCGACCGCAACCCGAGCATCGAGCTCAGCGGCGAGCAGCCGCAGGACATCGTGGTGGTCGTGCACGGCTACTCCGACGACGACAGCGGGAGCGTGCAGCTGCGCGTGGAGTGATCGCAGGGATCGCCTGCTCGCGCCGCGTCAGTGGGTGGGGGAGAGCGTGCGGCTCCGACGCGTCCACAGGAGGGTCGCGGCGATCGTCGCCACGGTCGCGATGCCGGCGAGCACCAGGGCACCCCAGGCCAGGCCGACGGTGGCGCCGAGCGCGCCGGCCAGCGGATAGGTCAGGATGAAGCACGCGTGCGACAGCGAGAACTGCGCCGCGAAGGCCGCCGGCCGCTCGGGCGTCGACGCATTGCGCCGCACCAGCCGCGGCGCCGCGGTGAGGATCGCCGCGTTGCCCGCCCCGAGCACAGCCCACAGCCCCAGCAGCAGCGCCCAGGGTGGCACCGCGAACAGCGCTGCGGTCACGCCCGCGAGCCCGAGCGAGACCGTCGCGGCTCCCGCGAGCATCACCGTGCGCTCCGGGATGCGGTCGAGCAGCCGCGGCAGCGCGAGCGCGACGAGCATCGAGCCTGCCCCGTAGGCGGCGAGCAGGATCGCGACATCCGCCTGCGGGCGCTGCAGGCGATCCTGCACGAGCACGACCGTGTTCACGATCACCATCGCCGTCGGTGCTGCGACGGCGAGGTTCAGGGCGAGCAGGGCACGCAGCTCTGCGTGTCGCAGGAACACCCGCGCACCGCGCGTGAGCCGCTCGACGAACGACGAGCCGCGATCGGGCTCGATGCTCGGGAACCGCGTCGCGATCACGAGCGCGGCAGAGAGCACGAAGCCGACGACCGTGCCGAGGAACAGGTTCGAGTAGCTCATGACCAGCAGCAGCGCAGCGGCGAGCGCGGGGCTCAGCAGCGACTCGAGGTCGTACGCGAGCCGCGAGAGCGAGAGCGCCCGCGTGTACTGGCGCTCGTCGGGCAGGATCTCGGGGATGACCGCCTGGAACGCGGGCGTGAAGGTCGCCGATGCGCACTGGAGCACGAAGATCAGCACGTAGATCTGCCACACCTCGCCGACGAGCGGCAGCAGCAGGGCGATCGCGGCGCGGATGACGTCGGCGCCGATCAGCAGCGCCTTGCGCGGCACCCGGCTGGTGGCCGCGATGAGCAGCGGCCCGGCGCCCACGTAGGCGAGCATCTTGATCGTGAGCGCGATGCCCAGCACGACCCCCGCATCCCCGCCCGCCAGGTCGAAGGCGAGCAGGCCGAGCGCGACGGTCAGCAGGCCGGTGCCGAGCAGTGCGACGACCTGCGCGCTGAACAGCTTCGCGTAGGCGGGGTTGCGCAGCACGTCACGCACGGTCGGTCGAGCTCTCCTGCGTCACACGGATGTGCTCGGGCGCGGTGCCGAGCATGTGCTCGGCCTGGTGCATGGCGACGGAGACGAGCTCGCTCGCGTGGTCGTCGGCGAGGCGGTAGAAGACGCGTGTGCCCTCGTGGCGGGCCACCACCATCCGGGCGAGGCGCAGCTTGGCCAGGTGCTGCGAGACGCCCGGCGTCGGCTTGCGCACCGCCGCAGCGAGGTCGCCGACCGACTGCTCGCCCTCGCGCAGCGCGAGCAGGATCTTCACGCGCGTGACGTCGGCGAGCATCGTGAAGACCTCGACGGCGAGCTCGACGTGCTCGTCTCCTGCTTGCGTATTTGCGTTCATACGCAAATACTGTCACATCGACGACCGAGGGACGCGGCCATGCCTCGTCAGCGTGCGGGCTGGTGGTCCACCGCGCGACTCTTGAAGGAGCGGAGGCGGAGGCTGTTGCCGACGACGAAGACGCTGGAGAACGCCATCGCCGCGCCGGCGAGCATGGGGTTGAGCAGGCCGAGGGCTGCCAGGGGGATCGCCAGCACGTTGTAGGCGAAGGCCCAGAACAGGTTGCCCTTGATGGTGCCGAGCGTCCTGCGAGCGAGACGGATCGCGTCTGCCGCGCTGCGGAGGTCGCCGCGGACGAGCGTGATGTCGGATGCCTGGATGGCCGCATCCGTGCCCGTGCCCATGGCCAGTCCCAGATCCGCCTGCGCGAGCGCGGCTGCGTCGTTGACGCCGTCGCCCACCATGGCCACGACCTTGCCCTCCGTCTGCAGCCGGGAGACGACATCCGCCTTGTCGCTCGGGAGCACCTCCGCGATGACCTCGTCGATGCCGACCTCCGCGGCGATGCGCTTCGCCACGGTGGCGTTGTCGCCGGTGAGGAGGATGGGTGTCAGGCCGATCTCGCGGAACTGCCGGATAGCGTCCGCGCTCGTCGGCTTGACCGTGTCGGCGACGACCAGCAGACCGCGGATCTCGCCGTCCCATGCGACGAGCACGGCAGTCTTGCCCTCGCTCTCGGCGGCCTCCTTGCGGCGCTGGAGCTCCGCATCCGACCGCACCGACCAGTCGTCGAGCAGCGACTGCCGGCCGACGATCATGGCGTGCCCGTCGACGAGGCCGCTGACACCCTTGCCCTCGATGCTGCGGAAGTCCTCGACGCCGGGCAGCACGATGTCGAGCTCTTCGGTCGCGCCCTTCGCGATGGCCTGGGCGATCGGGTGCTCGGAGGCGTCCTCGATCGCACCCGCCAGGCGAAGCAGCTCGCCACGGTCGGTGCCCTGCGCGGTCACGACGTCGACGAGGGTCATCCTGCCGCTCGTGACGGTTCCGGTCTTGTCGAGCACGATCGTGTCGACCTTGCGGGTCGACTCGAGCACTTCCGGTCCCTTGATCAGGATGCCGAGCTGCGCGCCGCGGCCGGTGCCGACGAGCAAAGCGGTCGGGGTGGCGAGCCCGAGGGCGCAGGGGCACGCGATGATGAGCACGGCGACGGCGGCCGTGAAGGCGCTCGCCGCGGGGAACCCGGCGCCGAGCCACGCGCCGAGCGCGACCACCGCGATCGCGATGGCGATGGGCACGAAGATCCCCGAGACGCGGTCGGCGAGGCGCTGGACCTCCGCCTTGCCGGACTGCGCGTCCTCGACCAGCTGCGCCATCTGCGCCAGCTGTGTGTCGGAGCCGATCCGGGTGGCACGCACGACGAGCCTGCCGCTCGCGTTGACCGTCGCGCCGGTGACGGCGTCGCCGGGGCCCGCCTCGATCGGCACGGACTCGCCGGTGAGCATCGAGGCGTCGATCGCCGAGAGGCCGGAGACGATGACGCCGTCGGTCGCGATCTTCTCGCCAGGGCGGACGACGAACTCGTCGCCGACCGCGAGCTCCTCGACCGGGATCCGCACCTCGCTGCCGCCGCGCATCACGGCGACGTCCTTCGCGCCCAGCTCGAGCAGCGCTCGCAGCGCCGCGCCCGCCTGCCGCTTCGAGCGCTTCTCGAAGTAGCGCCCGGCGAGGATGAACATGGTGACGCCTGCTGCGACCTCGAGGTAGATGTTCGCTGCGCCGTCGCTCGGCGCGATGCTGAGCTCGAAGGCGTGCGTCATGCCGGGCACGCCTGCGGTGCCGAAGAACAGCGCGAACAGCGACCACACGAACGCGGCAGAGGTGCCGAGCGAGACGAGCGTGTCCATCGTCGCCGCGCCGTGCCGCAGGTTCATCCAGGCGGCGCGGTGGAAGGGCCATGCGCCCCAGACGATGACGGGGGAGGCGAGCGCGAGCGAGGCCCATTGCCAGTACGTGAACTGCAGCGCCGGGATCATCGCCATGAGGATCACGGGCACCGAGAGCACGATCGACCCGATGAGGCGGTGGCGCAGTGCGACGAGCTCGTGGTCGACCGGCTCGTCACCGTCGTCCGAGTCGGCAGCGGCTGCCTTGGGCTTGGGGAGCATCGCGCTGTAGCCGGTCTTCTCGACCTCTGCGATCAGCACAGCAGGGTCGAAGCCCTCCGGGGCCGAGACCTTCGCCTTCTCGGTCGCGTAGTTGACCGAGGCCTCGACGCCCTCGAGCTTGTTGAGCTTCTTCTCGATCCGCATGGCGCAGGAGGCGCAGGTCATGCCGCCGATCTCGAGCTCGTAGCTGCTCGGGTTCGGTTCGATCATCACTTCGGGAGTAGCCATGCTGTGGATCCTTCTGGTGGAGTGCGTGGGGCCGCGAGGCGGGTCAGTGGTCGTCGTGACCGTCGTCGGCGGGCGCCTCTTCGGGGCTCTCGTCGGGGGTGCTGCTCACGGGGGTGTCGGTCGCTCCGGCGGCCTCGGTGCTGAGCACGAACGAGGCCGTCTGCACCTCGCCGTCGACCTGGAAGTCGAAGTACAGCAGGTAGCGGCCGGCGGTCGGCGCCTCCGTGGCGAAGTCGACCGTCGGGCCAGAGAGGTCGCCTGCTTCGGGCTCCGCGCCCTCCGGGTGCACGTGCAGGTAGGCCAGGTCGCCGTCACGCAGGGCGACGAGGTGGCCGAACGCGCCCAGATAGGGCTGCATCTCCGTCACAGGCTCGCCGTCGCGCGTGACCTCGACGGTGAGCGTGGAGCTGTCGCCCACGGCCAGGTCGCCGGAGAGCTGCACCTCGAACTCGCCCGCGCTCGAGGTGCGCACCTCATCCTCCACGGCGACGGGCGCGAAGTCGCCGGCGACGCTGATGCTGCGGGTCAGCGTGATGCCGCTCTCCTGGGTCGCGGGGGTGAAGTCTGCGAAGACGCGGTAGCTGCCGGCCTCGTCCCATGCCCAAGGCAGCGACCACGCGCCATCGCTGTCGAGCTCGGGATGCACGTGCCGGAACTCGCTGCCGTCCGCGCGGACGACGATGAGGTGCAGCTCCTTCTCATGCTCCTCGGTGTACTCGCGCAGCGGATCTCCGTTCGCGTCGAGCACGGTGAAGCGCAGCTCGCCCTCCTCGCCGACCGCTCCGGGCGCGGTGACGGGGCTGAGCTGGTAGCCGTCGGTTTCGAGCGAGAGGCCCGGCAGTGCCGCCGGCGCCGCCTCGGGAGCGGCCGGTTCCTGGTGCGCGCCGTGCCCATCCTCCGTTGCGGTGGCTCGGGCGTCGACGACGGCATCGGGCACGACCACCCCCGAGATGACGAAGGCTGCGCCGAATGCGGCGACGAGGCCGAGTCCGTACAGGCTGAGACGAGCGGCGGTGTTCATGGGAGACCCTTCATGGGAGTTGCGTCCGGGCGTGTCGGGCAGTGGCACGGGGGTCGTCTGTTCGACCGCCTCGCGCGGTGCGTCAGGAGAGGCGGCGTGCCTCGTAGCCAGCTTCGTCGACCGCCGAGAGCACTGCCGCGTCGTCTGCGGGGGCATCGCCGTCGGTCTGCACCGTGAGGTGGCCGTCGGCCGCACTGACCTGGATGTCGGAGATGCCGGCGATCTGCCCGACCTCGCTTCGGATCGCCATCTCGCAGTGCCCGCACGTCATGCCGGTCACCTGGTACTCGGTCGTTGCCATCATCGCCTCCTGCCGGTTCCGAGCCGTGCGCTCGGTGCTGTTACGGTGAACGCTATACCCCTGGGGGGTATGTCTGCAAGATGACGAGAAGGGTGAATCGGATGCCAGCGCACGAGCACGGAGTGGTGATCGTCGGATCCGGGGCGGCGGGGCACAGCTGCGCCAGAGCGCTCCGCAGCGGCGGCTTCGCCGGCCGCATCCGTCTCCTCAACGGCGAGGGAGGGCCGGCGATCAACCGGACGCTGGTGGACACGGGGCTGCTCCCCGGCCTCCTGACGCAGGAACAGATCGCGCTGGCGCCGCTGGCCGACGTCGAGGTCATCGACGCGCGCGCGATGCGCCTGGATGCGTCGGAGCGGACGGTGGTGCTCGAGGACGGTCGTGCGCTGCGCGCCGACGCGCTGGTGCTCGCGTGCGGCAGCCTGCCGCGACCGCTCGACGAGGCGCTCTCGGTCGACCCCGCGGTGCGACAGCACACGCTGCACGGAGCTCGCGATGCCGACGGCCTGCGCCGCGCCATCCCCGAGCCGGCGGCAGCGAGCGTGATCGTGATCGGATCGGGATTCATCGGCGCAGAGGTCGCGAGCCACTACGCGGGCGCGGGCGCTCGCGTCACGCTCATCGGTCGCTCGCCCCTGCCGCTGCGAGCGGCGGTCGGAGCGGACATCGCCGGGCGGCTCGCATCGCTGCACGCTGAGCGCGTCGACGCACGGCTCGGAGTCCGGATCGTGGCCGTGCGAGCGGCACGGGACGGTGCCGCGACGGTCGTGGAGCTCGAGGACGGCAGCACCGTCACCGGCGAAGCGCTCGTGGTCGCGGTGGGCTCTGCACCTGCGCTCGCCTGGGCGGGCTTCGACGGAGCGATCGCCGTCGACGACCGCTTCCGCATCCCGACCCGACCGGGCATCTACGCGGCTGGCAGCGCATCGGCACCTGCGATGGCCGAGGGGCACGTGCGAGTGGATCACTGGGATGCGGCGGTATCCCAGGGCGCCCACGCCGCTCGATCCGTGCTGCACGACCTCGGGCTCGGCGACGATCCCGGCCCCTGGGCGCCGACGACCGGCTTCACCCTCGTGGCGCACGGCGCAGTGATCGGCGCTCGTGGGGTGCGTGGGCGCGATGCGGGTGAGGCGACTGCCGAGCTCGAGGGCGGCGGCCTGCTCACCGAGTTCTCGACCGCCGATGGCGTGCCTTCGGGCGTGGTCGGTTGGAATGCGGGACCGCACGTCGCCCGCGCAGCGTCGCGGCTCTGACCGGCTCGGTGCCGAGTGCGCGGGGCGCCGTCGCTGCTGCTGGCCGTGTCGCGGCTGCGTGTTCCACGGCCTCTCCGACTGCCGGTGTCGAACCGCATAGGTCTGCTCGGTACGCTGACGGTTGGTTGAGCCGATCCGCCGGCTCCCGACGGAGACTTCATGACAGGCAACGCGACCACCCGATTCAGCAACGTCGCTCTGCTGGCGGTCGCGAGCTCGCTTCCGAGCCGAATCACCACATCCGAGGACATCGAGGGCAGGCTCGACACCGCGCTTCGCCGCCTCAAGCTGCGCACCGGTCTGCTGCGCCGCGTCGCTGGCGTGCTCGAGCGACGCAACTGGGCCCCGGGCGAATCCGCCGACGAGGCGACGATCTCCGCCGGTGAGCGCGCGCTTGCCGAGGCCGGCATCGACCCCTCGCAGGTCGGGCTGCTCATCAACACCTCCGTGACCCGCAAGCATCTCGAGCCCTCGGTCGCGGTGCGGCTGCACCACGGGCTCGGCCTGCCGAGCTCTGCGGTCAACTTCGACGTCGCGAACGCCTGCCTCGGCTTCGTCAACGGCATGAGCCTTGCCGCGGGCATGATCGAGTCTGGTCAGATCGACTACGCCATCGTCGTCAACGGGGAGGACGCCGACGACATCCAGAAGAACACCGTCGAGCGGCTCACGAGCACCGACGTCGACCGCGCCGACTTCCTCAGCGAGTTCGCCACGCTCACGCTCGGCTCCGGCTCGGCCGCCGCCGTGCTCGGTCGCGCCGACAAGCACCCGGCCGGCCACCGCATCCTGGGCGGCGTCACGCGTGCCGCGACGCAGTTCCACGACCTCTGCGTGGGCAGCGTCGACGGCATGTACACGAACGCCAAGGAGCTGCTGAAGGGCGGCCTCGACCTGGTCGTCTCCGCATGGAAGGAGGCCGAGCCGGAGTGGAACTGGTCGAAGATGGATCGCTACGTCACCCACCAGGTCTCCTCCGTGCACACCAACGCGATCGTGAAGGCGGCGGGCCTCGACCCGGCTCGCGTGCCCACGACCTTCCCGCGCTACGGCAACGTCGGCCCCGCATCCATCCCGATCACGCTCGTCGAGGAGCAGGCCTCGCTCGCCAAGGGCGACCGCGTGCTGCTGATGGGGGTCGGGTCAGGCCTCAACACCGCGATGCTGGAACTGGCCTGGTGACCGAGCCAGCCTCGCTGCCTCCTCGGGATCTGCCGGGGCTGGATGCGCGGTGGAGCCGCGTCGTGCGGGTGCATGGCAGCGGTGCCGACGCGGGCGTGACGCGCGAGTGGCACTGCCTCGACACCGAGGCCGCGCTCGCCGAGCTCGGGGTGGAGCCGGTCGGCACGATCCTCGCGGTGCACGGCAACCCGACCTGGTCCTACCTGTGGCGCGCGATCGTCGACGAGTCGCTGCGTGCCGCCCGAGCCGGCGAGCCCGTGTGGCGCGTCGTCGCGGTCGACCAGCTCGAGATGGGCTTCTCGGAGCGCACGGGTGCGCATCGGCCGCTCGCACAGCGGGTCGCAGACCTCGGGGCGTTCACGGATGCGGTGGGTCTCGACGGCCCGGTGGTGACGCTCGGGCACGACTGGGGTGGCGTCATCTCGCTCGGCTGGGCCGTCGACCACCCGGAGTCGCTCGCGGCGGTCGCGCTGCTCAACACCGCGGTGCATCATCCGGCGGGAGTGCCCATCCCCGCGCCGCTGCGGCTCGCGGGCGCGCGAGGCGTGCTGGGCGCCGCGACCGTCGCCACCACCGGCTTCCTCGACACGACGCTCGCGCTCGCCTCGCCGGCGCTCGAGCCGCAGGTGAAGGCCGCGTACCGCGCGCCCTACCGCTCGGCCGATCGGCGCGGCGGCATCGGCGGCTTCGTCGCCGACATCCCGGTCGACGCCCGGCACGAGAGCTTCGAGGAGCTCGAGCGCATCAGCGCCGGCGTCGCAGCGCTGCGCGTGCCAGCGCTCATGCTGTGGGGCCCGAACGACCCGGTCTTCGGCGACCGCTACCTCGACGACCTGGTCGACCGCCTCCCGCATGCCGATGTGCACCGCTTCGAGGGCGCGAGCCACCTCGTCGCGGAGGATCGCCCCTATGCGCCGGCGGTGCTGGAGTGGCTGCGCTCGTCAGTCGCGGAGCCGCCCGCCCCGCCGGTCGAGGAGTCGCCCCGACCGTTGGTCGAGGAGCGCGCCGACGCAGCCGGCACGCGTCACCAGACCAAGCCCACCCCCTTCACTCCCTTGTGGCACGGCCTCGACGCCCGCACCGGCGACCCCGCCGTCGCCGTCATCGACATGACACGCGGCCGCCGCGTCAGCTGGCGCCAGCTCGAGACCCAGACCCGCCGCATCGCCGCGGGCCTCCACGGGCTGGGGGTCCGCAAGGGCGACCGCGTCTCGCTGCTGCTGCAGCCGGGGCCAACGCTCACCGCCGTGCTCTACGCGTGCCTGCGCATCGGCGCCGTCGTCGTGGTCGCCGATGCCGGCCTGGGCGTGCGCGGCCTGACGCGCGCCGTGCGCGGATCCTGGCCCGACGTCGTGATCGGCGAGCGCCTCGGCCTCACCGCCGCGCGGGCGCTCGGCTGGCCAGGCGTGCGCATCTCCGCCGAGCGCCTGCCGCGGCTGGCCGCCGCGGCGCTCGGCGTCTCGCACAGCCTCAGCGAGGTCGCAGCGCGCGGCGCCGAGCTGCAGGCCGCAGGGATGCAGGAACCGGAGGCGCCGCGCGCGCACGACGACGCCGCCATCCTGTTCACCTCCGGCTCGACCGGCCCCGCCAAGGGCGTCGTCTACACGCACGGGCAGCTGAGCGCCCTGCGCGATGTGCTCGCCACCCATCTCGACATCACGCCCGAGATCGGCCTGGTCACCGGCTTCGCGCCGTTCGCGCTGCTCGGGCCTGCCCTCGGCACGCGCTCGGCGACCCCCGACATGGATGTCTCCTCGCCCCGCACCCTCACGGCCACCGCCGTCTCCGCGGCCGTGCGCGCATCCGAAGCCGGCATCGTCTTCCTCTCGCCCGCGGCCATCCTCAACGTGGTCGCGACGGCCGAGGCGCTCACCGATGACGATCGCGCGGCGCTCGCGAGCGTGCGCACGTTCCTCTCCACCGGCGCACCGATCAGCGCAGCCATGCTCACCGCGGTCGCCGAGCTCATGCCGAACGCCACGCCGCACACGCCCTATGGCATGACGGAGTGCCTGCTGGTGACCGACATCACGCTCGAGCAGGTGCGGATGGCGGCGGATGCGCCGGACGCCGGTGTGTGCGTGGGGTCGCCGATCGGCGCGAACCGGGTGCTGGTCAGCGCGCTCGACGCCGACGGGCGGGCGACGGGGGAGCCGAGCGCCGACCCCGGCGTGCTGGGCGAGATCCTCATCTCGGCCCCGCACCTGAAGTCCCACTACGACCGGCTGTGGCTCACCGACCGCGCGGCCACGCGGGCGACGCCGAGCGCCAGCGAACGCTGGCACCGCACCGGCGACATCGGCCACCTCGACGCCGAGGGCCGCGTCTGGATCGAGGGCCGCATCCAGCACGTCATCGTCGCCGCCGACGGCCCGATCGCCCCGGTCGGTGCAGAGCAGGACGCCGAGACGGTCGACGCGGTGCGCCGCGCCGCCGTCGTCGGCGTCGGCCCGCACGGCCTGCGCCAGGCGGTCGCGGTCGTCGAGACCATCCCCGCGCGCGCCCGGCCGGGCCTCGCAGACCCGCAGCTCACGGCCGCGGTGCGCGCCAGCACGCAGCTGCCGCTCGCGGCCGTGCTGACGGTGCCGCAGCTGCCCACCGACGTGCGGCACAACTCCAAGATCGACCGCTCGCGGCTCTCCGAGTGGGCAGAGCGGGCGCTCGCGGGCGGCAGGCCGGGCGCGCCATGATCGTGCTCATCACCGGCGCATCCGGATTCCTCGGCCGCGCGGTCGCCGCCGAGCTCGTCGCTGCCGGGCACGAGGTGCGTGCGCTGCAACGCCGCCCCTCGCGGGTGCCGGGGGTGACGGACGTGCTCGGCTCGGTGACGGATGCGGCGCTCGTCGCGCGCGCCGCCGAGGGCGCGGAAGGCGTCGTGCACCTCGCCGCGAAGGTGTCGCTCGCGGGCGAGCGCGAGGAGTTCCGGCTCGTCAACGTCGAGGGGACGCGCACGCTGCTGGACGCGGCGGAGCACGCTGGCGTGAGGCGCTTCGTGCAGGTCTCCTCGCCATCGGTCGCGCATCTGGGTGCCTCGCTCGCCGGCGTCGGCGCGGAGCCCGCGTCGCCAGAGCACGCCCGCGGAGACTATGCGCGCACGAAGGCGGAGGGCGAGCTGCTGGCGCTCTCGCGCGACTCCGCCGCGATGCGCGTCGTGGCCGTGCGCCCGCACATCGTGTGGGGCCCCGGCGACACGCAGCTCATCGAACGGATCGTCGACCGCGCGCGCCGCGGCCGCGTGCCGCTGCTGAGCGGCGGCACCGCGCTGATCGACACCACCTACGTCGACAACGCTGCGACCGGCATCGTCGCGGCGCTGCACCGCGCCGAGCACGCGCACGGCAATGCCTACGTGCTCACGAACGGCGAGCCGCGACCCGTCGCCGACCTGCTGGCGGGCATCTGCCTGGCCGCGGGCGTGCGCCCGCCGCACCGCAGCATCCCCGCCCCCCTCGGCCGCGCGGCCGGCGCACTGATCGAGCGCATCTGGGCGATTCCGGGAGTCGCCTCCCGGGCGGGCGGCGACGAGCCGCCCATGACGCGCTTCCTCGCCGAGCAGCTCTCGACCGCCCACTGGTTCGACCAGCGCGACACCCGCCGCGACCTCGACTGGATGCCGACGGTCTCGATCGACGCGGGCCTGCGGCGCCTCGCCGAGCACTACCGCGCCGCACGCTGACCAGCGCGCTGGCTGCGCTACTCGATGCCGCCCAGCAGCAGGCGGATCGTCGCGGCGTCGTTCGGCACCGAGGGGTCGAGCCCGGTCAGCACGGTGAAGGCGTTGAGCCGCTTGAGCACGGTGTTGCGGTGCACGAAGAGGCGCTCGGCGGTCTCGGCGATCGAGCCGGTTCGCATGTACGCATGCACGCCCTCCAGCAGCAGGGCACGGCGCCCTGCGGGCAGCGCTCGCAGCTGCGCGAGCCGCTCGTCGCGGAACGCGACTGCTGCCGGCCCGAGCCCCTCGTCGACGAGGTGCTGCCAGTGCGATCCGAGCGTCGCGGCGGCGTCGGGAGTGTCGACGAGCTCGGCGAGCCGACGCGCGATGCTCCACGCGACGGCGACCCTGCCAAGCCCCTCCACGGCGGGCGAGATCCCGGCGGGCGCCTGCTGCAGCAGCTCGCGGTCATGGCTGCTCAGCGCGGCGTCGTCGAGGATGGCGAGCTCGACGCCGTCGAACGCCTGCATGTCCGGACGCGCGCGCAGGCGGCCCAACGCCTGACGGAACTGCCGGGAGAATCGTGGGTTCGCGACCGCGACGCGGAACCGCCCGTCGAGCGGGAACCCGAACATGGCGGCGATGTGCTCGAGCTGGGCCGGATCGTTGGCCTCCCCGGCCACGAGGCGCCGCAGCAGCGAGCCGCGCTCGCGCTCGAGCTCGCGGTTCACCTCGCTGAGCTCGGCGATGTAGGCCGTCTGGACCCTGCTCGTGTGCAGCTCGACGACATCCCAGATCGTCGCCACCTCCTCGGCGAGCGGCACGACCTCGTCCGCGTGCGCCTCATCGCGCAGCACGCCCCAGAGGAAGCGGAAGTCCATGCGCACGGCGCGAGCGAGGGAGTCGAGCGCGATGCCCTGCTGTGCGCGCCGACGGCCGATGCTGTCCGATCGGGCTCCGAGCTGCTCGGCGACGTCTTCGCCGGCGAGCAGCCGCATCATCAGGTCGAGGGAATCGTAGGCCGTTCGGTGCAGCTCCTCCTCGGCGATCGCCGCGAGCGAGTAGCCGGGCAGCTGCCGCACCGCTCGCGTGTACTCAGCGGTCGCGTTGGCGAGGTCGAAGTGGCATCGCGAGGCGATCGCGGACAGCACAGACGGGGGCATCTGCACATGATAGGTCGGCGAACCGGTTGTCATCCGTGCTTGTCGACGCCAGATGCACTCTCGAAGATGGATCACGTCCGGCAGCGGTGCCGGCGCCCGATCGAGGAGATCCCATGTCCGAAGCTGTGCAGCCCGCCGCGTCGCCGGTCATCGTGAGCGGCAAGGACGCCGCCCGCATCGCCCGCGCCGCCTTCGTCGGCACCGCCCTCGAGTGGTACGACTACTTCCTGTTCGGCACGGCGGCCGCCCTCGTGTTCAACCGGCTGTTCTTCACGGATCTGGATGCGACCGCTGCGACGCTCGCCGCGTTCGCGACGTTCGGCGTCGGCTTCGCCGCACGACCCATCGGCGCCTTCGTGTTCGGCATGGTCGGCGACCGCTTCGGCCGCAAGCCCGCCCTGCTGGTCACCGTCGTCATGATCGGCGTGGCCACCGGCCTCATCGGCATCCTCCCCGACTACCTCTCGGTGGGCATCGCAGCGCCGATCATGCTGGCCGTCCTCCGGCTCGTCCAGGGCCTCGCCGTCGGCGGCGAATGGGGTGGAGCGGTGACGATCGCGGTCGAGCACGCGCCCATCGAGCGGCGCGGCCGGTTCGCCGCGCTCGTGCAGATCGGCTCACCGGTCGGCACGCTGCTCTCCTCCGGCGCGTTCGCGCTGGTGCTGATGCTCCCGGCGGACGCCTTCGACGCGTGGGGCTGGCGGTTGCCGTTCCTCGCCGCCTTCCCGCTGCTGGGGATCGCCCTCTACATCAGGCTCAAGGTCGAGGAGTCGCCCGTCTTCGCACAGCTGGTCGAGCAGGAGGGCCGCGCGAAGGTGCCGGCGCTCGAGGTGTTCCGCAAGGCCTGGGGCAGGCTGCTGGTCGCCGTGGCTGCTGCGCTGCTCGGCGTCGGCGGCTTCTACATGATGACCACCTTCGTCGTGAGCTACGGCTCCAACACCCTCGGCGTCGATCGCGGCACGATGGTGAACGCGACCCTCATCGCGGCGGTGTTCCAGATCCCGATGACGGTCTACGCGGGCCGTCTCGCCGAGCGGTTCGGACCGGGACGGATGACCGTGGTCGGGTCGCTCGCCACCGCCGCGGCCGCGTTCCCGCTGTTCTGGCTCATCGACACCGGGCAGGCGTTCGCGATCATCCTCGCGGTCACCCTCGGCATCCTCCTGATCACGCTCGCCTACGCCGTCACCGGTGCCCTGCTGACCGAGCTCTTCCCGCCGCGGCTGCGCTACAGCGGCGTCGCGCTCGGCTACAACCTCGCGGGCGCCATCAGCGGCTTCCTGCCACTGCTGGCGACCGCATCCCTGCTCGCCAGCGACAACCAGTCCTGGTCGGCGGCGCTGCTGCTCATCGCGATCGCCGCGATCACCGCGATCGGCGGCGCGATCGGTGAGCGGCTGCGCATCCGTGACGACGTCAACACCGAGAGCGAGGAGCACCATGAGTGACCCCACCATCCGAGACCGGATCCTGCGAGCGGTCGACGCTCGGTTCGACGCGCAGCTCGCGTTCACGCAGGAGGTGGTGCGGCACCCGTCGCTGCGGACGCAGGAGGGCAGCGCGCAGGATCTGCTGCACCGCGCGATGGAGCAGCGCGGGCTGCAGATGGATCGCTGGCAGCTCGACCCGGGGGCGCTCGCCGCGCACCCCGGCGCCGGCATCATCGACGTCGACTACGGAGACGTCGACAACGTCGTCGGCACGTACGAGCCCACCGTCGAGGCGGGCAGATCGCTGATCCTGAACGGTCACATCGACGTGGTGCCCACCGGCCCGGAAGGCGCATGGTCCGCGTCCCCGTGGGATGCCCGCATCGACGGCGACTGGCTCTACGGCCGCGGCAGCGGCGACATGAAGGCAGGCCTCGTCGCCAACCTCTTCGCCTTCGACGCGCTCTTCGACGCAGGCCTCGAGCCCACCGCCCGCATCCACATCCAGTCGGTCGTCGAGGAGGAGTGCACCGGCAACGGCTCGCTCTCCGCGCTCCAGCGCGGGTACACGGCGGATGCGGTGCTGATCCCGGAGCCCGAGGAGGACATGCTGGTGCGAGCCAACGTGGGCGTGATCTGGTTCCGGGTGCGCGTCGACGGCGCCCCGACGCATCCGCGTGAGATGCACGCGGGCTTCAACGCGATCGACGCCGCGCACTCCGTGATCGGCCGGCTGCGCGAGCTCGAGGAGGCGTGGAACGCCGAGCGCGGCCAGCACCGCTACTTCGAGGATCTCGACCACCCGATCAACCTCAACCTCGGCATCGTCGCGGGCGGCGACTGGGCCTCCAGCGTCCCTGCCTGGTGCGAGATGGATCTGCGCATCGCGCTCTACCCCGGCGTGACGGCCGAGGACGCCTGGGAGCAGATCGAGGCGCATCTCGCGAGCGTCACGACCGACGAGGCCGGGAATCCGATCCGTGCGACGGCGACCCGCAACGGCTTCTTCGCCCAGGGCTACGTGCTCGAGGAGGGCAGCGATGCCGAGGCCGCGCTGCGCGCCTCGCACCGCGAGGTCTTCGGCAGCGAGCTCGAGACCTTCACGACACCCGGCTACCTCGACGGCCGCGTCTTCACGCAGTACGGCGGCATCCCCTCGCTCGTCTACGGGCCGATCTCCGAGGCGATCCACGGCTACGACGAGCGCGTCAGCATCGAGTCGGTGCGGCGCATCACCAAGTCGATCGCGCTGTTCATCGCCGACTGGTGCGGCGTGCAAGAGTCGTCGCGATCTTGACGGCATCTGGCAGGACCGGCTCTCGCCCCTCGCGCTGCGGCGGGGCATGCTGAGGCGATGAGCACCGCGCTGATCGTCATCGATGCCCAGGAGTCGTTCCGCCAGCATCCGTTGTGGGCGACGATCTCGAACCCCGACATCGTCGCCGACATCAGCAGGCTCGTCGAGCACGCCAGGGCCGCGGGAGACCCGGTGGTCTGGGTGCTGCACGCCGAGCCCGGCAGTGGCGGCGTGTTCGATCCGGCCGGCGGCGCAGTGCGGCTGCAGCCCGGCCTCGAGCCGCGCGACGACGAGCCGGTGGTCGTCAAGCGCAGCATCAACGCCTTCACCACGACCCACCTGGCGCAGGAGCTCACGCGCCACGGCGTCGGGCGGCTGCGCCTGGCCGGCATCCGCACCGAGCAGTGCGTCGAGACCACCGCGCGCGTCGCCAGCGACCTCGGCTACGAGGTGGAGGTCGTCATCGACGCCACCGCGACCCATCCGCTCGCCCTCCACGACGGCTCGGGGGAGCTGACGCCCGACGAGGTGATCGCCCGCACGGCGGCCGCGCTGTCGGGCCGCTTCGCGACGATCACGACCGTCGCCGAGGTGCTCGCGCGCTGAGAGGTGCCACGATCGAGGCATGCACTCGACGTGGGCCCGCCGGGCCGTCTGGATCGGCTTCGCCCTCGCGGTGCTGCTGCAGCTCGTCGTGCTCTACGCGCCGTCGACGCCTGATGGCACGCCGAGCATCCCTGGCGCCGACAAGGTGATCCACGTCGCGGTCTTCCTGCTGCCCGCGCTGCTGGGCGTGCTGGCCGGCATCCGCCCGCTCCCGCTGGGCGTCGTGCTGGTCGCGCACGCCATCGGCTCGGAGCTCGTGCAGCACGTGCTGCTGCCCGAGCGGTCGGGAGATGCGTGGGATGCGGTGGCCGACATCGTGGGGATCGGGCTCGGCTTGGCCCTCGGGGTCGCGATCGCGCGGCGCGCGAACCGGATGCCGGGCCGCTCGGCCTCGTGACGCGTGCGGCTGCGCCGCGCGCTCCTCGGCCTACGGCAGCGGCAGCTCCGACGCTGCCTCGACGCCGTCCATGGTCTCGGGCTCCTCGGCGATCGCCTCGACCGCCTCCGTGAGCTCGGGCTCGCGCGCCGGCCGCGGGTCGAGATGCACGCCAGCGATCATGCAGCGCACCGAGCCGCCCGCGAGCTCGATCGTGGGGATCTCGACCGAGATGATCTCGCACGACTCCTCGATCACCGCCACCTGCGCCGCCGTCAGCGACGCCCGCGCCCGCGCCGACATCGCCATGATCGTGCGGCGCCGCCCGTCAGGCCAACGACCGGCGAGCTCCACCGCGTTGCCGGCGAACTCGCGCACCTGGTGCTCGGTCAGCTCGACGATCTTCCGCCCGTTCACGGTCAGCCGCTCGCGCACCTCGTCGCGCCGCCGCGCATCCGGGATCATGTCGAGCGCGAACAGCGCAACGTCGGTGCCGATGGTCGCGATGACGTTGGTGTGATAGACCGGCACGCCATCGGCGTCGACCGCGTCGAAGACCATCGGCTCGTAGTTGAAGTCGGTGCAGAAGCGCTCGAGCACCTGCGTATCGGCCCGGTGGCTGCGGGCCATGTAGGCGACGCGCGAGATCGGGTCGAGCACCATCGCGCCCGTGCCCTCGAGGAAGATGCCGTCGGGCTCGAGCCCCGAGTAGTCGATGATCGCCTGCACGCGATAGCTCGCCTTGAGCATCTCGAGCACGTCGGCCCGGCGCTCGTGGCGGCGGTTGGATGCGTACATGGGGTAGACGGCGACGGTGCCGCCCGCGTGCGTCGAGAGCCAGTTGTTCGGGAAGACGCTGTCGGGGCGGGTGTGATCCTCATCCTCGAAGACGTGCACGGTGACGCCGGCCTCGCGGAGGGCCGCGGCGAGCGCGTCCATCTCGGCGAGCGCCTTCGCGGCGGTGGTGTCGGGGCTCTCGCCCTCTGCCGCATCGGCTTGGAAGGCGTTGTCGGCAGCGGTCGCCGGATTCGGACGGAACCGCAGGGCGCGGATCAGGATGACGGCATGGGGTGCGACGGCGCTCACATCAGCCGAATCTAGCGGCGATCACGCGCGGGTTTCGGGCTTTCGCGCAAGCGGTCGGCGCGGATCCGGCCGGTGCGCTGATCCCTTGCGCGGCCCCGCTGCGGGCTCGATGGCGGGCGTCACGCCGGGCGGCTGCCGATCTGCAGCCCGCTCTTGCGGCGGTGCACCGAGAGGTAGCGCAGGCCCGCGTCGCCGGCGATGACCGCTCGCTTCGAGCCGCGCGGCAGCCACACGATCGCGCCGGGGGAGAGCGCGACATCGCCGTCGTCGGTCGCGAGGGTGCCGCTGCCGGCGATCACGTGCCACAGGACATCCTCGCTCGGACCGGCGTGCGGGTCGATGGATGCGTGCGGCGGCACCGCGATCACGTTCGCGTCGAGGTGCCGGGTCGGCTCGGCCAGTCGCCAGACCGCGCCGCGCTCGTCGGGGTCGCTGGCGCTCGCGGTGAGCGCTGCGGTGTGGGCGAGGATGCGTGGGGCTGTGGTCGCACTCGCAGTGTCGTCGGGCGCAGTGCCGTCGGGCACCGTGCCGTCGGGCGCAGGGCCGTCGAGCCCCGTGCCGCCGGCTGCAGTGCCGGCCGCCTCCGGGCCATCACCCGCCGAGCCATCGACCCCCGCGCCGGCACCCACCGGCCGGCCTGCCGCATCCGTCGTCATCGTGCCTCCTCGAACGTCAGGCTAGGCCCGGCGGTGGCAGGCCGTCGCGCCGATCACGACCCGTCGCGCCCGGGCCCCCTCACAGCATCCGCACCGTAGATTCTGAGGAAGATCCCCTCGCACTCAGGAGCCCCCTTGTTCGACTTCCTCTTCCTCCCGCTCGTGCTGCCCATCCTGCTCGGCGTCATCATCATCGCCGCGCTCGTGATGGGCGCGATCAGGCGCTACCGCATCGCCGAGCCCGACGAGGCGATCATCGTCACCGGCCGCAAGGGCAAGAAGACCATCGACGCCGAGGGCCACACGACCCAGGACCTCTCCGGTCAGAAGGTCGTCACCGGCGGCGGCGTCTTCGTGGTGCCGTTCGTGCAGAAGTCGTTCAAGATGTCGCTGCGCTCGCGGCGGCTGCTGTTCAACACCACCGCGCAGGCGAAGGATGGCATCACGATCCACGCGCAGGCCGTCGCCGTCATCAAGGTGGGTGGCACCGAGGAGTCGATCCGCAACGCCGCCCAGCGATTCCTCTCGCAGCAGGAGGAGATCGAGTCGTCGACGCAGGAGGTGCTCTCGGGCTCGCTGCGTGGCATCATCGGCCAGCTGACCGTGCTCGAGATCATCCACGACCGCCAGGCGCTCGCTGCCGCGGTGCTGCAGGCCGCGGAGGATGCGCTGTCGAAGCAGGGGCTCGTCGTCGACACCCTGCAGATCCAGGAGATCAACGACACCTCCAACTACCTCGTCAACCTCGGGGTGCCCGAGTCGGCTGCCGTGCAGCGCGCCGCCGCGATCGCCAACACCGAGGCGCAGCGGGCGTCCGAGCAGGCATCGATCGAGGCGAAGAAGGCGATCCTCGAGGCGAACCGCATCCTGCAGCTGCAGCAGGCCGCGGTGACCGCCGAGACCGACAAGGCCGTCGCCCAGGCTGCCGCCGCGAAGCCGCTCGAGGACGCGGTGCAGCGTCAGGCGATCGTCGCGCAGGAGGAGATCACGGCCGAGCGCCAGGCAGCGCTGCGCGAGCAGGAGCTCAACGCCGAGGTGCGCAAGGTGGCGGATGCCGAGGCCTACCGCATCCAGGTCACGGCCGAGGCGAACGCCAAGGCGAAGGCCACGGAGGCGAACGCCGAGCGCACCGCCCGCGAGTCCCGCGCCGAGGCGTCGAAGGCGGAGGGCAACGCGGAGGCCGCGGTGACGGAGGCGCGCGGTGCTGCCGCCCGCACCGCCCGCATCGCCGCCGCTGAGGCAGCGAAGGCGGAGGGCGAGGCGGAGGCCTTCGCCACCGCAGCCCGTGGTCGCGCCGAGGCCGAGTCGATCGGCGCCCGCGGTCTCGCGGAGGGCCAGGCGATCGAGGCGCGCGCGAACGCGCTCACCGAGAACGCGCAGGTCGTGCTCGCGCAGGAGCTGCTGGCGGTGCTGCCGCAGGTGGCGGAGGCATTCGGCAAGGCCTACGCGTCGTCGAACATCACCGTCGTCTCGGCCGACGGCACCGGCAAGCTCACGGGCGACATGGTCGGCAACATGGCCTCGATGACGCAGATGATGAAGGACGCCACCGGCATCGACCTGCAGGCGATCATCAACTCGACCGCGCAGGGCAACGCGGCGGGATCCGCGATGGCCGCGAAGGGCGCGCCGGCGCAGACGACCGCGCTCGTCGACGCAGCGACGCCCGCCGCCGCGGCGACGCCCGCCGAGTAGCCCGCCGCGCTGGGTCGCGCCGTGCGGCGCGGCCCCTGTGTCGCGCATCCGCGCCCATCCGCGCCCGTCCGCGCCCATGCGCCCGGCTCCGTCGACAACGTGTCGAGTTGGTGCACGTCTGTCGCGACAATCGTGCTCCAACCCGACAATCTGCCGCGATGGACGGGGCGTGCCGTGTGGGTGGCCGGTGCTGGAATGCAGGGGAAGCGTTCGAGACAAGCTGGCTGAGGCCGAGACAGCACGCACCGGACGCTCGCGCAGCCGGCGACGAGAGCCGCCGCCGGACGACGACGGGAAGAGGCATCATCATGGGACGCGCCCAGCGATCCACACGGCAGGCCACGCAGCGACTCTCGTGGCAGCAGCGCCACACGCTCAGCACCGAGGCAGAGCGGATCATGGCCAAGCAGGAGGACCTGCGCAACGAGGTCCGCACGCTGATGCGGCTCATCTGAGCCACAGCGAACGACGAGGGGCGAACCGGCACGCAGCCGGTTCGCCCCTCGCTGTTCGCAGGTGGTGAGCGTCAGCCCTGCTCGCCATCTCCCGTCGTGCCCGTGTAGAAGCCGAAGGTGGCATCGGCCTGCGCCTTCGCCTGCTCGGGGTCGGCACCGGCATCGATGGATGCCTGGCCCCAGGCGTCGGCGGAGCCGCGGTAGAACGCCGTGCCCTCCTCCGACCTCGCCCAGGCCTCGAGCTCCTCGGGAGCCATCGCGGCATCCGGATCGGTCGTCAGGTGCTGCGAGAGCCCCAGCAGTCCACCGTCCCAGCCCACGCCGGTGGCGCCGGGGCCGAACATCGCGCTCATCTCCACAGGCACATCCGCGTCGCGAGCGACGTGCTCGAGCTCGAGCCGCGTGCCCTCGCCCTCGGGCGCCAGCCGCACGGTCAGCCACGTCACGCCACCGCCGAACTCCCACGTCACCCTGAAGCGTGCGGCTTCGCCGGCAGGCGGCTCGCACTCGAGCACCGTGCCGCCGGCATTGCCCTCGAGCTGGTACGTGCCGCCCAGCTGCAGGTCACCGGTGACCGGCATGAACCACCGCGCGATCCGCTCTGCGCTCGTCACCGCATCCCACACATCCGTCATCGGCGAGGGGTAGGTCTGCTCCAGCGTCTGCACGCTCGACGGCTCTCCGTCGATCACCTCGCTGCGCACACCGCGGCTCACCGCGCCCAGCTGTCCCAGCACATCCATCATCGTCACTCCTTGTCGTCGGTGGTCTCGGCGGGGCCGGCATCGAGTGCCGGGCGCTCGCCCTGGTCGTGGTCTTGGTTGCGATCGTCGGATGCGTCGGCCGGCCCGGCCGCACCCTCACCCTGCGACGCCGCGAGCGCTGCCGCTGCCTCCGCCGCGAGCCGCCGCTGCCGGCGGCCGCGGGCGAGCTCGGTGTCGAGGGCGGCCAGCTTCGGCATCCAGAACCCGTCGAAGGCGCTGAGCCACTCACGGGCCTCACGCGGACCGGACGGGTCGACGGCGTAGAGCCGCCGCTGTCCCTCGGGCCGCACGGTGGCGAAGCCCTGCTCGCGCAGCACGCGCAGGTGCTGGCTGACGGCAGGCTGGCTGATGCCGAACTCACCGCCGATCACGGTCGCGAGTGCACCGGCGCTGGCCTCGCCGTCGGCGAGCAGCTCCAGGATGCGTCGTCGCACCGGATCGCCCAGGACATCAAGCGCGTGCATGCAGCAATACTTGCACCCGCGCTTATATAAGTCAACCCTGATTCATCGCGACCGGGCTCCTTGCAGCACAGATTGTCGACTTGGTGCACATCTGTCGCGACATTCGAGCACCAATCCGACAATCTCGGCGATCGGATGGGCTGGGTGGCGCCGAGCGGAACACTGCGCGCAGCGCGCGCGGGCGCGCCAGGTGCCGCTTGCGCGCAGCGCACAGCAAGGCAGGAGGGCCCGATCGGCGATCGCATTGCGCAGTCTGCTCCGTCGGCGACACGCCGAAAGAGATCTTTTGAAAGAACTGTTGCGAAGCGGATGCTTTGAAAGTAGTCTTTCGGATGTCGGCACGAGCAAGACCCGAGACAGCCGACACGACCGAGGAGGCATCCCATGGGACGCACCAGCCGCATCGCCCGCAAGGCGTCAGACGCGCTCGCCCTCGCCGTCGAGGAGCGCCGCAACCGCACGCGCCTCGAGCGCGACGACTCGCAGCGCTACTACGACCGTGTGCGTGCAGAGCTCGCCATGCAGCGTGGTTTGATCTGAGCATGGCCGCGGAGCAGGACGACTTCGAGACGCTCGACGTCGAGACCGATGAGGGCAGGTCGCTGCGCACCGGCGACCCGGCACTGCTGCGGGCGCTCGCGCACCCGCTGCGGGTCGAGATCCTCTCCGTCATCGACGAGCTCGGCGAGGCCACTGCCACCCAGATCGCCGAGAAGGTCGGCGAGAGCCCATCGAACTGCTCGTTCCACCTGCGCACCCTCGCGAAGGCCGGCTTCATCGAGCGCGGAGAGGCGAGGGGCACGTCGAAGCCCTGGAAGGCGGTGCACAGCAGCCGCGACCTGCGGCCGAACCCGCACGACCCCGCCTCGATCCGCACCTCGAGCACCATCGCCGCGCTCTACGTGCAGCACGAGGCGAACCGCGTCGTCGACTTCCTGACCAGACACGGCCTCGGTGACAAGGAGTGGTTGCCGGGCATCACCGTCAACTCCTCCACCTTCTGGGCGACCCCCGAAGAGCTCACCGAGGTCGCCGAAGAGATCGCGCACATCGCAGACCGATTCCGCGGTCGCAAGGACCCGAAGAAGCGTCCGCCCCGCAGCCGCAAGGCGCAGATGTTCGCCACGCTGAACCCCGACTTCGACCTGCCCGCCACTGGCGAGGCATCCGACGAGGGCTGACCGCCCACCCCATCGCTTCGGCCACCGAGTGGTCTCGTGACGCGCGCGCCCTCGACGTGCGCTGCGCGACCGACCGTGCCGCCAGGACACAGGAGTCCACGCATGACCACCACCGCATCCGACCCCCGCCCCCAGCCGCCCTCGCCGCTGCGCCGCCCGGCCTACCGCCGCCTCATGATCGGGTGGTTCGCCACCAACCTCGGCGACAGCGCGCTCTACCTGGTGCTCGCCATCTGGGTGCGTGAGCTCACCGGCTCCGATGCGGCGGGCGCGCTCGTGTTCCTCTTCCTGGGCCTGCCCGCGCTGCTGGCGCCCTGGGCCGGCCAGCTCGCCGACCGCGTGCATCGCCGCCCGCTGCTGATCGTCACGAACCTCGCCACCGCGGGCGTCGTGCTCGCCCTGCTGCTCGTGCAGGGGCCGCAACAGGTGTGGCTCATCTATGCCGTGACCTTCGGCTACGGCCTCTCGGCCTACCTGACGAGCGCCGCGCAGTCCGGCATGCTGCGCGACCTGCTGCCCGATGACGAGATCGGCTCGGCGAACGGCATCTTCACCTCGATCGACAACGGCATGCGCATCGTCAGCCCGCCGCTCGGCGCCGGCCTCTACGTGCTCGCGGGCCCATGGGCGGTCGTCGCGGTGAGCGTCGCCGGCTACCTCGTCATGGCGCTCATGCTGCTCACGGTGCGCATCGAGGAGTCTGCGCCGGAGCCGCGCGCGGCGGGGGTCGGCTACTGGCACGAGGTCTCCGCCGGGTTCCGCGCGCTGCTGGCCGACCCGCTGCTGCGACTGCTGACGATCGCCGCCGCCGTCGGCTTCGGCCTCACGGGCATCCTCAACGCCACGATCTTCCCGCTCATCGAGCACGGCCTGCAGGCGGGTCCCGCCGCGCTCGGGCCCGCGCAGGCGATCCAGGGCGTCGCCGCGCTCGGCGGCGGGCTCCTGTCTGCGATGGTGCTGCGTCGGCTGGGGGAGCGGCGGCTGTTCGCGTGGGGCATGACCCTCGTCGCCGTCGGCTCGTTCGCCGCCTTCGCGCTCGTGCAGTGGCCGATGCCGGAGGAGTGGATGCGCTGGATCGGCATCGCCCTCGTGCAATGGCCGATCGGCTTCGGCGTGCCGTGGGTGGTCGTCGGCCTGTCGACCCTGCGGATGCGGCTGGTGCCGTCGCGGCTGCAGGGCCGCACATCGGCGGCGATGAACGTGTCGATCAACGTGCCGCAGATGATCATGCTCGCGATCGGCACCGGCGCGATGGTGCTCATCGACTTCCGCTGGCTGCTGCTCGCGGCCGCGATCGGCATCGCGGGCGCGGCGATCGCGGTGTGGGCATGGCGCTCGCCGAATGAGGACGCGGCGGATGCGTCGGCCCACGACGGGCGTCCGACCAGCGGATGATTGCGGGGTCTTCTGCCCACGGAGTCGGGCTGCGGCTGTCAGGCTTGACCCATGGTCCGTCGTCGAGCAGCACCCGCCACACTCTTCTCGATCGCTGCCATCGGGCTGCTTGCAGCAGTCGTCACGGGGTGCGCGCTGATGAGCCCCGCGCCTCCCACGACGACCGTCAGCGACGAGGACGGTCAAGAGTCCAGCCTCTCGTGGGCCGACTACCCGGGCGAGGGCGCCGTCGAGCCCGCCGACGTCCTGGCGGCGCCGCGCGCCGAGCAGGTCGAGGCGGTCGCTGAGGAGCAGCTGGCTGCGCTGCAGGCCGGGCTCGAGCCCGCCGTGCCCGGCCTCGTCTGGTCGCGGGGTCTCGAGGGCGGCGTCTACCCGCACGGCGAGAACGGCTATGGCGGGGCGACGCTGCACCAGACGCTGAACTCCTCCGAGCTCCTGACGGCCGAGGCGCCCGACGACTGGCCCGCGCTCGTCGCCGTCATCGAGGCGACGCTCGCCGAGCACGGCTACGGCCCCATCGAGTGGGACTTCGACCGCGAGCCGTGGGGCCACGAGACGCCGGCCGAGCGTGACGCCGAGGTGATCGCCACGAACGGCTCGCTCGATCGCGCACAGATGTGGCAGTGGATCGGCACAGCGAACGCCGGCTCCATGTGGGTCACGGTCATGCTGGCCGATGTCGATCGTGGCGTCGGCGCTCCCGCCGATGCCGAGCAGAGCCCGCCGCAGCTGGTCGCCTTCATGGTGGGCGGCACGGTCATCGCGGAGGCCGACGAGCAGGCCTACCGCGACGGCGTCGCTCCCTTCGAGGGCTTGGAGCGGCCGGAGCCCACGCACTCCTAGCGCCGTGACCCGACCTGCGCATCCCTCGGCCGGGCACCCACCCGCTGCACTCGGCGTGCCCATAGCCCGGCCTGGCAGGCTGGGGGCATGACGACGCTCAGCGACTTCCAGGCAGAGGCACTCACCGGCGGCGAGGTGAACCTCGGCGACTACGACGGCAAGGTCGTGCTGGTGGTGAACACCGCGAGCGAGTGCGGCTTCACGCCGCAGTACGAGGGCCTCGAGCAGCTGTGGAAGGAGCTGGGCGATCAGGGCCTCGTGGTGCTGGGCTTCCCGTCCGACCAGTTCGGCCACCAGGAGCCCGGCACCGAGACCGAGATCGCTGAGTTCTGCCAGCGCAACTACGGAGTCTCGTTCCCGATGTTCGCCAAGATCGAGGTCAACGGGCCCGGCACGCACCCGTTCTACCAGTGGCTGAAGAGCGAGAAGAAGGGCATGGTCGGCGGCGCCATCAAGTGGAACTTCACGAAGTTCCTCATCGGCCGCGACGGCACGGTGCTCGAGCGCTACGGCTCGGTGAAGAAGCCCGAGGAGCTCCGCGGCGACATCGAGCAGGCGCTCGCGCGCTGACGTCCGGTTGCGCGCCGCAGAATCGGCGGGAAACCCCCATGCGCCTCGGAGCCGTGCGACCTAGCGTGGAGCCATGACGCTGCCGAACCCGAGCCCCTTCGCCTCGCAGCCTGCCCAGCAGGTGGGAAACCCGAGCGGCCCCGGCGCGCAGCTGCCGCCGCAGCCCTTCGCGCAGAACCCCTTCGCCTCGCAGGCGCAGCCGACCGCGACGCTGCAGCAGCCGATGCCGCACCAGCCGTATGTGCCGCCTGTCCGCGACGCGGGCCCGCCCAAGCAGCCCCGGCCGAAGCTCACCAAGGCGGCCGCGCATCGCGCTCGTCTCGCCGGCGGCGTCGGCGGCGGGCTCGCCTGGCTGGGCCTGGGCATCACGCAGCTGAGCGCCATCTTCCTGCTGCTGCCGGTGCTCGTCGGCGCCGTGGTCTACGGCATCGGCTTCGCCATCGAGCAGGACGGCACGAGTGCCACGGCGGATGTCTGGAGCCAGACGCTCGCGTGGCTCGGCAGCCCCTGGGGCATCGTCATCGCGATCGGCATCCCGGCTGGCATCGTGATCGCGCTGCTCGGCCTCTGGATCAGCGCGCGCATGCTGCGCCACCCGGGGCTGCGCCGCCCCGCCGGCGTCACCTGGGCGGGCTTCGGCATCTCGGTCGTCGCGGCCGTGCTGCTGTCGGGCGCGGGTTCCGTGACGCTGCCGTTCTTCGGCGGCCTGCCGTTCGGCGACGGCTTCGACCTCGACGGGAGCGGCTTCGACTCGGGAGTCGACCCCGGCACCCTCGACCAGGAGGAGGCTCAGCAGTGGCTGCTGGAGGGCGGTGCCGGCGTGCTGTCGCAGTTCGCAGACCCCGGCACGCTGCTCGGCATCCTCGGCCCGTGGATCGCGATCGGCCAGCTGCTCGCGCTCATCGTGCCGATCGCGGTCAGCGTCTTCGCCTGGTGGTGGATGGCGCACGCTATGCGCCCGGCGACCGACGATGCGGCCACCGACGCCGAGGCGGCGAACGCGCCCAGCGCATCCGCCGCCTGAGCCGACGCGGCCGCGGGGCCTACTGCTTCGCGCGCTTCGCGATGTCGCGCGCGATGATCTCCTTCATGATCTCGGTCGTGCCGCCGTAGATCGTCTGCACGCGCGAGTCGCGGAAGGCGCGCGCGATCGGGTACTCCTCCATGAAGCCGTAGCCGCCGTGCAGCTGCAGGCTGCGGGTGATGACCCGCTGCTCGAGCTCGGTAGCCCACCACTTCGCCTTGGACGCATCCGCCGTCGTCAGGTGGCCCTCGTTGAGCGCCAGGATGCAGCGCTCGATGTAGGCGCGGGTGACGTCGAGCTCGGTCTCGAGCTCGGCGAGCGTGAAGCGCACCGTCGGCAGGTCGCCGACCAGCCCGCCGAAGGCCTTGCGCTGGAACGCGTAGTCGCGCCCCCAGCCGTAGGCGGCCTCCGCAGAGGAGAGCGCGCCGGTGGCGATCGACAGCCGCTCGCGCGGCAGCCGCTGCATCATGGCGATCAGGCCCATGCCCACCTCGCCGACGCGGTTCGCATCCGGCACCCGCACGTCGTGGAAGAACAGCTCCGCCGTGTCCTGCGAGTGCAGCCCGAGCTTCGAGAGCTTCCGCCCGCGCTCGAACCCGGCCATGCCGTTCTCGACCAGGAAGAGCGTGAAGCCGCGCGAGCCCGCCTCGGGATCCGTGCGCGCGAACACCAGCACCTTGTCGGCGTGGAAGCCGTTGGTGATGAAGGTCTTCGAGCCGTTCAGCAGCCAGTCGTCGCCGTCGCGGACGGCGTTCGTGCGGATGCCCTGCAGGTCGCTGCCCGCATCGGGCTCGGTCATGCCGATCGCAGAGATCGAGTCGCCGGATGCCATCGGCGGCAGCCAGCGTGCGAGCTGCTCGGGGGTGCCCAGGTCGAGCAGGTAGGCCAGCACGATGTCGTCGTGCACGCCGAAGGTGGCGTTGACGGAGGCGGCGCCGACCTTCGAGAGCTCCTCGCTGATGATCATGCGGAAGCGGTAGTCGGTCACCTCCATGCCGCCGTGCTCCTCGGGGATCGCGAGCCCCACGAGCCCCGCCGCGCCCATCGTGCGGTAGAGCTCGGGGTCGATGAGGCTGTCTGCCTCCCATTGCGCGAGGTTCGGCGCGACGTTGCGGGCGACGAACTCCCGCACCGTGTCGCGGAACGCCTCGTGGTCCTCGTCGTAGAAGTCTGAACGCATCCGTCTCTCCTCTTACTTGGCCTGCATGCGGATCGCCCCGTCGAGCCGGATGGTCTCGCCGTTGAGCATGGGGTTGGCGACGATCTGCGTCACCAGCAGTGCGAACTCGGATGGGTCGCCCAGGCGAGCGGGGTGGGGCACCTGGGCGCCGAGCGAGGCGCGCGCCTCGTCGGGCAGCGCCGCCAGCAGCGGCGTGTCGAACAGGCCGGGTGCGATCGCGTTGACGCGGATCTGCGAGGCGGCGAGCTCGCGGGCGATGGGCAGCGTCATGCCGACGATGCCGCTCTTGGAGGCGGCGTAGGCGGCCTGGCCGATCTGCCCGTCGTAGGCGGCGACGGATGCGGTGGAGACGATCACGCCGCGCTCCTCGCCGATCGGCTCGAGCCGCGCGATGCGCTCGGCGGCGAGCCGGATGACGTTGAAGGTGCCGATCAGGTTGATGTCGATCACGCGCTGGAAGCGGTCGAGCGGGAACGTGCCGGAGCGGCCGACCACCTTCGCGGCGTCGTTCACGCCGGCGCAGCTCACGACGACGCGCAGGTCGCCGAGGGCCTCGGCGGCGTCGAGCGCGGCCGTCACCTGCGCCTCGTCGCGCACGTCGGCGGCGACGAACGTCACGCCGTCGCGGGCGGCCACAGCCTCGGCCGCAGGGGTGCCGCCGAGGTCGATGACGACCACCTTCGCGCCCTGCGCCAGCAGCGCCTCGGTCGTCGCGAGGCCCAGCCCCGATGCTCCGCCGGTGACGAGCGCCACCTGCCCCTTGATGTCCATGGAGACCCTTCTGCTGCCGTCCTTGGCAGCGCCGTCGCCCGCGAGCGCAACGCTCGTGACGCTAACCGGTGCGCCGCTCGCCCGGCAAGCGTGTTGGCGAAAGCCTCCAGCCGGCTGGCGAGCCGTGCCCCCAGGATGGTAGATATGTGGATGTCCATGCAACTGTGAGGACACCAACGAACGCGACGAGGAGGTCGTGCCACGTGACGACGACGGAGCCCCGCGAGGCTCAGGCCGATGACGCGCAGGTCAGTGCCGAGGACCGCGCCGCGCTCGTCGAGGCGGTGCGCGACTTCGCCGACGCCCGGCTCGCCCCCTTCGCGAACCAGCGGGACGCATCCCACGAGTTCCCCGTCGCCACCCTGCGCGAGGCCGGCCAGCTCGGCCTCGGTGCCGTGTGCGTGCGCGAGGACGTCGGCGGTGCTGGCCTCAGCCGCATCGACTCGATCGCCATCACCGAGCAGCTCGCTCGCGGTGACGTGGCCGTCGCCACCTACCTGTCGATCCACAACATGGTCGCCGGCATGATCGACGCCGAGGGCACCGACGAGCAGCGTCACCAGTGGCTGCCGCGGCTGTGCGCGATGGACGACCTCGCCAGCTACTGCCTCACCGAGCCGGGCGCGGGCTCCGACGCCGCAGCGGTCGCCACCACCGCGGTGCGCGACGGCGACGAGTACGTGCTCACCGGCACCAAGCAGTTCATCTCGGGTGCGGGCACCTCTGCCGTCTACGTCGTGATGGCGCGCACGGGAGGCGCCGACCCGGCGCTGCGCGGCTCGCGCGGCATGACCGCCTTCATCGTGCCGGCGGGCATCCCCGGCCTCTCGTTCGGCCCCGAGGAGCAGAAGATGGGCTGGAAGGCGCAGCCCACGCGCCAGGTGATCCTCGAGGGCGTCCGCATCCCGGCGGCCAACCGGCTCGGCGACGAGGGCGAGGGCTTCGGCATCGCCATGCGCGGTCTGAACGGCGGCCGGCTGGGCATCGCCGCGGCCTCGATCGGCGGCGCGCAGTTCGCGCTCGAGCGCTCCATCGCCTACGTCAAGGAGCGCGCCACCTTCGGCCAGCCGCTCGCCACCAGGCAGCACGTGCAGTTCCAGCTCGCCGACATGGAGACCGAGCTGCAGGCCGCCCGCGCCCTGCTCGAGCGCGCTGCGGCGAAGCTCGACGCCAAGGCGCCGGATGCCCCGACGGCCTGCGCGATGGCCAAGCGCTTTGCGACGGATGTCGGCTTCCGCGTCGCCGACCAGGCCCTGCAGCTGCACGGCGGCTACGGCTACCTGCACGAGTACGGCATCGAGCGCGTCGTCCGCGACCTGCGTGTGCACCGCATCCTCGAGGGCACGAACGAGATGATGCGCATGATCGTCGGCCGCGCCCTGCTGGGAGAGCGGTAGCCCGTGAGGGGTCGAAAGGAGGGCGCGGTGCAGCACGCCCGGAACCCGACCTCCCTCTCGGGCGCTGCGCCTGCCATGGTGGAGGCATGCTGCGCAGCGGTGCCAGCGCTCGGCCCCTCACTGCCGACGACAGGAACGACCAGCCTCGAGGAGACGTCCGCATGACCGACGACGAGACCATCCGCATCGAGCGTCGCGGGCGCGTCGCCTGGATCACGCTCGACCGGCCGGAGGCGCTCAACGCCCTCAACACCCAGCTCATGCACGAGCTCGTGGCCGCCACGACTGAGCTCGATGCCGATGACTCGATCGGCGCGATCGTCGTGACCGGCTCGGAGAAGGCGTTCGCGGCCGGTGCCGACATCAAGGAGATGGCGTCGAAGTCGACCGCCGAGATGCGCGAGGCGAACCACTTCGGGCCGTGGCTCGAGTTCGCTCGCACGAAGAAGCCCGTCATCGCGGCAGTGTCGGGCTATGCGCTCGGCGGCGGGTTTGAGCTGGCGCTCATGTGCGACGTGATCCTGGCGGGCGACTCGGCGAAGTTCGGCTTCCCGGAGATCGGGCTGGGCGTGATCCCCGGCATCGGCGGCACGCAGCGCATCGTGCGCGCGGTCGGCTACCCGAAGGCCGCTGAGCTGGTGCTCACCGGTCGCCGCATCGACGCGGCGGAGGCGGAGCGCATCGGCATCGTCTCGCGCGTGGTGCCGGCTGCGGAGCTGCTGGCCGAGGCCGAGCAGCTCGCGACCACGATCGCCGAGAAGTCGCTGCCGGCGCTCGTCGCGGCGAAGGCCGCGCTCGACGGCGCGCTCGAGACGGGGCTCGAGGCGGGGCTGGCGCTCGAGGCCGAGCAGTTCACGGCGCTGTTCGACACCGCCGATCAGAAGGAAGGGATGGCGGCCTTCAATGAGAAGCGCGAGCCGAACTTCACGCATCGCTAGCCCGGCCCCGCTGGTCGAGGAGCGCCCGGGCGCAGCCCGGACGCGTCACGAGACCAAGAGCTCAGCCCAGCGGGATCTCGCGACGCGTGCGGCTGCGCCGCGCGCTCCTCGATCTTGCGGCCTCCGGACGCAAGGCGCTACGCGCATTGCGTCCTCCGGCCGCAATCACAACGGCTCCGGCGCCGGCCGCGGATCCTCGAAGTCGCCGGAGCGCTTCCGCAGCAGCGCGATGATGCGCACCAGCTCTGCCAGCTCGTCGTCCTCGAGCCCCACGGCGGTGAACGCCTCGTCGTTGAGCGCGACCGTGGCCAGCTCGACCCGCTCGCGCCCCGCATCCGTGATCGTCAGCACCGTCGCCCGGCCGTCGGTCGGGTGCGGCTCGCGGGCCACCAGTCCGTCGCGCACGAGCCGGTCGACCGTGCTCGTGACGCTCGTCGGATGCACCTGCAGCCGTCGCACCGCTGATTGCATCGGCATGCGCCCCTCGCGCGTGAACGCGAGCAGTCGCAGCACCTCGAAGCGTGCGAAGGAGAGCGAGAACGACCGCAGCGTCGCCTCGACGCGGGCCTCGAGCAGCTGCTGCGCGCGATTGACGGAGGTCACGAGCGTCATGCCCGGCGCCGCATCCGTCCAGCCGTGGTCGAGCCACTGGCGGCGGGCTTCGGCGATCGGGTCGAACGTCTCCGGCATCGTGGTCATCAGCGCCTCCTCCACTCGGCTCACCGTATCGCCCGCCGATCCAGCTACTAGGAAGGGAGCGCTCCGATGAAGATCGTCGTGCTCGTCAAGCCCGTGCCAGACACCTACGGCGACCGCGTGCTCAGCCTCGAGACGGGGCTCGCCGACCGTGCTGCGAGCGAGACCGTGCTCGACGAGATCACCGAGCGCGCGCTCGAGTCGGTCATCCGACACGCGGAATCCGCAGAGGGAGTCGAGGTCGTCGCGATGTCGATGGCACCCACCGACACGCAGGCGGCGCTGCGCAAGGCGCTCGCGATGGGCGCCGGCTCTGCCGTGCACATCGCCGACGAGCGGCTCGCCGGTGCCGACCTGGTGCGCACCGCCGAGGTGCTCGCCGCCGGGCTGCGCCGCTCGGGCTTCGACCTCGTCGTGACCGGCAACGGGTCCACGGACGGCGGCGGCAGCGTCATGCCCTCGATGCTCGCCGAGCTGCTCGACGTGCCGGCCGCGACCCGGCTCGAGACGATCGAGATCACGGCGGATGCGGTGCAGGGCTCGCGCGCGACCGATGGCGGCACGATGTCGGTGCGGGCAGAGCTGCCCGCGATCGCCTCGGTCACCGAGCGGATGCCCGACCCGCGCTTCCCGGCGCTGCGCGGCATCATGGGCGCGAAGAAGAAGCCGCTCGAGGTGCTCTCGCTCGACGACCTGAGCGCAGAGCTCGAGGGGCTCGGCGCCGAGCTCGACGAGACGGCTGCGCCGCGATCGATCGTGATCGCCGCTGACCAGCGACCGCCTCGCGAGGCGGGCGAGATCATCACCGACGACGGCAGCGCGGGGGAGCGGATCGCCGCGTTCCTCGCCGACCGCAGGCTGGCCTGAGGAGCACCGAGATGACTGAGACGACAGGTGCTGCGATCACGCAGCCCATCCTGATCCTGCTGCTCGCCGCCTCCGGAGGCGAGCCGAAGCTCGCCGACGGCGCTGCGGAAGCGATCGGCGCGGCCGCGCAGCTCGGCACGCCCGTCGCTGTGACCGTCGGCCCGGCCGACGCGCTGCCGCAGATGGCAGAGGCTGCCGCAGCGCTGGGCGCCGTGCAGGTGCTGACGGCCGCCGTCGACCCGACACAGCTCGGTGCCCCGGTGGCCGATGCGCTCGCGGCCGCGGTCGCGCAGCTCGCGCCGGCGGCAGTGCTCGTGCCGCACACGATCGAGGGCACGGATGCGGCCGGTCGCCTCGCCGCACGCCTGCGGGCGCCGCTCGCGATCGACGCGGTCGCGGTGGAGCGCGACGCGGAGGGCATCGTCGCGCGGCACTCGATCTACGGCGGCGCCTATGACGTGACCTCGGCCGCGACCTTCGGGCCGCTCATCGTCACGCTGCGGCGCGGATCGATCGACCATCGCGCCGAGGCCGCGACGCCGCAGATCAGCTCGCTCGAGGTTGCGGCGACTGGGCGCCGGGCTGCCGTCGTCGAGGGCTTCGAGGCAGCGGAGCAGACGTCGACGCGACCCGACCTGCGCTCGGCGAAGAAGGTCGTCTCCGGGGGCCGCGGGCTGGGTTCGAAGGAGCAGTTCGCGCTCATCGAGCAGCTCGCCGATGCGCTCGGCGCGGCCATCGGTGCTTCGCGGGCAGCGGTCGACGCGGGCTACGTCGAGCAGTCGTCGCAGGTCGGCCAGACCGGCACGTCGGTCTCGCCCGATCTCTATCTGGCCATCGGGATCTCCGGCGCCATCCAGCACCGCGCGGGCATGCAGACAGCGAAGACGATCGTGGCGATCGACAAGGACGCGAATGCGCCCATCTTCGAGATCGCCGACCTGGGCGTCGTCGGCGACCTCTTCACGATCGTGCCGCAGCTCGTCGCGGCGCTCGAGGCGCGGAAGGGCTAGCGATGTCGAGCGGGCAGATCCCAGCAGAGGGCGCCGCGCCCGCGGTGCGCCGTGGCTTGCCGCGCGCTCCCGGCGGCGAGCCGTGGCCGCCGGAGGGTGTGGCGCCGGCGGCAGCAGCGACCGCCGCGACTGAGCCCGCGCCCGGTGCCGCTGAGGTCGCACCCGCGCCCGTTGCGGCTGAGGCCGCACCCGCCACGGCACCCGCTGCGGCTGAGCCCGCGCCCGCGTCCGCTGCGGCTGCGGCCGCACCCGCCACGGAACCCGCTGCCGCTGAGCTCGCACCCGCCACAGCACCCGCTGCCGCTGCGCTCGAGCCTGCCGCGACCACGGCGATCCGGCGTGGGCTGCCGCGCGTCGCCGGCGGCGAGCCTTGGCCCGCGGGTGCCCCCGTCGCAGCGCCTGCCGCTGCTTCCGCTCCTGCCTCCACGCCAGCGCCCGCTGCCTCGCCTCCTGCCGCGCCAGCTGCCACTCCTGACGGCCTTCAGGTCCCTGCGCCGGCCCCCGAGCATCCGCAGACCGGTACCGATGTGTCGGCTGCACCCCCCTCTGAGCGACCGATCGGTACCGGTTCTCCGGTGGATGCTGCGGACGGCGTCGCCATCCGCCGCGGGATGCCCCGCGTCGCCGGTGGCGAGCCGTGGCCCGCGAACGCGCCCGTCCGCTCGTCGAGCAGCGCCGAGCGCCGCGAGCCGCGTCTCGAGGCGTCGCAGGCGCAGGCCCCTGCCCCCGCTGGTCTCGTGACGGCTCCTGCGGAGCCTCCTCGACCGACGGAAGCGCACCCCGCTGGTCTCGTGACGGCTCCTGCGGAGCCTCCTCGACCGACGGAGGCAGCCACACCTCCCTCGGCCGCCGCATCCGCTTCCGGTACCGATGTGTTGCCCGCACCCCTCTCCGAGCCGCAGATCCGTACCGGAACCGCGGCGGCCGCACCTGCGGCGGCCGCCAAGGTGGCACCCGACGCAGCCGCGACGGCGCCAGCCGCGAAGACCTCGGCTGCACCCGCAAAGGCGCCACCCGCGAAGGCCCCGGCCGCCGCGCCCGCCGCCGCAGCGACCAGCGCCGCCGCCGCAAGCGACGCCCAGCCCGGCCTCCGCCCGACCACCCGCCGCCAGTGGGCGCTCGCGGGCATCCTGGTCGCCCTCGCGGTCATCGGCCTGACAACGATCGTCGTCGGCCTCGCGCGCTGGATCGCGGGTCTCGAGCCGATCGCCGCCTTCATCGCGCAATACCCAGGCACCTACGAGCTGCCGGAAGGCGCCCCGATCGGCCTGCCCGCCTGGCTCAACTGGTCGCACTTCTTCAATCTGCTGCTGATCGCGCTCATCATCCGCAGCGGCCTGCAGGTGCGCGGCGAGCGCAAGCCCCCCGCCTACTTCACGTCGAAGCGCACGGGCCAGAAGGTCTCGATCACGGTCTGGCTGCACACGAGCCTCGACGTGCTGTGGATCGTGAACGGCCTCGTCTTCGTGGTCCTGCTGTTCGCGACCGGCCAGTGGATGCGCATCGTTCCGACCAGCTGGGAGGTCTTCCCGCACGCGATCTCGGCCGGGCTGCAGTACGCCACGCTCAACTGGCCGCTCGAGGACGGCTGGGTCAACTACAACTCGCTCCAGCAGCTGGCCTACTTCGTCACCGTCTTCATCGCCGCGCCGCTCGCGATCGTCACGGGCGCGCGCATGAGCGGCTGGTGGCCGAAGGGCGCAGACCGGCTCAACCGCGCCTACCCGATCGAGTGGGCACGCGCCGTGCACTTCCCGACCATGCTCTACTTCTCGGCCTTCATCATCGTGCACGTGCTGCTGGTGTTCACGACCGGAGCCCTCCGCAACCTGAACCACATGTTCGCAGCGAAGCCCGACGACGACTGGCTCGGCTTCCTCTTCTTCGCCGGCGCGATGCTGGTCGTGGCCGCCGCCATGGTCGCGGCGCGGCCGGCGCTGCTCAGCCCGATCGCGAGCCGCTTCGGCACGGTGTCGGCCCGGTAGGCGCCATGATCGCGCCCCGTATCCTGCCCGCATGAGCAGCCCCGCTCCCGCCTTCGATGCGCGTGGCGTCCGGCTGGCCGGTGGCGTCGGCGGCGGGATCGCCTGGCTCGGTCTCGGGGTCGCGCAGGCGTGCCTGCTGCTCCTGCTGCTGCCGGGTCACATCGGCGAGGTCGTGTTCAGCTACTCCGCGTATGAGCCGAACCTCGAGCTCCCGCCTTCGGGCCCGATCGCCTGGTTCGGCTCGCCCTGGGGCGCCGTGCTGGTCGCGGGCATCGTCCTCGGCATCGTCGTCTGGCTGGTGGGCCTGCGCGTCAGCAGCGTGCTGCTGCGCGCCGTCCGCACCGCCCGCCCGGCGCGCGTCACCTGGATCGGCTTCCTCCTCGTCGCGGCGACCGGCGGCATCGTGGCTGCCGTCTGCTGCGGAGCCATCCTCGACGCGTTCGGCGGCGCCCGCGCCATCATGGGCGACGCGACGCTCGAGAGCGGCCTTCCTGCGGCGATCTTCGCCCCGGCCGACCTGCTGCCGCAGACCGCGCCAGTCGTGGCGCTCGCCACCTTCGTGCCACTGCTCCTCCCGGTCATCCTCAGTGCGTTCGCGTCGTGGCTCGCAGCGCAGGTGCTGCGCCGCGAGCCCGCGCACACCGATCGCGCAGCTTGACCGTGCGCCGACCTGGCACATCTCAGCAGTCGCTCCCCGTCGATCGGCGGCCGCTGCTCGGTGTGTGTCGGGCGGATGCCGCGGGTCACGGCAGGATGGTGGGGTGACTGACGCGACCGAGACCGAGCACAGCAGACCGATCTGGGCGCTCGTGGGCATCGGCCTGCTGTCGGGCTTCCTCTCGGGCATGTTCGGCATCGGCGGCGGCATCGTCATCGTGCCGCTGCTCGTGCTGCTGGCGAAGTTCCCGCGCAGGCTCGCCGCAGGCACCTCGCTCGGCGCCATCGTGCCGGCGGCGCTCGTCGGCGTCGCGAGCTACGCCGCGCTCGGCAACGTCGACTGGCTGGTGGCGCTCATCCTCGTCGCCGGCTCGATCGTCGGCGCGCAGGTCGGCGCCCACCTCCTGCACAAGCTGCCGGTGCAGGCGATCCGCTGGGCGTTCATCGTCTTCCTGGCCATCGTCGCCGTCAGCCTCTTCCTCGTGGTGCCCTCGCGCGACGCGCAGCTCGAGCTCGGCGTCCTGCCTATCATCGGGCTGATCGTGCTGGGCTTCATCACGGGCGTGCTCTCGGGCATCCTCGGCGTCGGGGGCGGCATCGTGATCGTGCCGATGCTCATCCTGCTGTTCGGTCAGAGCGATGTGGTCGCGAAGGGCACCTCGCTCGCCATGATGATCCCCACCGCGATCTCCGGCACGATCGGCAACCTGCGCCGCAAGAACGTCGACCTCATCGCATCCGCCATCGTCGGCGTCGCCGCGTGCGTCACGACCGCGCTCGGTGCGGCCGCAGCGGTGGCGCTCGACCCGCGCACCGCATCCATCATCTTCGGCGCATTCCTGGTGCTGCTGATCGTGCGGCTCGTCTTCGAGGCGATCAAGCAGGGCGACAAGGCCTAGCGCCCTGCCGCTCCGGACCTGCGTGACCGAAGCGGACCCGTTCCACCGAAGCCGACCTGGTCCACCGGGTCCGGATCGGCGGAACGGGTCGTCTCGCGATGGCTGCGAGGCAACGCTCGAGCTGTTCGGCACACGCGTGCTGCGCGCGGCTCGTCGCCCTACTTGACGATGTCGATCGACTCGGTCGGGGGCGGCAGCGTCAGCGTGCCGGTGCGCGTCATGCGGTCGTCGCGGCGCACGCGCACCCAGTAGATGGCGCCCACGATGAACGCGACCAGGCACGTGATCGCGGCGACCATGATGCCCCAGCGCGGGCCGAAGGCATCCGCCACCCATCCGACGATCGGGGCGCCGATCGGCGTGCCACCCATGAAGACCGCGCCGTAGAGCGCCATCACGCGTCCGCGCACCTCCGGGGCCGAGGTGAGCTGCACCATCGAGTTGGCGTTCGTCATGAACAGCTGCGCGGTGAAGCCGGCGATCGCGAGCGAGACGGCGAAGGCGATGATGCCCGGCGTCCAGGCCGCGAAGACGCAGGCGAGCACGAACAGTCCGATGCCGCCGACGATCGCCGTCCAGCGCGGGTTCGCCGAGCGTGCCGAGAGCAGGGCGCCGGTGACCGATCCGATCGCCATGGCGCTCGAGAGGATGCCGAAGGTGTCGGCGTCGGCCGAGAACTCGATCGAGGTCATGGTCGAGATGTAGATGGGGAAGTTCAGGCCGAACGTGCCGAGGATGAACGCCATCACGAAGATGACGAGCAGATCCTTGCGCTTCCGCACGTACCGGAAGCCCTCCACGATGTCGCCGAGCCCCTTCGCGCCGCGCGGGGCGGGCTGCAGCTCGCGGGTGCGGATGCGCGCCAGCGCCACGAGCATGGCGATGAACGTGAACGCGTTGATGAGGAAGACGGGACCGGGGGCGACGAGCGCGATGAGCAGGCCGGCGACGGCGGGGCCGATGAGGCGCGCGCCGTGGAACGAGGCGGAGTTGAGCGCGACGGCGTTGGCGATGTCGGTCTGGCCGACCAGCTCGGAGACGAAGGCCTGGCGGGCGGGCATGTCGAACGCCTGCACGACGCCGAACATGAGCGCGAACACCTGCACGTGCCAGAGCTCGACGATGCCGGTGGTGACGACGACGCCGAGGATGAGGGCGAGCACGCCCATCGCCGACTGCGTGACGAAGAGCACCTTGCGGCGGTCGTACTTGTCGGCGATGAGGCCCGAGATCGGCACGAGCAGCAGCTGCGGCGCGAACTGCAGCGCCAGGTTGAGGCCGACCGCGGTGGCGTCGTTGGCGGTGAGCACCGTCAGCACCGTCCACGACAGCGCCGTCGACTGCATCCAGGCGCCGACGTTGGAGATCAGGGCGCCGAAGAACCAGGTGCGGTAGTTGAACAGCCGCAAGGACCGGAACATCATTGCTCGGCGAGCCTCTCGAGCAGCGGCACGGCCTTCGCGAGGATCTCGCGCTCCTCGGGGCTGAGCTTGGCGATCGAGGCGGCGAGCACGCGGTTGCGGCGCTCGCGCATCGAGGCGATCATCTCCTCGCCCTTGTCGCTGATGCGCAGCACCACCATGCGGCCATCGCTCGGGTGCGGGCTTCGCTCGACGTAGTCGAGCTCCTCGAGGTACTGCAGCGTCTTCACCATGCTCGGCGGCTTCACGCACTCGGCGGCGGCGATGCGCGCGAGCGTGGGCTCCTCGAGCTGCTGGATCGCGCCGAGCGCCGACAGGTGATGCGGCGAGAGCTGCTGGTCGGCGCGCTGCTGGCGCATGCGGCGACCGAGGCGCACCAGCGCGACGCGGAGGGAGTCTGCGAGCGCGATGGTGGCCATGTGATTAGTCTATCTCACGATCTGGCCGCCTCGCCGCGGTCGGGCGGCAGCGCGCCCCGCCAGCGCTGACGGCTGCTGGCGGGGCGGGCAGAGCGGATGCGGCCGCGGGTCTGGCGGCTGCGCGTCAGCCGTTCGACGCGGCGGATGCGGCCGAGGTCGGCGATCCGGACGGGGCAACGGGCGCGGGGGCCGGCACGGGCTGTGGCGCCGGCGGCGCCTGCTGCTGGACGGGTGCGGGGGCCGGTGCGGGCGCGCTGACGGCGGCGGGAGCCGAGGAGGCGGTCGGCGTCTGCGTGGGCTCGGGGGTGGAGGTCGGCGTGGGCGCCAGGATGGCGCTGTCGAAGCCCAGCTTCGCGAGCTCGGAGCCGGCATCGGAGCCTGCGCCGGCGGCCGAGCCCCGGATCTCGCTGCCCGCGATCGGGCTGCCGGATGCATCCTGCACCTGCATGGCGTTCGCGATGCTGACCGCGCCGATCGCCATCGCGCCAACGCTGAGGACGCCGGCCGTGCCGACGAGGAGCCACTGTTTCCGCTGCATGCATCCAGCATCGCCGCGGGTCGTGAGGCGAGCAGGAGGCTCAGATGAGAGCCCTCTCATGTTCGAGGCTCAGCCCTCGAGGAGCGATCCCAGGATCTCGATGCCGATCGCCAGCTCCTGCTCGGCCATCTCGTGCTCGCCGCGCTCGATCGGCGCGAGCGCGTGCGCGAGCACGTGCACGGCGGTGCGGTGCGCGACCCGCACCCTGCCGGGCCGGTCGACGGCCAGCCACCGCCCGATCGCGGCGTCCAGCAGCCGCCGGAAGCCCGCAGCACGCGCCTCGTCTGCCCGCGCCAGCACGATCGAGGCGACCAGATGCCCCATGAAGGCGGCCTCGTCGTCGGCCGGGTCGCCCAGCCCGCAGGTGTCGATGTCGATCACGCCCGAGATGGCGCTCGCATTCTGCTCGGCGACGAACAGCTGCCCCACGTGCAGATCGCCATGCACGGTGCGCTGCACGTCGTCCTCGACGATGAGGGCGGATGGGTCGACCGACGTGATCATGCGGGTGAGGGTCGCGAGGTGGTCGTGGAGGGACGCTTCGATGGGCTGTTCCGGACGCCCGCGACGGGCGTCCGCGCTGGGGTCGCGGGGGAGGCCCGAAAGGGCCTCCCCTTCAGAGCTCCACCGCGCCAGCCGCTCGGTGTACCACTCGCTGCGGGAGCCGAGCGAGGCGCGGGCATCGCGACCGGTCACGACCGAGCCGATGCGATCGCGCAGCGACTCGATCGAGTCGAGCAGCCGCTCGGGGTCGAGCTCTGCCAGCCGCGACGTGAGCGGCACGCCCTCGGCGGTCTCGGTGAGCACGATGCCGAGCTCCGACCAGCCGGTGATGAGCGGCACGGGCACGCCGCCGGCGCGCAGCGACTCCTGCAGCTCGACGATCGACGACGAGGCCTCGGGCCGCACGATCTTGAGGTACGTGTCGCGCTCACCGGAGCGCATCCGGAACATCGCCCGCTTGCCGGGCCGGTAGACGAGCAGCTCCGGCTTGCGGTCGATGCTGATGCCGAGCCGTCCCATCAGCGTCGCGGCCGCGTCCGGGAAGCTCGCGGGTGCCAGCGCCGGCAGCCGCGGGTCGGCCGGATGCAGCCAGATGCGCGCCTGCGGATGCTCGGGGTCGCCCAGCACGAACCCCGTCTCGGCATCGACCCGCTTGCCGGAGGTGTCGACGTACCAGTAGCGCGTCTGCCCCGCGCCGGTCGGCGCCTCCTCGAAGCCCGTCAGCGCGCCCGCGCCGTAGGGCTCGCGGCTCAGCACCCGCAGCTCGCCGCCCAGATCGTCGCCGAGGGCGTCGCGCAGCAGCTGCTCCTCCGGGGAGTGCGGGCCGCGCGGTGCGGTGGTCTCGGCAGGGGTCGCATCGTGCACACCTCGATCTCAGCAGATGCGCGGGCGCCACGCCTGAACGTGAGGGTTCTCTCACTCGCCGCCCGCGGCGCTCGCTCGCACGGTTGAATGAGACGCATGCCCGATGCCGCTCGACCGCGCCTGCGCACCTGGACCGTGCGCTCGCGCATCGTCGGGCTGCTGACGCTGCTCTCGCTCGTCACCGTCTTCGCCGCGGGTACGGTCGCATACTTCTCCGAGCGCGCCCGCGTGCTCGAGCAGATCGATGTCAATCTGCGGGCAGCGCTCGAGTCGGGCAGCTTCACGGTCGCGCAAGAGCAGTGGCCATCGCTGGAGCGGGCGCTCGCGGCCGTCGTGCAAAGGCTCGCGCCCGACGACAACACGGGCACGCTCGGCATTCTCGACGGGCGCGCCGCGCTCGTGCCAGGGGTGGAGACCGACCTGCAGCTCGAGCACCTGCCCGGTCTCGTCGAGCGCGTCATCACGGAGACTGCCGACCACGGGACGGTCATGGGCACGTACGTCAACGGCGAGGGCCGGAGCGTGCGCTACCTCGCGGCCCCGGTCGCGATCGGCGAGGTCGACGAGAGCCAGCCACCGCAGGCGATCTTCGTCACCGGCTACGACATCGACGGCGAGCTCGCAGAGATCAACGAGGCGGCGCGAGTGTTCACCATCACCGCGTTCATCGCCGTCACAGCCACGTTCCTCATCGGCCTGTGGGTCTCCGGTCGGCTGCTGCGACCCATCCGCCGCATGCGCGAGGTGGCGGAGCGCTCGTCCGCAGCGACCCTCGACGAGCGCATCCCCGTCGGCGACGGGCGCGACGACGTGTCGCAGCTGGCTGTCACCGTCAACCGCATGCTCGACCGGCTCGGCGGCGCGCTCGACAGCCAGCGCGAGCTGCTGCGCGATGTCGGCCACGAGCTGAAGACGCCCATCACGATCGTGCGCGGGCACCTCGAGCTTGTCGATACCGGCGACCCTGCCGATGTCGTCGCGACCCGCGATCTCGCCATCGACGAGCTCGACCGCATGGCGATGCTCGTCGACGACCTGCGCGCCGCCGCGCGCCTGCGCGACCCGGGCGCGTTCTCGATCCGCCCCACCGACCTCGCCGTGCTCACCGAGCAGATCGCCGCGAAGGCGAGCGCGATCGCCGGAGCGGTGATCGACGAGACCGTGCCGAGCTCGCCGGTCAGCGCGACGCTCGATCCCGACCGCATCACGCAGGCGATGCTGCAGCTGGTCGCCAACGCGGTGCGGCACGCCGAGGGGCCGATCACGATCGGCTCCCGCGCGCGCGGTCGCGACATCGAGCTGTTCGTGCGCGACCGCGGCCCGGGGGTGCCCGACGAGCTGAAGGCCGAGATCTTCGAGCGCTTCCACCGCGGGCAGGCCGAGGGCCGCGGTGACGGCGGCTCGGGCCTCGGCCTCTCGATCGTGGAGCTCATCGCCGAGACGCACGGCGGGCGGGCTTGGGTCGCGGATTCGTGGAGCAAGCGGGAGGGCGAGCAGGAGCCCCGCCGTGGCTCGGAGTTCATCCTCGCGCTGCCCGGCGCCGTCGTGGTCGAGGGCGCTGCGCACGAGCCGGCCACCCGCGTGCGGGAGACTGATCACGCGGGCATCGCACCCCATCCGCCCGTCACGAATCCGACCGGAGCCGCCTGGCAGGACGCGCGCACGACGACCGAGGAGCAGCATGGCATCGATCCTGATCGCCGAGGATGAGGCGCGGATCGCCTCGTTCGTCGAGAAGGGGCTGACGGCCTCGGGCTACACGACGCGCGTCGCCGCGACCGGGCCGGAGGCGCTCGACCTGGCGCTCACCGACGAGTTCGACCTGCTCGTGCTCGACATCGGGCTGCCGGGCATGGACGGCTTCGAGGTGCTCGCGCAGCTGCGCGGCTCGGGCTCGACGATGCCGGTGATCATCCTCACGGCGCGCGCCGGCGGGGCCGACACCGTCGCGGGGCTCGAGGGCGGCGCCGACGACTACATGGCGAAGCCGTTCCGCTTCGACGAGCTGCTGGCGCGTGTGCGGCTGCGCATGGCATCGACCGGCGCGAGCTCAGCGGCAGCGGCGGAGCTCTCGCACAACGGGCTCGAGCTCGACATCCGCACCCGCCGCGCGACCGTCGACGGCCGCGCGATCGACCTCTCGGGCCGCGAGTTCTCGCTCGCAGAGGAGCTCGTGCGCCACGCGGGGCAGGTGCTCTCGCGCGAGCAGCTGCTCTCGCGCGTGTGGGGCTACGACTTCGATCCGGGCTCCAACGTGGTCGACGTGTACGTGCGCTACCTGCGCAACAAGCTCGGCGCCGAGCGCATCGAGACGGTGCGCGGCATGGGCTACCGGCTGGTCTGAGCCGCGGCTCAGCGTGCGCGACGGATGCGCTGGAGGTCGAGCGCCTCGTCGAGCAGCAGGCCGGCGGCCTCGCGGCTGCGGTCGACGGCCCGGATCGCGTGGCCGATGAGGTGCAGCGAGGTGAGCGCAGCGGTGTGCGGCTGCTGCATCCAGCGGTCGGCGGCGACCTCCGCGAGGGTGTGCAGCAGCGCTGCGTCGCTCGCGCGCCCGGCGACCTCGTTGCGCACGGCGCTCGCGGTGGCGTGCCCGATGAAGGCGGCGGTGTCGTCGCACTGATCGCCGAGGCCGGCGGTGTCGACGTCGATGACGGATGAGACGGTGCCGTCGGTGAAGAAGAGCTGGCCGATGTGCAGGTCGCCGTGGACGGCCTTCGGCTGACCATCGCGCTTCAGGTGCGGCGACAGCGCGGGCCGCAGCTGGGCGATCTCGTGCTCGCGCTCGGGCAGCGCGGTGGTGAGCCGGTCGAGGTGCCAGGCGAGGCGGGTGCCGACGGAGGGGCGCGCGATGCGCCGGGTCTGGACCCGCAGCAGCTGCTCGCGCAGGGCGTCGACCGCGTCGAGCAGGTCGTCGGCGCTCATGCGGGTCGCTGCGACCGGGCCGGCGGTGCCGTCGGCGTCGCGCACCACCACGACGCCTGCCGGGGTCCAGTGCACGACCTCGGGGGCCGGCACGCCCGCGGCGCGGCAGGCTCGGTGGATCTCGGCGAGGTCCTCGGCCTCGCCAGGGCGCACGACCTTCACGAACAGGTGGGTGTCGTGCTGCGTGAGGCGCACGACCGCGCGGCGGCCGGGGCGGTAGGCGAGCACGCGCCCGTCGATCTCGCCGGTGGAGCCGGCAGCTGCCGCGATGCGGATGAGGCGCTCGGGATCGAGCACGGTGCGCAGCGCCGGCAGGCGAGGGTCGAGCGGATGCTTCCAGATGCGGGCGATGGTCCTGCCGTCGCGATCACGGATCACGAAGCCCGTCTCTGCAGGCACGGCCTGGCGGGAGGTGTCGACGAACCAGTCGCCGCGATCCTGCCCGTCCTCGACGAGGAAGCGGACGATGCGACCCTCGCCGAACGGCTCGGCGGAGACCGGGCGACCGGCTGCCCCGATCGCCTGCTCCAGCAGCCGCTGCTCCATCACCGCTCCATCGTTCCAGGGGGCGGCTGGGACTCGCCGCAGAATGCCTCGGTCTCGTGCTGCAGCGGCCCTCCGGCGCGCGGCCGGAGCGACCTGCGCGCTACTCGGCCACGTCCTCCGCCGTCGCGCAGTCGTCCAGCAACCTGGCTCGCATCGGCCCGAACACCTCCAGGAGCACCGTGAGCTCGCGCTCGCCGAGGCCCTCCAGGAACAGCTCGTCGACATGCCGCGCGTGCACGGGACGTGTCTTGCGCAGTCGGGTGCGACCCGCATCCGTCAGCACCGCATCGGTGCCGCGTCCGTCCGTCGCGCTGGGTTCGCGCACGACGAGACCCTCGCGCTCGAGCGCGGTGACGCGGTAGGTCAGCCGGCCGGGCGCGAACGCGAGCATGCGCGCCAGATCGCCCATGCGCATCCGCGTGCCATCGGCCTCTGACAGCACGAGCAGCACGTTGAAGTCACCGAGGTCGATGCCGCAGGTGGCCTTCATGCGTCGCTCGAGCTCGTTCGTGAGCAGCTGCGAGCCTTCGATGTACTCGCGCCATGCCCGCAGCGCGAGCGCTCGGGTGCTCACGCGTGGCCCAGCATCTGCTCGAACGAGACGAACGCCTCGCTCGACTCGTCGAAGGGGTCGGCTTCGCGACGGCGGGGCAGGGCGACCATGAGGTCGGCCAGCTCCTTGCCCTCGCGGGCGATGCGACGGTCGAGGCCGACGGCGCCCCAGTCCTCGGCGGCGGCGAAGACGCCCGTGGGCACGACCTGCGCCTTGAGGTAGGCGAACAGCGGCCGCATCGCGGTGTCCATCACCATCGAGTGGCGAGCCGTGCCGCCGGTGGCGCCGAGCGCCGTCGGGATCGAGGCGAGCTGCCCCTCCTCGATCACGTCGAAGAACGACTTGAACAGCCCCGAGTACGACATCGTGAAGGTCGGCGTGACGGCGATGATCGCCTCCGCGTCGACGACCTCCTTGATGGCCGCCGCGAGCGCGTCGCTGGGGTTGTGCGTGAGCATGTGGCTCGCGATGTCCTGCGCCAGCGGGCGGAGCGTCACGTCGACGGCCTCCGCGTGCTGGCCGTGCGCGGCGAGCGCGGCGAGGGTCGCGTCGCGCAGCCGGTCGGCGAGCAGCTTGGTGCTCGAGGGCTCGCCGAGCCCGGCCGAGACGACCGCGATGCGTGCGTTGGTCATGCGTCACCTGCCTGTCGTGCGATCGCGGCGCCGGTGTCCAGGTCGCTGCGAGCGCCCTGCTCCCGCCATGCGTTGCCCTGCTCGCCCATCTGCGTGCCCGCCTCACGGGCGGCCGCGACGCGCGCGGCGTGCGTGGGCGCATCCGGAACCCCATCGGCGCGCAGCAGGTCGAACTCGCGGCGCAGCACCGGCACGACCTCGGTGCCGAGGATCTCGATCTGCTCGAGCACCTCCTCGAGCGGCAGGCCGGCGTGGTCGACCAGGAAGAGCTGGCGCTGGTAGTCGCCGACGTAGTCTCGGAAGCCGAGGGTGCGCTCGATGACCTGCTCGGGCGTGCCGACGGTGAGCGGCGTCGCCTCGGTGAAGTCCTCGAGGCTCGGCCCGTGACCGTAGACGGGCGCGACGTCGAAGAACGGGCGGAAGCGCTCCTTGGCCTCGCGCTCTGTCGACTTCATGAAGATCTGGCCGCCGAGGCCGACGAACGCCTGCTCGGGCTCGCCGTGGCCGTAGTGCGCGAAGCGCGAGCGGTAGAGCTTCACCATGCGCTCGGTGTGCTCCTTGTTCCAGAAGATGTTGTTGTGGAAGAAGCCGTCGCCGTAATAGGCGGCCTGCTCGGCGATCTGGGGCGAGCGGATGGATCCGTGCCAGACGAAGGGCGCGACGCCGTCAAGCGGGGCGGGGGTCGAGGTGAAGCCGGTGAGCGGCGTGCGGTGCTTGCCCGACCAGTTGACGACCGGCTCGCTCCACAGCTTGCGCAGCAGCGCGTAGTTCTCGATCGCGAGCTCGATGCCGTCACGGATGTCCTTGCCGAACCACGGGTAGACGGGGCCGGTGTTGCCGCGGCCGAGCGTGAGGTCGGCGCGGCCGTCGCTGAGGTGCTGCAGCATCGCGAAGTCTTCGGCGATCTTCACCGGGTCATTGGTGGTGATGAGCGTGGTCGCGGTCGAGAGGATGAGCCGCTCGGTCTGCGCTGCGATGTAGGCGAGCGTCGTCGTGGGGGAGGACGAGAAGAACGGCGGGTTGTGGTGCTCGCCGGTGGCGAAGACGTCGAGGCCGACCTCTTCGGCCTTCTTGGCCATCGCGATCCATCCCTTGATGCGCTCGTGCTCGCTGGGTGTGCGGCCGGTCGTCGGGTCCTGGGTGATGTCGCTCACCGAGAAGATGCCGAACTGCATGCTGCTCATGGGTGGTCCTTCCGTCGCGGACAAGTCTTTCAAAGTTGAACAATAATTGCAACGGGTCGTGTGGAGACTCTATTCCCGGCGCTCTCAACCCGTCAGGTGCTCGTTCGGCGCACTGCAAGTGCGCGTCGTGCACGTCGCGATCCGCTCAGACGTTGGTCGCCGGGTCGACAGCCGGACCCTCGAGCGTGGCCGTCGCCGTATCGGCGGGGGAGCGCTGCGCCCTGCTGAGCAGCAGGAAGGGCACCGCCGCCGCCGAGAGGACGCCGCTCAGCAGCAGCGAGAAGCCGTAGCCGCCGAGGTCGGCGGAGCGGCCGAGCAGCGGCTGCGCGATGGCGCTGCCGCCCGAGCCCATGAGCGAGTCGAACGAGAGCACCGTCGCCCGCTGCTTCGAGGGGATCATGTCGTTGAGGTAGGCGCGGCGCACCGGGTCGTCGATCGAGGTCATGACGCCCCAGACGGCGACGAGCACGATCGCGACCCAGAAGTTGCGGATCAGGCCCAGGCCGAGCAGCACCGCGACCCCTGACACCGCAGCAAGCAGGATCGTCGAGGTGCGCTTGTGGAACCAGCGCCGCACCACCGGTGCGAGCAGCCCGCCCAGCATCGCCGAGCCCGACAGCAGCGCCGCCGCGAGCCCCGCGATCGAGTAGGCCTCCGGATCGCCCCAGAGCTCGAGCAGGTAGGGCTGCAGCGCGTAGAAGGCGTAGAAGCCGACGCCCGCGGTGAAGGGGCTCGACAGCATGAGCCAGCGCACCGGCGGGTTGCCGAGGCCGTGCGTGATCGAGGCGCGCAGCACCGTGCGGGTCGCCTTGATCGGGCCTTCGCTGCGGTCGGGCGTGAAGCCCAGGTCGCGCATCAGCAGCCCGGCGATGACCACCATCGCCACGAGCACACCCGCCCGCAGCAGGAACGGCACCCCCAGGTCGGTCAGCTGCGCCACCACGCCGCCCAGCACCGAGCCGACCAGCATCGCGGCGCCGCTGACGATCACCGAGCGGCCGAACACGCGCTCGAGCGAGCCCTTGTAGCCGGTCGCCTGCAGCGCATCCACGAGCCACGCATCGATGGCGCCGGTGAAGAAGGTGAAGCCCAGGCCGAGCAGCATCGAGGCCAGCGCCCACCCCCAGAAGGGCGCCTCCCACAGCCACATCAGCCAGTAGAGCCCGGTGGTGACGGCGAGCGTCGCCGAGCCCAGCAGATACGACCAGCGCCGCCCCATCGTGTCGGCGACGACGCCCGTGGGGATCTCGAACAGCAGCACGCCCACCGTGTAGAACGCGTTCGCCGAGAAGGCCTCGAGGTTCGTCAGCCCGGCGTCGAGCAGGAACAGCGTGTTGATGCCCCAGATGAACGAGGCGGCGAGGGTGTTGCCCAGCACGAGCACGTAGTAGGTGCCCTGCACGCGCCGCGGCGTCGGAAGCATGCTCACGGCCACCCCCTCAGCTCGTCCACCATCGAAGATCGCGTCGGCTCAGAAGAGCTGGCGCCAGTTGGTGCGAGCCAGGTCGAGCAGCTCGTCGCCGCGGCCTGACAGTACCGTGCGGATGGCATAGAGCGCGAAGCCCTTCGCCTGCTCGAACGCGATCGCCGGCGGGATCGTGAGCTCCTGCGGGTCGCAGACCACATCGACGAGCGTCGGCCCGTCGTGCGCGAACGCCTCGGTCAGGGCGGCGTCGACCCCCGCCGAGTCCTCCACCCTGATTCCCTTGATGCCCATCGCCTCCGCCACCGCGGCGAAGCTCGGGTTCTCGAGATCGGTCGCGAACGGCACGAAGCCCGCCGCCTTCATCTCGAGGTCGACGAAGTTCAGCGACGAGTTGTTGAACACCACGATCTTCGCCGGCAGCCGGTTCTGCGTCAGCGTGAGCAGATCGCCCAGCAGCATCGCCAGCCCGCCATCGCCCGAGAGCGTCACCGTCTGGCGCGCGCGGTCCTGCCCGAGCACGCCGATCGCCTGCGGCACCGCGTTCGCCATCGATCCGTGGCTGAACGAGCCCAGCATCCGACGCTTGCCGTTCATGGTGAGGTAGCGGGATGCGTAGACCACGGGCGAGCCGACGTCCGGGATGAAGACGGCGTCGTCCGCGGCCAGCGCATCGATGCGCCGGGCGAGGTACTGCGGGTGCACGGCCTGGCCCTTGCGCGCCGGGGCCGCCAGATCGTCGAGCTTCTCGCGCGTCTTCCCGTAGTGCTTCTGCGCGTCCTTCAGATGCCGATCCTGCTTCTGCTCCAGGTGCGGCATGAGCGCCACGAGCGTCTCTCGCACGCCGCCCTGCAGCGCGACATCGATGGGGTGCCGCCGCCCGATCTGGGAGCCGCGGATGTCGATCTGCACGAACCGCGCGTCGTCCGGGTAGAACTGCGGGTACGGGAAGTCGGTGCCCAGCAGCAGCACCGCGTCGGCATCGCTCATCGCCCGGTAGCCGCTCGCGAAGCCGAGCAGTCCCGTCATGCCGACGTCGTACGGGTTGTCGTACTCGAGGTGCTCCTTGCCGCGCATCGCATGCACGACGGGGGCGCCGAGCCGCTCGGCCGCAGCCAGCACCTCGGCGTGGGCTCCTGCGGTGCCCGCACCGCCGAGGATCGTCACCTTCTTCGCGCGGTTGAGCACGTCGGCCGCCTCGAGCAGCTGCACCGGCAGCGGCACGGTCGCCGACTGCGTGCGGCGGATGATCGTGTGCCGGTCGTCCTCGATGGTCGCCGAAGCGACGTCGCCCGGGATCACGAGCACGGCGACGCCGCGCTGCTCGATGGCGGCGCGCATGGCGATCTCGAGCAGCCGCGGCATCTGCGCCGCGTCGGCCACGTACTCGACATAGACCGAGCACTCGCGGAACAGCTCCTGCGGATGCGTCTCCTGGAAGTAGTTCGTGCCGATCTCGACAGTGGGGATGTGCGCGGCGATCGCGAGCACCGGCACGCGGCTGCGGTTGGCGTCGAAGAGCCCGTTGATGAGGTGCAGGTTGCCCGGCCCGCAGCTGCCGGCGCACACCGCCAGCTCGCCCGTCATCTCGGCCTCGGCGCCGGCGGCGAACGCGGCGGTCTCCTCGTGCCGCACGCCCACCCACTCCATCCGATCCTCGGTGCGGATCGCCTCGGTGAAGGCGTTGAGCGAGTCGCCCGGCAGCCCGTAGACGCGCTGCACGCCGTTGGCCACGAGCGTCTGGACGATGGTGTCTGCGACGGTTCCCATGTGGCCAACGATGGCACGCGGATGCGGTCGGGCGACAGGGCTCTGTAGGTCGAGGAGCGCCGCGCGCAGCGCGACGCGTCATTGCCTCCGCGGGTCGAGGAGCGCCGCGCGCAGCGCGACGCGTCACGAGACCGGCAGCGCTCCGCCTCTGCGCCGGATACCTCATCAGCCGCGCGCGCCCACGCGCGCGGGCGCGTCCGCGTGCGTGCCCGCACGTGCCCGCCCGCATGCACGTGCACGTTGTAGCAACCCAACCTCCGAGCGGCTCCTCAGGCGCATCGCTATCGTTGCCGATCGCCGCGCTCCCGGCCGCAACCGGTGTCGAGCGCGCGATACGGAACCAGCGACGAGACGAGACGAGCACGCCATGCCTGAAGACCGCACGCCCATGCCGCCGGGCCACCCCTCGGCACCCGACGCATCCCTCACCGACACGGGCGAGATGCGAAGGCTCGAGGTCAGCGACGTGCTGGTCGTGAAGACCGCCAAGATCAAGAAGGCCATCACCGGCACGGTCGTCGGCAACTTCATGGAGTGGTTCGACTTCGGCATCTACGGCTACCTCGCCGTGACCATGACCGCGGTCTTCACCGCCGGCATGGATGAGGGCATGGGCCTGCTGGTCGTGCTGCTCGGCTTCGCGGTGTCGTTCCTGGTGCGCCCCTTCGGCGGCCTCGTGCTCGGCCCGCTCGGCGACCGGATCGGCCGGCAGCGCGTGCTGTTCTTCACGATGGCGCTGATGGCCGGAGCCACGGCGCTCATCGGCCTGCTGCCGACAGCCGCGCAGATCGGCGCGTGGGCGATCGTGCCGCTGTACCTGCTGAAGATGGTGCAGGGCTTCTCGACCGGCGGCGAGTATGCCGGGGCATCGACCTACGTCACCGAGTTCGCGCCCGACCGCTCGCGCGGCTTCTGGGCGTCATGGCTCGACGTCGGCTCCTACGTCGGCTTCGCCGCCGGCGCATCGACGGTCGCGATCGTGACCTGGATCACCACGTCGATCTCGGGCGCGGACGCCATGGTGGAGTACGGCTGGCGCATCCCGTTCCTCGTCGCCATCCCGCTCGGCGTGGTGGCCATCTGGTTCCGCCTGCGCATCCCCGAGACGCCCGCCTACGAGCAGGCGCAGCTCGCCCAGGCGAACGACGAGCCGGACGCCGAGGATCCGCTCGCACGCCACGGCATCCTCGGCACGATCCGCCACCACTGGCGCGTCATGCTCATCGCGGCCGCGATCGTCGCCGCCACCAACACGGCGGGCTACGCGCTCACCAGCTACATGCCCACCTATCTCGAGCAGACGGTCGGCACGAGCAACCTCTTCGCGGCGATCGTGACCGTGCCGGTGCTCATCGGCATGTCGGCACTGCTGCCGCTGCTCGGGCGGCTCTCTGACCGTGTCGGCCGCAAGCCGATCTACGTCGCGGCGGTGATCGCGACGCTCGCGCTCATGGTGCCGGCGTTCTGGCTGATGCAGATCGGCGAGATCTGGACGGTCGTCGTCGCGCTGTGCCTCGTCGCGCTGCCCGTGGCGCTGTGGGTCGCGCCGTCGACGTCGGCGCTGCCTGCGCTGTTCCCGACAGCCACCCGCTTCGGAGCGATGGGCATCGCGTTCAACATCTCGGTGTCGCTCTTCGGCGGCACGACGCCGCTGTTCAGCCAGGCGCTCATCCAGCTGACGGGCAACACCTACATGCCCGCGTTCTACATCATGTTCTTCGCCGTGCTGGCGGGCGTCGCGCTGCTGTCGATGCGCGAGTCGGCCAAGCGCCCGCTCGTGGGCTCGGTGCCGACGGTCGAGACCCGGGCGGAGGCCGAGGAGCTGGTGGCCGGGCAGGACGACAACCCCCACCTCGACATCTCGTCGATGCCGCTCATCGAGCTGCACGACGGCCCGCTGGAGCCGGCCGGCCGCTGACCGCCTGCCTGGGCCGGCCCGGGTCCGCGAGTGGGGCAGCTGCGCGCGAGTGGGGCTGGCACGCCGGCCCCGGTCGGGCACAGCAGCCCCACTCGGCGTCTCCGCCGCGTGAGGCTAGTCGGCGGGGTCGGTGGCCGGTGGGGCATGGTCGGGCCGCGCGGCGTCGGCACCCGCCTCGGTGCCACGGCCGCGCAGCCGCTCCAGCCCATCCATCAGGTGGTAGATCACGAGCGTCGCGACCGTGCCGAGCACGATGCCGCCGAACGAGAGCTGCCCGGCCGAGAGCGTGAAGTCGGCGATCGCGACGATCAGGCCGACGCCGGCGGCGAACTGATTGCGCGGCTTCGAGAAGTCGACCTGGTTCTCGACCCAGATGCGCACGCCGATGATGCCGATGAGGCCGTAGAGCGCGGTCGTGACGCCGCCCAGCACGCCGGGAGGCGTCGCGAAGATGACCGCGCCGACCTTCGGCGACAGGCCCAGCAGGATGGCGGTGATCGCCGCCACCCAGTAGGCGGCCGTCGAGAAGACGCGGGTGGCGCTCATGACGCCGATGTTCTCGCCGTAGGTGGTGGTGGGGGAGCCGCCGAAGATGCCCGAGATCGTGGTGGCGAGGCCGTCGGCGAACAGCGCGCGCCCGGCGAGCGGATCGAGGTCGCGGCTCAAGAGCTGGCCGACGCCCTTGACGTGGCCGAGGTTCTCGGCGACGAGCGCCAGCACCACGGGCACGAACATGAGGATGGCAGGAAGCAGGGCAGGGTCGAAGGTGGGCGAGGTGAACTCGGGCAGGCCGAACCACGGCGCAGCCTCGATCGCCGCGAGCGCCTCCGGGTCGACGCGCTGGGTGGCGAGCGCGACGACGTAGCCGACCACGACGCCGACGAGGATCGAGAGCCGCCCGACCATGCCGCGGAACAGCACGGAGGTGAGGATCACGGCGAGCAGCGTGATGGTCGCCAGCAGCGGGTCGACGATGAAGTTGTCGCGCGCCGCCGGCGCCAGGTTGAACCCGATCAGGGCCACGATCGTGCCGGAGACGACCGGCGGCATGACCGCCCCGATCCAGCGCGTGCCCGAGAAGTGCACGATGACGCCGACGATCGCCAGCAGGACGCCGACCAGGATGATGCCGGAGAGCGCGAAGCCGGGCCCGCCGATCGTGGTCGCCGCTCCGATGGGTGCGAGGAACGCGAAGGAGGAGCCGAGGTAGCTCGGCAGCTGGTTCTTGGTGATCAGCAGGAAGAGGATCGTGCCGATGCCGGAGAACAGCAGCGTCGTCGACGGCGGGAAGCCCGTGATGATCGGCACCAGGAACGTGGCGCCGAACATCGCGACCACGTGCTGCATGCCGAGGCCGATCGTGCGGCCCCAGGCGAGGCGCTCCTCCGGGTAGACGATGTCGTTCGCGGACAGGTTGGTGTGATCGCGGTGGCGCCAGGTGAACATGATGCCCTTCGGTGAGGTGCCGGATGCACGGTGCTGCGTGCATGGGCCGGCGAGCAGGCGTCGACGGCGGGGGCCGTCCTCGCGATCGTAGCCCCGGCGCTACGGTCGTCGGGTGCTCTCGACGATCCTCGCCGCCTCCCCGTGGCTGGCCGGTGTGCTGCTCGTGGTCGTCGCTGCGGTCGGCCTGCTCGTCGGGTGGTGGCTCGCGGGCCGCACACGATCGGCATGGGCGCTCGCCGGCGTGGTCGGCCTCGGCGTGCTGTTACTCACGCTGCTGCCGAGCCCGCGCGAGCTCGTAGCGGGATGCGTCGCGGAGTGGGATGTGCGCCTGCTGGCCCCGGAGCCGCTCGCCAACGTCGTGCTGCTCGTGCCGTTCGCGCTGCTCGTCGGTGTCGCGGTCGGTCGCCCGTTGCTCGGCGCGCTCGCGGGGGCCGTCGCGGGCGCCGCACTCTCGGCTGCGATCGAGACGGTGCAGGCGCTTGTCCCGGCGATCGGTCGCTCGTGCTCGACCGGCGACTGGCTCGCCAACACGATCGGCGCCGGCATCGGCGGCCTGCTCGCCCTCGTGGCGCTGCTGCTGGCCCGCTCGGGCCACCGCGCCCGCGCGGGCGCGCCGCGCATCCGCTGACCTCGCCCCGGTAGGCGCGGCCCGCGCTCCACGCTCGGCCTGTGCCCTGGGGGCTCGTCAGTCCCGAGCCAGGTCGGCCCGCGCCGCCTCCAGCACGACCGGGTCGGCGCAGCCGGTGGCGAAGCCGGCGATGCGGTGGCGGATCTCGCGCCCCAGCAGCCACTGCCCGATCGGCTCGGCCACCGGCCGCAACCAGGTCGGTCGCACGGCGTAGGTGTACTTCCAGGTCGTGAGCGTGCCGTCGACGCCGTCTCGCTGCTCCGGCGCGAACCGCCAGCCGCCACCGAAGCTCGCGAGGAACCATGGCCCGCGCAGCATCGTCATCCCCACGGAGGTCGGCGGGCGGTAGGAGACGTACTCGCTCTCCATCGCGGGCCCCAGCCGGGTGCGAGTCCGGGTGCGGACGCCCTTCCCGGGCCGCTCCGCGCCGACCAGCCGCTGGCTGCGGATGAACGGATCCCACCGCATCCGCACCGCCCCGGTCGTCTGCGAGACGGCGAACGCCAGCGCCGGCTCGATGGGCACCCAGGCCCGCGCGACGACCTGCGGCATGCGCACAGCATGGCAGTCGCCGTCGCGTGTCACCGCCAGCCACTAGCGTGTGCCAGGTGACCGAGCAGATCAGCGTCCGCGGTGCGCGCGAGAACAACCTCCAGTCCGTCGACGTCGACATCCCCAAGCGGCAGCTGAGCGTCTTCACGGGCGTCTCGGGCTCCGGCAAGTCGAGCCTCGTGTTCGGCACCATCGCTGCCGAGTCGCGCCGCCTCATCGACGAGACCTATGAGGCCTTCGTGCAGGGCTTCATGCCGCCGGCGCCCCAGCCAGAGGCCGACAGCCTCGAGGGGCTGACGGCCGCCATCCTCGTCGGGCAGGACCAGATGGGCGCGAACTCGCGGTCGACGGTCGGCACGGCGACGGATGCGTACACGATGCTGCGGATCCTGTGGTCGCGCGTGGGCACGCCCCATCTCGAGTCCTCGGTGATGTTCTCCTTCAACGACCCACGCGGCATGTGCCTCGTGTGCGAGGGCCTCGGGCGCGTCTCGGCCATCGACGTCGACGCGATCGTCGACCGCCAGAAGAGCCTCAACGAGGGCGCGATCGACTTCCCCAACTACCAGGTGGGCACCTGGTACTGGAAGCTCTACGCCGAGTCGGGCCAGCTCGACGCCGACAAGAAGGTCGCCGACTACACCGAGGAAGAGCTGCAGCTCTTCCTCTACGCCGATGAGCGCAAGGTCAGCTTCGCGGGCTTCAACATGACCTACGAGGGCCTCATCCCCAAGCTCAAGAAGAGCGTCTTCGTCAAGGACCCCGACTCGATGAAGCCCACGATGCGTGCGCGCGTCGAGGCCGCGGCCACCTTCGGCGACTGCGCAGAGTGCGGCGGCTCGCGCCTCAACGCAGCAGCCCGCGAGGTCACGGTGCAGGGCATCACCATCGCCGAGGCGACCGCGATGCAGCTCACCGATCTCGCCCCGTTCATCGGCGCCATCCCGGCCGACGCGGGCGGCGCTGCGACCGCTCCGCTGCGCGCCAAGCTCGTCGACCTGCTCGAGACCTTCGACGCCATCGGCCTCGGCTATCTCTCGCTCGACCGCCCGGCGGGCAGCCTCTCGGGCGGCGAGGCGCAGCGCACCAAGATGGTGCGCCACATGGGCTCTGCGCTCACCGACGTCACCTACGTCTTCGACGAGCCCACCGCCGGCCTCCACGCGCACGACGTCGAGCGCATGAACGGCCTGCTGCAGCGGCTGCGCGACAAGGGCAACACCGTGCTCGTCGTCGAGCACAAGCCAGAGGTGATGGCGATCGCCGACCACGTCGTCGACATGGGCCCCGGCGCCGGCACGCACGGCGGCACGATCGTCTTCCAGGGAACCTTCGACGACCTCAAGGCATCCGGCACTCGCACGGGCGACCACCTCGAGCACCGGCAGACGATCAAGATGTCGGTGCGCGAGGCCACGGGCAGCATCGCGATCCGCGACGCGCGCTCGCACAACCTGACGGGCGTCGACGTGGATGTGCCGACGGGCGTGCTCGTGGCCGTCACGGGCGTCGCCGGGTCGGGCAAGTCGTCGCTCATCCACGGATCGCTGCCGCGCGACGGCGCCACGTTCGTCGATCAGACCGCGATCAAGGGCTCGCGCCGCTCCAACCCGGCCACCTACACGGGCATCCTCGAGCCCATTCGCAAGGCCTTCGCCACCACCAACAAGGTGAAGCCCGCGCTCTTCAGCGCCAACTCCGAGGGCGCATGCCCGGAGTGCAAGGGCCTCGGCGTCATCTACTCCGACCTCGCGTTCATGGCGGGCGTGACGACGCCGTGCGAGCTGTGCGGCGGCCGCAGGTTCACGGCAGAGGTGCTGGAGTACCGGCTGCGCGGCAAGTCGATCGGCGACGTGCTCGACATGTCGGTCGAGGAGGCCGCCGCGTTCTTCACCGAGAAGCAGGTCGCGCCGATGCTCGGCAGGCTCGTCGACGTCGGTCTCGGCTACATCCGCCTCGGTCAGACGCTCACGACGCTGTCGGGCGGCGAGCGCCAGCGGCTGAAGCTGGCGATCGAGATGGGCACGGCCGCCCAGGTGATCGTGCTCGACGAGCCGACCACGGGCCTTCACATGGCCGATGTCGACAACCTCATCGGGCTGCTCGAGCGCATCGTCGACGCGGGCCGCACGGTGATCGTCATCGAGCACAACCTCGACGTCGTCTCGCGCGCTGACTGGATCATCGACCTCGGCCCCGGCGCGGGAGCGCAGGGCGGCAGGGTCGTCTTCGAAGGCACTCCTGCTGCGCTGGCCGCCGAGCCTGGCGCATCGCTCACGGGGCGTCACCTGGCGCATCGGCTCACGGATGCGGGTTCTTCGGCCGCATCGACCTAAAATGAGCGCATGCCCAAGTTCACCGCCATCCGCGCAGAGTCGACCTTCGTCGACCTGCAGGGCGTGAACATCCACGTCTACACGTGGAAGCCGGGCAAGCCGAAGGGCGTGGTGCTGATCGCCCACGGACTCGGTGAGCACGCGCTGCGGTACGAGCACGTCGCGCAGCGCCTCGTCGCAGCCGGCTACGCCGTCTGGGCGATCGATCAGCGCGGGCACGGCGCCACCGGCATCGAGCAGCACAGCGGCGACCTCACGAAGCTGGGGCGGCTGGGCGCCGGCGGCATGCGCGCGGTCGTCGGCGACCTCTCCACGACGCTGCGACGCATCCGCGGTGAGCACCCCGGGCTGCCGGTCGCGATCCTCGGCCACTCGTGGGGCTCGCTCTCGACCCAGATCCTGCTCAACAGCAAGGCAGAGCTCGTCGACGCGGCGGTGCTCACCGGCAGCGCCTACCGCATGCCCGGCTGGATGAACGGCGGCGACCTCAACGCCCGCCACACCCATCTGGGCGAGACCGGCTACGAGTGGCTCTCGCGCGACCAGGCGGTCATCGACGGGTTCGTCGAGGACCCGCTGACCTTCGCCGCCAAGCCGCTGCAGCTGTTCGGCCCGCTCGAGGGGGCGCGCCTCTACGGCGTGCCTGCACGACGCATCCAGCCCGACATCCCGCTGCTCATCGCCGGTGGCTCCGACGACTCACTGGGCGGCACGAAGTCGCTGCAGCGGCTTGGGCTCGCCTACCGCGACCGCGCGGGGCTGAGCGACGTCACCGTCACCGTCTACCCGGGCGCACGACACGAGATCCTCAACGAGATCAACAAGGGCAAGGTGCTCGACGACCTCGTCGACTGGCTCGATGCGCGCCTGGCGCCCCCGAAGGGCAAGCGGGCCTGAGCGCGACTCGCAGTCATAGGCTGGGGGCATGCACGGCGAGTACAAGGTTCCCGGCGGCAAGCTCGTGGTGGTCGACCTCGAAGAGCGGGACGGCCGCATCGATGCGTTCCGCCTGGCAGGCGACTTCTTCCTCGAACCCGATGAGGCGCTCGGCGCGATCGACGCGGCGGTGAACGGCCTCAGCGTCACCGCGACCGCCGTCGAGATCGGGGAGGCGATCAAGGCCGACCTGCCACAGGACGCGGTGCTGCTCGGCTTCACCCCCGAGTCGGTGGGCGTCGCGATCCGCCGCGCGCTGCAGCACGCGAGCTCGTTCGCCGACTACGAGTGGACGATCATCGACGACGAGCCGCGGCTGCCGATCGTGCATGTCGCGCTCGACGAGGTGCTCACCGAGGAGGTCGGCGCCGGTCGCCGCGGCCCCACGCTGCGCTTCTGGAACCTCGCGGGACCAGCGGTCTACCTCGGCTCGTTCCAGTCCTACAAGAACGAGGTCGAGCCCGCTGCCGCCGAGCGCCACGGGATCCCGATCCTGCGCCGCATCACCGGCGGCGGCGCCATGTTCTCGGAGCCCGACAACGCCATCACCTACTCGCTCTACGTGCCCGGCGACCTGGTCTCGGGCATGAGCTTCCAGGATTCCTACGCGTTCCTGGATGCCTGGGTCATCGAGGCGCTCAAGGGTCTCGGCATCGATGCGTTCTACGCGCCGCTCAACGACATCACCTCCGCCAAGGGCAAGATCGGCGGCGCCGCGCAGAAGCGGCTCGCCTCCGGCGCCGTGCTGCATCACGCGACCATGTCGTACGACATCGACGCCGACAGGATGACCGAGGTGCTGCGCATCGGCAAGGAGAAGCTGAGCGACAAGGGCACCACGAGCGCAAAGAAGCGCGTCGACCCTCTGAAGTCGCAGACCGGCATGCAGAAGGCCGAGGTGCAGGAGGCGCTCAAGGGCACCTTCCGAAAGCTGTTCGGCGGCACCGATGGCGCACTCACGCCCGCCGAGCTCACCGAGGCCGAGGAGCGCATCCGCACCAAGTTCGGCACCCAGGAGTGGCTGCACCGCGTGCCGTGATCGGCCAGGCGAACTCACGGCGGCGCGACACGTTCGCGCCCTAAGATCAACGGCAAATGGACTTCTCGCTCGTATTCACGCCCGATCTCATCGCCGTCTTCCTCACGCTGTTCGTGCTCGAGATCGTCCTCGGCGTCGACAACGTCATCTTCATCTCGATCCTCGCCGCGAAGCTCCCCAAGGAGCAGCAGGCGAAGGCCCGCAACCTCGGCCTCACGCTCGCGATGGTCATGCGCCTGCTGCTGGTGCTGCTCGCAGGCTGGATCATCACGCTCAACGACGATCTCTTCACCCTGTTCGGGATGGGCTTCTCGGGCCGAGAGCTGATCCTCATCGCAGGCGGTGGCTTCCTGCTCTACAAGGCCGTGCACGAGATCCACCTGAAGCTCGAGGGTGAGGAGGAGCACGGCTCCTCGGCGGTCAAGGCGACCTTCGGCGCCGTGCTGACGCAGATCCTGCTGATGGATCTCGTCTTCTCGCTCGACTCGGTCATCACCGCGGTCGGCATGACGAGCAACATGATCGTGATCATCACGGCGGTCGTGCTCTCGTTCGGCATCCTGCTGTTCTCGGCGAAGTACATCTTCGAGTTCGTCAACCGCCACCCGACGGTGAAGATGCTTGCGCTGTCGTTCCTGCTGCTGATCGGCGTCTTCCTGATCGCCGACGGCTTCGGCATCCACATCGACAAGGCCCTGATCTACGGCCCGATGGCCTTCGCGGTGCTGGTCGAGGCGCTCAACCTCTGGGCTGCGGCGCGCAAGCGCAAGCGCAAGGGTGACCAGGTCGAGCCCGTCAAGCTGCACGACACGATGAGCGAGGAGCCTGCGGTCGGCGCTGCCGTCTCCGGCCAGGGCTCGGCCGCGATGGACGACGCGGCTCCGCAGAGCGCACCCCCGAGCGACCGAGCGTGAGCCTTGTCCCCATCCGCCCGACCGGGTTGGATGGGGACATGAGCGAGCAGGCAGGCCAGACCCACGTCGTCGTCGGTGACGACTCCGACCGCGGCCGCTACGAGGCGCACATCGGCGATCACCTCGCCGGCGTGCTCTCCTACGTCGACGACGCTGACGGCAACCGGGTGCTGCAGCACACGGTCGTCGGCGACGAGTACGGCGGGCACGGCGTCGGCAGCGCGCTGGCCGTCTTCGCGCTGCAGGACGCGGCGGATGCGGAGCGCAAGATCGTGCCGCAGTGCACATTCGTGCAGGGTTGGCTCGAGCGGCATCCGGAGCACCAGCCGCTCGTCGCGCACGCCTACGAGGGCTGACCGACCGCTCGGCGCGCCCTCGCCGAGCCCGCAGTCGCAGAGCGGCGCTCAGGCCGCGGAGCGGCGGCCTCGATATCGTCGGGCCCATGAGTGACCAGCGCGCGCAGCAGCCGCAGCAGCCGCCGCAGGGCTACGCCCCGCAGGGCTACCAGCCGCAGCAGAGCTCCCAGGAAGCTGCCCACCCGCAGCAGGGCTTCGCCCCAGGCGCGTTCCCGGCGCCGCCCGCGACCGGCGTGCGCCACTGGGCGTGGCAGCTGCTCTATTGGATGCCGATCCCGCTGGTGTCGCTGATCATCGTGCCGCTCGTGCTCATGGGCCTGCGCGGCGGCGCGGTGCGCAACGGCGGTGTCGACGAGGCGAACTCGCGGGCGGCGCTGAACTGGTCGCTCTCCTGGCTGCTCTCGGTGCTGGTCACGGCCGCACTGCACTTCGGCATGCTCTTCGCGCTCACGAACGGCGGCTCCGTCTCGGGCTCGTCGCCCCAGGGCATCGTGCTCGCGATCACCGGGACCCTGCTCGCACTCGCGTTCTTCGGCGGCGGCATCCTCACGATCATCAACCTCATCCGCGGCTGGATGGCTGCGGCCCGCGGCGAGGTCGCGCGCCCCTGGCTGGCGATCCCGTTCCTGCGTGCAGCCCGACCCGCCGGGGCGCCCAGCGCCGTGGCGTAGGATGGTCAAAGCCGCTCAGGCGGCCACGCGGATGTAGTTCAATGGCAGAACTTCAGCTTCCCAAGCTGATAGCGCGGGTTCGATTCCCGTCATCCGCTCCAAGCTCGGCCCTGGCGACATGCGCGCGAAACAGGCATCTGCCACCGTTGAGGCATGGAGCAGGCCCCGATCACCGTCGCCATCGAGCGCGAAGTCGACTCGAGCATGGATCGCTACGCGCAGGCGTGGGTGCGGCACGGGGTCGATCTCGCCACGCACTTCGACGGATTCCTCGGCGCAGGCTGGGTGCGGGAGTCGCCGCAGACCGACCGCTGGCACATGATCTATCGCTTCCAGGATCGGGCGACGCTGGATGCGTGGGAGGCGAGCCCGGATCGGCAGCAGTGGATCGCGGCGGGCGCGAGCTTCGCGCGCGAGTCGCGCGTCGAGCGCCGCACCGGCATCGAGGGCTGGTTCGATGCCCCCGCCGGCGTCGTGGTCGAGGATGACGCGCGCGTCGAGATCCGGCAGGTCGCCGCAGCGCCGCCGGTCTGGAAGCAGATGATCATCGTCTGGCTCGCGTTCTTCCCCATGAACGTGCTCGTCAGCTGGCTGCTCGGGCGCATCCCCGGCTTCGACGAGCTCGCGCTGCCGCTGCGACTGCTCGTCTCGACCGTCATCCTGACGCCGATCATGGTCGGGCTGATCCTGCCGTTCATCACCCGGCTCGCGACGCCCTGGCTGCACCCGCGTCGTCGCTGAACGACGCAGCTGCTCAGCTCGCGCGGTACTGCGCGATCACGACGCCGGTGCTCGTGGTGTCGGCCCGCCGCAGGGCGAGGTCGTGCCTGCCGCCTTCGCCGAAGAGCCGCTGGCCGCTGCCGATCGTCACCGGGTGCACGAGCAGCACGAAGCCATCGACGAGCCCCGCCTCGTGCAGCGCGCGCACGAGCTCGCCGCTGCCGAGGATCGTGAGCGCTCCCTCTGCCTCGTCGCGCAGCCGCGCGACAGTCTCGACCGCCTCGCCGGTCAGCAGCGTCGAGTTCGGGTGCTCGAGGGGAGCCGAGGTGCGCGACGCCACCCACTTCTGCGTCTCTCGGATGTGGTCGGTGAACGGGTTGGGCGCGGGGTTCGAGAGCCAGAAGCCCACCAGCTGGTCGTAGGTGCGGCGGCCGAACAGCATGCCGCCGGCCTGCGACATCCCCTCGCCCATGATCGCCATCTGGTCGTCCGACGCGAAGGGCGCAGCCCATCCGCCGTGCTCGAATCCCCCGCGGGTGTCTTCGTCGGGGGAGCCGGGCGCCTGCATGACGCCGTCCAGCGAGATGGACTCGGTCGCGATGATCTCTGCCACGACCCTGAGCGTGGCGTGCCCCGGGCCGAGCGTCAACCGGTCAGTCGGGCACCGTCAGCGGCTGCAGCACACCCAGCTCGAGCCATGTCAGCGGCGCGATCACCGCGAGCGCCGCGATCAGCACGAGCGTCAGCACCACGACGATGTACTGCACCTTGCGGCGCCCCTGCGAGATGCGGCGGAAGCCCCACGCGATCGGCAGCCCCACGATCGCCACCATGAGTGCGATGGTCGGCGCGACCCAGTGCGGCACGCACGCGAGCACCGCGAGCAGCGCGATGCCGATCGCGATCGGCAGCATCGACTTCTCGCGTTGCTCCGCGCTGTCCGGCTCCGGTGGCGCATCCCACGGCACGTCGGGCGGCCTGATCTCTGAGGCGGGGGTGGCGGATGCGTCCTGCGGCTTCCTGGTCGGCGTCCGTCCGCGGGTCCAGGGTGCGGCCGCCGAGGGCTCCTCCTGCTGGGGCTCCGACTCGCCGCGGTCAGCGGGCGCGGCCGGATGGCCCGGCGGCGCCCAGCGCCGTGCGTCCTCGTCGTGCCGCTCCACGCATCCATCATCCCAGCCGGCAACCGCGCGGCGCCCATGGATCACGGGCGCCGCGCGATGCTCCGGCTAGGGCAGGTGCAGGTCGATCCGCGACTCCGTCGCGTGCCAGCCCTCCGCCGCGAACGCCCGCTGCATCGGCACGTTCGCGTTGTCGGTGTCGGCGATGAGCGTGTGCGCGCCGTCGTCGAGCAGCCCTGCGGTCGCGGCGGCGACGAGCTCGCGCCCGAGGCCGCGACCCCGCGCATCTGCTGCGACCCCGACCTGCAGCACGAATCCGGTGCCGCTCGGCACGGTCAGCCACGAGACCAGCCCCGCGTCGCGCCGGCCGTCGGGCCCGTCGTCGACGGCGAACCGGATGCAGTCGATCGGGTCGGCGTGCAGCAGTTCGCGCGCCCATCGCTGCGCGGCGACCTCGAGCCCGTGCTCGGCGACCGCCGCCTGATCGCGCACGTCGAGCGAGCCCGGCAGCACCCGCTCGAGCAGCGAGCTCAGCCGATCCTCGTCGCCCTCGACTGCGCGCTCGAGGCGCAGCCCAGGGGTCGCGCGAGCGTGCAGCAGCACGGCCGCCAGCTCGTAGTGCTGCCGCGTCACGAGCAGCCGCCAGCCGGCGGCCTCGAACTGCGTCAGCACGGCGCGCACCCGCGGGTCGGCGAGCGGCGCGTCGGCCGTCGCGCCGAACGAGACCTCTGCCTCGTCGCTCGGCAGCGCCCACTCGGTCGCCTGCCGCACGAGGCGGGCGGATGCGTCAGGGTCGTCGGGCAGGGCGAGCACGTCGATGAGACGGGCGTCGCCGAAGTCGCGAGCTGCGACCAGGCCGAGCAGATGCTCGCCCTCGGTCGCCGCCCAGACGAGATCGGGCCTGCGATGCCCGCGCTCGAAGGTGCGGTCGATGGCTTCGGGCGCCAGCCTGGCGCGGTTGGCGGGGGTGTCGATCGTGCTGGTGCTGGCCAGCAGCCAGCGCTTCGCCTCGTCGGTCGAGGCAGGGGAGCGAAGCTCCATGTCGTCCTCCAGTCAGCACCGCGAGGACGCGGTGCGAACGGTCAGCCGACCTCGTCGACGGAGACGTCGCGGTCGAGGGCGGCAATGTGCGTGAACATCGCGACCTCCTCTCGACCTTCGGGCGTCTCAGCGGCGCCGGTTGGGGATGAGCCTAGCGCGAGCCGCGCAGTCACGGGATGAGCGGCATCTGCCCGGTCTCTGGCGGCATGGGGCGCGCCCGAGCGGCGGTGAGCGCGACGCCGGCCGAGGCCGCCACGACCAGTGTGAGCGCGAGCAGATCCCAGCCGGTCAGCAGCTCGCCGACGACCAGGAAGCCGAAGATCGCCGCGGCAGCGGGCTCGACCGCCATCATGATGCCGAACACGCGGGTCGCCACGCGGCGCAGCGCCAGCATCTCGAGGCCGTAGGCGATCGCGCTCGAGAGCATCGCGATCGCGAAGGCGGGCAGCAGCACGCTCGGGTCGGCGGCGACCGCTCCGATCGCTCCCATGAGGCCGAACGGCAGCACCGCGACCGTCGCGATCACGAGGGCTCCGGCTAGCCCTCCCACGCCCGGCACGTTCTTGCCGACGGATGCCGAGGCGAGGATGTAGGCCGCCCAGCATCCGCCCGCCGCCAGCGCGAGCACCACGCCGATCGGGTCGAGCGAGCCACCGAGCGATTGCACGCCGAGCACCCCGACGCCGACTGCGGCCAGCCCCACCCAGGCGAAGTCGACCACTCGCTTCGACTGCACGAGCGCGAGCAGCAGCGGGCCGATGAGCTCGAGCGTGACCGCGACCGCGATCGGGATGCGCGGCAGCGCCAGGTAGAACAGCAGGTTCATGCCCGCGAGCGAGATGCCCAGGAACAGGATCGAGCGCCACGCCGCGCGGTTCCAGGTGCGGATGCGCGGGCGAGCGATCAGCAGCATCACGACGGCAGCGAACGCCAGGCGCAGCAGGGTCAGCCCCGCCGGGTCGATGCGGTCGAAGACGGTCTTGGCGATCGAGGCGCCGAACTGCACCGAGGCGATCGCGCCGAGCACGAGCAGCACGCCGGCGAGCATGCCGCCGGGGGAGAGGCGGCGGATGCGGGGCATTGCTTCAGCCTAGGACGGCCAGACCTGCGGAGCGAGGCGGCCGAGCGGACGTCGCACCGCCGTCATCCGCGCGGATGATCCTGAGCGCGGCTCGGGGCAATCCTCAGACGCTCCCGCCAGGATCGAGACATGCAGCCACCGAGCGAGCCGAGTCCCGGCGCACCCGAGCCGCTCCCCGTCTTCGTCGACCCGCTCAGGCAGCCGGCAGCGCTGCCGGGCCCGGACGCCGGCGGCATCGTCGTCGACGCCGTCGCCCGCAGCTTCGGCAGCGTGCAGGCGGTGCGACAGATGACCTTCCACGCCAAGCCCGGCCGCGTCACCGGCCTCATCGGCCCCAATGGAGCAGGCAAGACGACGCTGCTGCTCATGCTCGCCTCGCTGCTCGCGCCCGATGCCGGCGCCATCCGGATCGAGGGCGCAGACCCCGTGAAGGATCCGCGATCGGTGCGTCGCGCGATGGGCTGGATGCCGGATGTGCTGGGCACGTGGCGCACGCTGACGCCGCTGACGATCCTCACCACGGTCGGGCGGCTGCACGGCCTGTCGAAGGCCGCAGCGCGCACCCGCGCCGACGAGCTGATCGTGCAGGCCAGGCTCGAGGAGCTCGCCAAGCGGCCCAGCCGCGTGCTCTCCCGCGGCCAGCAGCAGCGGCTCGGGCTGGCACGCGCGCTCGTGCACCGCCCGCGCGTGCTGCTGCTCGACGAGCCCGCAGCCGGGCTCGACCCGACCTCGCGCGTCGAGCTGCGCGAGCTGCTGCGCGGCTTCGCGGCAGAGGGCGGCACCGTGCTCATCTCGAGCCACGACCTGTCGGAGCTCGACGAGATGGCGCAGGATGCCGTCTTCGTCGACCGCGGCGAGGTCGTCGGCGGGGAGCGGCTCGTGCTTGCCCGGCAGGCGGCCCGCGAGTGGCGCATCCGTGCCCTCGACCCGGGCTCGTCCGGCGCCCCGGCACTCAGCTACCAGCTCGCGCACATCGGCGTCTCCTTCGACCGCGTGCGCATCGAAGGAGAGATCGCCTACGTCGCGCTCGATCGCGACGAGGATGCGGCGGATGTGCTCGCGCAGCTCGTGCGGGCGGGCGTCGCCGTCACCCACTTCGCGCCCAGCGTCGGCGACATCGAGCGCACCTACCTCGGCCTCGCGGGAGGCGCCCGATGAGCGGCTGGCTGCGCATGCTCGGCGTTGTCGTCGGCCTCGAGCTCAAGCAGCGGGTGCGCTCGGTCGCCTGGTACGTGCTGCTCGGCATCGTCGCGCTCGTCGTCGGCGGCGTGATCGTGGTGCTCTACGCATCGCTGCAGGGCTACCAGCGCGACCTCGGCAACGCGATCTTCGCGATGACGATCTTCTTGGTGATGCTCGTCACCTCGCTCGTCACGCCCGCGCTCTCCGGCAACGCCATCAACGGCGATCGCGACGGCGGCACGCTCGCCTCCACGCAGGTCACGCAGGTGAGCGGCACGCAGCTCGTGCTCGGCAAGGTGCTCGGCGCCTGGATCGCCTCGCTCGGCTTCCTCGCCGTCTGCCTGCCCTTCATGGTGGCCTCCGCGATGCTCGGTGGCCTCCGCATGGAGGCGGTGCTGATCTCGATCCCGCTGGTGGTGCTCGAGATCGGCGTCATCTCTGCCATCGGCGTCGGCCTCTCCGGGCTCATCCGCAAGCCTGTGCTGTCGACGGTCGTCACCTACCTCGTGGTGGCGTTCTTCTCGGTCGGCACGCTCATCGGATTCGGCGTCGGCACGGTCGCCTTCCAGACCGAGGAGACTCGCGACGAGATCGTCTGGGACTACGACGAGGAGACCTTCGAGACCACCTGCCGCGAGACCGACCGCACCTACGAGACGGTCGTCCCACGGCCCGACCGGGTGTGGTGGATGCTCGCGGCCAACCCCTACGTGATCCTTGCCGACGCCATCCCACCCGCGCTTGCAGCTGACGGGTACCCCACCGACGTCTTCAGCCAGATCGCGCTCGCGGTGCGCAGCGTGCAGGAGCCGCCGCACGAGGAGTCCTGCGCCGACTACGGGCCCGACGGCAGCTATGTCGACCCCTACGAGGACATCTACGAGCGCACCGCGCCGAGCTGGTTCGTCGGCATCGCCATCCACCTGGCGCTCGCTGCACTCGCGGTGTGGGGCGCGATCGCGGCCGTTCGCGCACCGGCGCGCACGCTCGCGCCGGGCAGCCGCATCGCGTGACCCGCGAAGATAGGCGCATGGCGCTTCCCACCAAAGCAACCGGCATCCAGCAGCAGCTGCTCGCGATGGGCATCGATCGCGAGATCATCCACTTCCCCGAGGGCGTGCACACCGCCAAGGCGGCCGCGGCGGCGCTCGGCATCGAGGTCGGTGCGATCGCGAACTCGCTGATCTTCTGGATGGCGGATGCGCCGCTGCTGGTGATGACGTCGGGTCGCCACCGCGTCGACACGGTCGCGCTCGCCGAGCAGCTCGGCGAGGGAGCGATCGAGCGCGCGACGCCGGAGCAGGTGCGCGCAGCCACTGGGCAGGTGATCGGCGGCGTCGCGCCGCTCGGGCACCCGGCGCCCATCCGCACGCTCGTCGACACGGCGCTGCGGGACTACCCGCTGCTGTCTGCGGCGGCCGGCACCCCCGACACGGTCTTCATGCTCAGCTATGCAGAGCTGCTGCAGATCACCGGCGGCGAGGAGCGCGCGGTGGAGCTCTGAGCGGCTGAGCGGTGGAGTACTGCACAGCGCCCTGAAACATCCGCGTCCTACACTCACGAGGGTGACTGACACGACACCCGAACTGCCGGTCTGGCCAGGAGAGGCGTACCCGCTGGGCGCCACCTTCGACGGCACCGGCACCAACTTCGCGATCTACACCGAGTCCGCGGAGAAGGTCGAGCTCTGCCTCTTCGACGATGCCGGCGCCGAGACGCGCGTCGAGCTCACGGAGGTCGACGCCTTCGTCTGGCACGCCTACCTGCCGACGGTGCAGCCCGGCCAGCGCTACGGCTACCGCGTGCACGGGGAGTACGACCCGGAGCAGGGCCTGCGCCACAACCCGGCGAAGCTGCTGCTCGACCCCTACGCGAAGGCCACCAGCGGCACCATCGAGTGGGGCCAGCCGCTGCACAGCTATGAGTTCGGCGATCCGCTCAGCCGCAACGACGACGACTCGGCACCCCACATGGTCAAGGGCGTCGTCATCAACCCGTTCTTCGACTGGACGGGCGACCGCCACCCCCGCACGCCGTACAACGAGTCGCTCATCTACGAGGCACACGTCAAGGGCATGACGCAGACACATCCCGATGTGCCCGAGCAGCTCCGGGGCACCTACGCGGGTCTCGCGCACCCGTCGATCATCGCCCATCTGCAGAAGATCGGCATCACCGCGATCGAGCTCATGCCGGTGCACCAGTTCGTGCACGACGCGACGCTGCTCGAGAAGGGGCTGCGCAACTACTGGGGCTACAACACGCTCAGCTTCTTCGCGCCGCACGCCGAATACGCAGGCACCGGCGAGCTCGGCCAGCAGGTGCAGGAGTTCAAGGCGATGGTGAAGGCGATGCACGACGCGGGCATCGAGGTGCTGCTCGACGTGGTCTACAACCACACGGCCGAGGGCAACCACTTCGGGCCGACGCTCAGCTGGCGCGGCATCGACAACCAGGCCTACTACCGCCTCGTCGACGGCGATCAGCAGCACTACATGGACTACACCGGCACGGGCAACAGCCTCAACGTCGGCAATCCGCACGCCCTGCAGATGATCATGGACAGCCTGCGCTACTGGGTGACGGAGATGCACGTCGACGGCTTCCGCTTCGACCTGGCCGCGACGCTCGCACGCGAGTTCTACGACGTCGACAAGCTCTCCACCTTCTTCGAGCTCGTGCAGCAGGATCCGGTGATCAGCCAGGTCAAGCTCATCGCAGAGCCGTGGGACATCGGCCCCGGCGGCTACCAGGTGGGCAACTTCCCGCCGCAGTGGACGGAATGGAACGGCGAGTATCGCGACCAGGTGCGCGACTTCTGGCGCGGCGAGCCGACGGCACTGGGGGAGTTCGCCAGCCGCCTGGCCGGCTCCGCCGACCTCTACGAGCACTCGGGCCGCCGTCCCGTCGCATCCATCAACTTCATCACGGCGCACGACGGCTTCACGCTCCGCGACCTGGTGAGCTACAACGAGAAGCACAACGACGCCAACGGCGAGGACGGCAACGACGGCGAGAGCCACAACCGCTCCTACAACCACGGCGCCGAGGGCCCGACCGATGACGCCGAGATCCTCAACGTTCGCGCTCGGCAGCAGCGCAACTTCCTGGCGACGCTGCTGCTGAGCCAGGGCGTGCCGATGCTGCTGCACGGCGACGAGCTGGGCCGCACCCAGCAGGGCAACAACAACACCTACGCGCAGGACTCCGAGCTCAGCTGGATCGACTGGGAGCGCATCGACCAGCCGCTCATCGAGTTCACTGCGGCGATCGCGCGGCTGCGGCACGATCACCCGACCTTCCGGCGCAAGCGATTCTTCACCGGCAACACGGTGCGAACGGGCGACGGTGAGCGTCTCAACGACATCGTCTGGCTGCGGCTCGACGCGACCCCCATGGGCCCTGACGACTGGGACGGCGATTCCGATCAGTCGCTCGGCATGTACCTCAACGGTCACGGCATCGCCGGCCGCGGCGCCCGAGGCGAGCGCATCGTGGACGACCACTTCCTGCTCTACGTCAATGCCTCGGCCGAGGAGCACGAGCTGACGCTGCCCGGCGCAGAGTTCGCCGAGGCCTGGGACGTGCTGATCGACACGGGCGCCGAGTCCGCCCACGACGACCCTCGTCTCGCCGGCGGCGTCCAGGCGCTCCGGCCCCGCAGCTTCGTGCTGCTGCGCGAGCACACCACACCGATCGACCCCGACTTCTCGGTCGCAGCCTCGATCGCCGCGAACCGCGCGTCGTCCGCGCCCGAGCCCGACGAACCATCCGCCGCCGAATCCTGAGGAGCCCCGTTGCGCACGCCGCAGAGCACGTACCGACTGCAGATCACCGAGGAGTTCACCCTCTTCGATGCGGCCGAGCGGCTTGAGGCGCTCGCCGATCTCGGCGTCGACTGGGTCTATCTGTCGCCGATCCTGCAGGCCGAGCCGGGCTCGAACCACGGCTACGACGTCGTCTCGCATACGAGAGTCGACGCGGCGCGCGGGGGAGCGGAGGGGTTGGATGCGGTGGCCGAGGTGGCCCGCAGGCTCGGCATGGGCGTGCTGGTCGACATCGTGCCCAACCACGTGGGCATCGCGACGCCCGAGCGCAACAGCTGGTGGTGGCAGGTGCTGCGCGACGGCCGCGAGAGCCCGATCGCGGATGCGTTCGACATCGACTGGGAGGCCGGCGGCGGCAAGGTGCTGGTGCCGATCGTGGGTGACGACGACTGGTCAGAGGACGGCACGGTCGGCCACCTGACGCTCGAGCCCGCCGCCGATGGCGACGGCGCCCAGGAAGCCGGCGCCGCCGCACTGCGCTACTGGGACACCAGGCTGCCCGTCGCGCCCGGCACCGGCGACGGCTCGCCGCAGGAGGTGCTGGCGCGCCAGCACTACCGGCTCGGCCACTGGCAGCAGGCCGACGACCGGCTGAACTACCGGCGCTTCTTCGCGGTGACGACGCTCGCCGCCGTGCGGGTCGAGCTGCCGGAGGTCTTCGACGCCACGCACGTCGAGATCGAGCGCTGGTTCGACGAGCGGCTCGTGCAGGGCCTCCGCGTCGACCACCCCGACGGCCTGCGCGATCCGGCCGGCTACCTCGAGGATCTCGACCGGCTGACGGGCGGCGCCTTCGTGCTGGTCGAGAAGATCCTGGAGCCGGGCGAGGAGCTGCCGCGATGGGCGGCGGCCGGCACGACCGGCTACGACACCCTCGGCCTCATCGACCGGCTGCTCACCGACGGCTCGTCCGCCGACGCCCTCGACGCGCTCGACACCCGCCTGCGGGGCGGCGAGGCCGTCGACTGGCAGGCGATGACGCACACCACGAAGCGCGCCATCGCGGACGGCATCCTGCGCGCAGAGGTGCTGCGTCTCGAGCGCGAGGTGCGGGCGGCGGATGCGTGGGGCGACGGCGGCGCGCCGGCCGACACCGCCGACGCGATCGCCGAGCTGCTCGCCTGCTTCCCGGTCTACCGCTCGTACCTGCCGGAGGGGCTCGAGCATCTCGGCACGGCGGCCGAGCGCGCCAAGCAGCACCGTCCAGAGCTCGCCGACACGATCGACGCGCTGCTGCCGGTGCTCGGCAACGCCAGGCAGGATGCGGCGCTGCGGTTCCAGCAGACCAGCGGCATGGTGATGGCGAAGGGCGTCGAGGACACCGCGTTCTACCGCTACTCGCGGCTCACGAGCCTCAACGAGGTGGGCGGCGACCCGGAGGTCTTCGCGGTCGATCTGCAGGAGTTCCACGCACGCATGGCACGGCGGCAGGCCGAATGGCCGCACGCCATGAACGCCCTGTCGACGCACGACACCAAGCGCGGCGAGGACGTGCGCGCGCGCATCACCACGATCGCCGAGGTCCCGAGTGCCTGGGAGGAGCTGCTCGACAAGCTCCTCGTGCTCGCCCCGCAGCAGGGCCGAACCTTCGCCAACCTGCTGCTGCAGGCCGTCGTCGGCGCCTGGCCGGCCAGCGAGGAGCGCCTCGTCGCCTACAGCGTCAAGGCGGCGCGCGAGGCCGATGCGCACACGCACTGGACCGCTCCCGACCTCACCTTCGAGGCCGACCTGGCCCAGCTCATCCGCCTGGTCATCGCGCCGCCGCCTGCGACGGCGGTCGAGGCGTTCCTGGCCGAGACCGAGGAGGGATTCCGCGCCAACGTGCTCTCGGCGAAGCTGCTCAATCTCACGATCCCTGGCTTCCCGGACGTCTACCAGGGCTCGGAGGCGCTCGAGCGGTCGCTCGTCGACCCCGACAACCGCAGGCCGATCGATTGGGAGCGGATGGATGCGCTGCGCGCGCAGGCGGTCGAGCCGCTGGCGGGCGGGTGGGATCTCGAGGTCGCGAAGACCCGGCTCGTGCGCGAGGCGCTGCGCCTGCGCCGCGCGCACCCCGAGCGCTTCGAGGCCTACGCGCCGCTGCTCGCGCACGGCGACGCGGCCGAGCACGCGATCGCGTTCGATCGCGGCGGGGCGATCACGGTCGCGACCCGCCTGCCGATCGCGCTCGCGGCGCGCGGCGGCTGGGGCGACACGACGGTGCAGCTGCCGGAGGGCAGCTGGCGCGAGCTGCTCACCGGCCGCGAGCTGCGCGGCGGCAAGACCCTTCTCGCCTCGCTGCTGGAGACGCTCCCGGTCGCGCTCCTCACCCGCGACACGACGGCCGAGTAGACGCCGGGGCGTCGTATCGAGACCCTGACCCAGGAGACACGATGACCAAGCAGCACGACTACCGCGTGTGGGCGCCGGACGCCTCGCGGATGCGCGTGGTCGCCGGCGATCGCAGCCTCGAGATGGCGCGCGAGCAGGGCGACTGGTGGCACGCTGTCGCGCCCGCGGGCGACTACGGGTTCCAGATCGACGACGACGACGCCGTGCTGCCCGACCCGCGCTCCACCCGGCAGCCCCACGGGGTGCACGAGCGCTCGCGCGTCTGGGACGCATCCGCCCATGACTGGAACGACGCAGAGTGGACGGGCAGGCCGATCGCCGGTGGCGTGCTCTACGAGCTGCACATCGGCACGTTCACCGACGAGGGCACGCTCGACGCGGCGGCCGAGCGGCTCAGTCACCTGCTCGAGATCGGCGTCACGCACGTCGAGCTGCTGCCGGTGAACGCCTTCAACGGCACCCACAACTGGGGCTACGACGGCGTCGCCTGGTTCGCGGTGCACGAGGGCTACGGCGGGCCCGCGGCCTACCAGCGCTTCGTCGACGCCGCCCACGACGCCGGGCTCGCGGTCGTGCAGGACGTCGTCTACAACCACCTCGGCCCCTCGGGCAACTATCTGCCGCGGTTCGGCCCGTACCTCTCGAGCGAGGGGCGATCGACCTGGGGCGAGCACGTCAACGTCGCCGATCCGGAGGTGCGGCAGTACGTGCTCGACAACGTGCGCTTCTGGTTCGAGACGATGCACGTGGATGCGCTGCGGCTCGACGCGGTGCACGCGATCGACGACGAGGTCTCGGTCGAGCGCGGCGACGTGCACATCCTGGAGCAGATGGCGATCGAGACCGCTGCGCTCGCCGCGCACCTGGGCCGACCGCTCGAGCTCATCGCCGAGAGCGACCTCAACGATCCGAAGCTCATCACCCCGCGCGAGGCGGGCGGCTGGGGCCTGGATGCGCAGTGGTCGGATGACTTCCACCATGCCCTGCACGTCGCGCTCACGGGCGAGACGCACGGCTACTACGCCGACTTCGAGCCGCTCGCGGCGCTCGCGAAGACGATCGAGCGCGGCTTCTTCCATGACGGCTCGTTCTCCACATTCCGCGATCGCGACCACGGGCATCCGATCGATGTGGAGCGCTCGCTCTCGTGGCGGCTGGTCGTGAGCGCGCAGAACCACGACCAGATCGGCAACCGCGCCCGCGGCGACCGCATCACGGAGGCGCTCGACGAGTCGCGCCTGCTGTGCGCGGCGCTGCTGCTCTATGCCGGCCCGTCGACACCGATGCTGTTCATGGGGGAGGAGTGGGCTGCCTCGAGCCCCTTCCAGTTCTTCACGTCCCACCCCGAGCCAGAGCTCGGGCGACTCACCGGCGAGGGCAGGCTTGCGGAGTTCGAGCGGATGGGGTGGGACGAGTCGGTCGTGCCCGATCCGCAGGATCCGGCCACGTTCGAGCGGTCGAAGCTGCGCTGGTCGGAGATCCGGCGCGAGCGGCACGAGCGGGTGCTGGCCGGGTATCGCGAGCTCGCCGGCCTGCGCCGCGAGCTGCCGGCGCTCACCGACCCGCACTGGAGCCGCAACCGGGTCGAGGCCTTCGGGGAGGCAGGCGTGCTGCGTCTGCAGCGCGGCGTGCGGCCGCCACCGCAGGCACCGCAGGTCGAGGAGCACGCCGGCGAAGCCGGCATGCGTCACGAGACCGAAGCCAGCCTGCGTCGCGACACCGCAGCCGTCGAGCTCGTCTTCAACTTCGGCGACAAGCCGCAGTCCGTGCCTGTCTCGTGCCGACGCATCCGCTTCCGGACGCATCCCGACGTGGCGATCTCCGGCGAGCTCTCGCTGCCGCCGGGCAGCGGCGCGCTGCTCGACTGAGCACCGCGACGCCAGCAGCCGTGCCGCGCGAGCTGCGCCCGGGCGCCTACCTGCCGCGTTCGCGCGGCTCGGCGAGCACGTCGAGCGTCTCCCGCACCGGCTTCGTCTCGCACACCAGCACCAAGATGGCCGTCACGACCGCGAGCGCGACCGCGGCAGCCACCTGATCGGTTGACGCGAGCGTCAGAGCGGCCCCACCGAGGATCAGCACCTTCGCGACCCACTTGACGGGCGTCGGCACCTTCGCCCTGCGGGAGGCGAGCTGCGACCAGGCGAGCACGACGAGCGCGAACGCCACGATGGTGCCGATGGCTCCCGCGGTGTCGCCCCACTGCGAGCCGATCGTCCAGCCCCACATCGCGAGGATGAGCCAGGCGATGAACTCGACGACGACGAGCGCCGCGAGGATGAAGAGCACCGCCGGTCCACGCACGTCGCCAGCCTCCCATGCCCGAATGAGCATTACCGTGGAACCGTGACCCAGACCGTCGGCGAGCTCGACTTCCCCATCCATGGCTTCCTCGAGACCCGGCGCGGGCCGATCGTCGAGATCGCCCTCTCCAACGCTCCCACGCGGATGGCGCGCACCTATCTGCTCGTGCCGGACGGCGCGGGCGAGATCCCGCCGGGCGTCTACAGCACGGCGGTCAAGCAGGTCGTCGACCTCGACGAGGAGCACGGCTGGGTGGTCGAGATCGATCTCGAGCCGGAGGCGAAGGCTGCCGAGGTGCGCGCCGACACGACGCTCGACGACGACTGGGAGTCCGACGAGCGCGATCTGCTGATCGCGTCGACCCCCGACCGCTTCCTGCAGGATTCGCCGGCCGAGCGCGAGGGCGACCAGCCCGTCAATCCCTTCGGGCTCTGGGCGATCGACGAGCAGGGGATCCCGCTGCGCGTCGAGGCCGAGCTCGACGAGGAGTCGGGCGGCCTGGTCGTCGAGGCGGCGACGCGCTTCGGCAAGGCGCTGCACCCGTGGTCCTACGGGGCGGTGCGCGCCGACTCGCTCGAGATCGAGCAGCATGCGCTCGACAGCGACGACGCGCTGCTCGACCTGCAGCTCTACACCTTCGACGGTGCCGAGGATCGCCCCTACCAGCGCTGGCACGTCGGCACGCGCCGTGCCGTCGAGGGCGTGGCGACCCATCCGCTGCCCGAGTTCGACCCGGGGGAGTGGATGCGCTGGCTCACGCCCGTGGAGGGCGGCGACCCGGTGGCGTTCGGCGGCTTCCTGGCGCCGGAGGGCAGCACGATCGCGCTGGAGCCCGTGATGCCGCAGGAGCCGGCATGGGCAGCCGGTCGCGTGCTGACGATCGCGCGGGAGCGGCCCGACCAGGCGTTCGAGGGGAGCCGCGAGGTGACGGTCTACGGCAAGCCGTTCAAGGAGCTGCGGTCGTCGGCGGCGAAGCTGCGGAAGCGCGCTGCGACGCCGATCGGCCGCTTCATGCTCGAGGCCGAGGGGTTCATGCCGGAGGGCTGGAGTCGACTGGGCTGATGACCCAGGGCGAGCGATGCGCCCGCGCGGGGCGCCCGTCGGATCGGCCTCACGAGTTCTCCACAGTCATCGCTGACTTGCCATCGCGTGTCAGTGCCCTTCGATAGTCTTCGAACAGACGTTCGATGCTGTGAGGGTTGCCGGCAGCCGGCGGGCGCAGGGTGAAGGAGTCGATGATGACGAGGGTCGAGCAGGCAGCGACCGCCGTCGCTGCCGTGCGCGCGATGTTCGCCGATGCCGCCTCGCTCGCCACCGTCGCCGACCACGAGATCGCGATGCTGCTGAGCCAGACAGCCGAGCTGGCGCGGCTCGTCCAGGCGCAGCAGGTGCGCCTCGCCGGCGTGGTCGATGCTCGCTCGGACGGCTCACCCGAGACCGACCTCTGCCGCAAGCTGGGCAAGCGCAGCGCGAAGGAGGCGGTCGCATCCGCGTTCGGCATCCGCGCCCGTGAGGCGAGCGAGCTGCTGTCGATGGCGCGGGCCACGACCGCTCGCATCTCCGTCTCCGGCGGCGACATCCCCAAGCGCTATCCCCTGGTCGCCGATGGACTCGATGCGGGCGAGCTCTCGCTCGCACAGGCGCGTGCGATCGTGACCACGCTGGAGACCGGCGCCGCGAACGCCGACCTCGAGCTGCTCGCCTGGGCCGAAGGCTGCCTGGTCGAGGCCGCGACCGACCCTGAGGGTCCGCTGGCGCCCGAGCTGCTTGTGGAGCAGGCCCGCGCCTACGTGGCCGTGCTCGACCCTGATGGCGTGCTGCCCGCGAGCGAGCGGCAGCGCGCGATGCGCAGCCTGCGGCACTGGCAGCAGCCCGACGGCATGTGGCGCACGCTCATGATCAGCCCGCCCGAGGAAGGCTCTGCCCTCAAGGCCCTGCTCGATGCGCACACCGCGCCGCGCGTGCAGGTGAGGTTCCGCGATGATCAACCCGCAGCGCCGACCGCCGGCAACCCGATGGTGCCGGTCGACGACCGTTCGCTCGAGCAGCAGCGGCACGACGTCATGATGGGCATCGTGCGGGCGCAGGCTGCGTCGGGCAAGGCTCCCCTCGCCGGCGGCGAGGTCCCCCGGCTCGTCTTCACCGTGCAGCAGGACGCCTACGAGGCGTACCGCCGCGGCCTCGACCATCCAGACCGCACGCTCACGATCGAGCACACCCGCAACCCGGTGCCGATCGAGACGATCGACCGGCTGCTGTGCGACGCGATCGTGCAGCGCGCGCTCGTCGACGCGGGCGGCGAGGTGCTGGAGCTCGGCCGCACCGAGCGCCTCTTCAGCCGCGCCCAGCGGCGCGCGCTGGCGGCCCAGTACGGCAGCTGCGCCGGGTGCGCTGCACCCGTCGCCTGGACCGAGGCCCACCACGTCTGGTGGTGGCAGCGCGGCGGCGACACCGACGTGCGGAACGGCATCCTGCTCTGCAGCCACTGTCACCACGAAGTCCATGCCGGCCGCCTCGTCGTCGTCGGCACCCCTGGCTGCTGGCGCGTCGTCCCGCAGCTTCGGCCTGCCGACGCACGCGCTCGCGCCGCTCGCAAGCGGCCGGCCGGCCGAGTGCCCGGCATCGGGCAGATCGCCCGCATCGCGCTCGAGCGGGGAGCTTCCGCAGCAGGCATGCGCGGCGCCATCGGCGTCGACGCCGACCTCGAGCCCATCCCGTGGGTCGACAGCCGCGACGACGTGCTCGCCGCCGGCGCGGCCGCGAACCTCGCCGTCAAGATCCCCGCGTCATCACGCCCGCCCTCCGTTCGGCGACCCGGGCTCATGACCCGGTCGCTCGAAGCACGACTCCACCGTCGGCTGCGTGCCAGCGTGCGGTCGGGCACTCAGGGGTTCGCCGTCGACCACCGGCCAGCTCCACGAATCGTCATGCGGGCCTGAACCTCCGACCGGTCCGCGCGCCGCGTCCCTCGGCTCAGCGCCCTCCGGCTGCTTGCTCGCCAGCGCCGTGCTTGCCCGCCCAGTGCGGGCTCTGGATGATGCCGAGCCACGATCGCCGTGAACACACCCCGACGCGCGCGTGCATCAGCTCGCCATGGCTCGGTCGATGGTCGGGGTCGTCGTGTCGCTCGCCCGGCCCGGAGCGCCGGGGCCGACCGGGCATGCGAAGCGGCGGCGGTAGGCCGACGGCGCGACGCCGAGCTGCCGGGTGAAGTGGTGCCGCAGCAGCGCTGCCGTCCCGAACCCAGCCTGTTGCGCCACCGCATCCAGCCCCAGATCGGTCGCCTCGAGCAGCTGCTGCGCGCGCTGCACGCGCTGCGAGGTCAGCCAAGCCGCGGGGGTGGCGCCGAGCTCCTCGCGGAAGCGGCGGGCGAAGGTGCGCTCCGAGAGGTTGGCTCGACGCGCCAGCGCGCCGACCGTGTGGTCGTCGTCGATGTGGGCGACCATCCAGTCGATGAGCGGCGCGAGTGTCTCGGCACGCTGCTCGGCCACCGGCCCGATGGCGAACTGGCGCTGACCACCGTCGCGCAGCGGCGGCACGACCATCGAGCGGGCGATCGTCGCCGCGACCTGCGCGCCCTGCAGCTCGCTCACGAGGTGCAACGAGGCGTCGATCGCCGCCGCCGTGCCTGCACTCGAGGTGATGGGGCCGTCGTCCACCCAGAGGGCGTCGCGCTCGACGATGAGTTCGGGGAACTCGGCCGCCAGCTCGTCGGCGTGCGCCCAGTGGGTCGCGACACGACGGCCTTCGAGCACGCCGGCGCGAGCCGCCACGAAGGCGCCGGTGCACATCGTGAGCACGCGGGCGCCGCGTGCCACGGCGCGCTGCAGCGCGAGCGCCACGGGCAGGCTGCATTCGACGTCGCTGCTGCACTGCTCGTACGGCGCGACGATGACGAGGTCTGCCTCGTCGGCGAAGGCGAGCCCCTCCTCGATCATCATCGGCAGGCTCAGCCCGCCGGAGATGCGCACGGGGCCGGGTGTCGGCGTGACGACGCGGAAGTCATTGCGCGGCACGCCGCGGTCCGTGCGATCGGTGCCGAAGACCTCGGCGGCGACGCCGAGCTCGAAGATGTTGACATCGTCATCCACGATGCAGGCGATCTTGAGCATGCTGGCCTCCTTGCGATGCTGCCCGACGGGCTTGGCAGGATCTTATCGAGCATTGACCATCCTGCCACTGGTGGCGGGAAGTTGGCAAGCGCACACTTTCTGCCATGGACATCACCTGGATCATCGTCATCGCCGCCGTCGGTCTCGTGGCCGTCGCAGGCACCGTCTTCACGCTGCTGCGAGAGCGCGCGCCGCGCGTGGCAGCCGACACCGAGCTGGTCGCCCGCATGCGCGATCAGGTCGCCGACCGAGAGGCACGCCTGCTCAGCGAGCAGGTCGCGGAGCGCGTCGCAGAAGAGCGTCACGCCCGCGGGCGCGCGCCGCAGCGCACCCACGCCGCAGGCACCGAGCGCCTCTGGGCGGGCGGGCTCTGAGCCGAGCGGCAGCGGGCCCGCCCCGTAGTCCACGGCGGGCTCGGGGCACGCTCGAACTCACCCCTGGCGCAGCACCCCGGAGGAGCGCATGATCATCACCATGGAGCCCAACTGGTTCAGCGTCGTCCCCATGGATCCCACCTGGATCGCCGTCCTGGGCGCGCTCGGCGCCCTCGGGCTGATCGCCACCGTCGTCATGCTCGTTCGGCAGTCGTCGCCGCGCACCCGCGTCGATCGCGACCGCGTGGCCCGCCGGCGCGAGACGGGCAGCCCGCTCGCACTCTGATCCACCTCGCGCGACGGCGTCGTCGCGCGACGCGCCGCCCGGCGGCAGGTAGCGTGCGAGCATGCGCCTCGCCAACGCCCGACTGCTCGTCGGCTCACCCTCCGACTCGCCCCTGGTCGACCTCGACATCGTCGACGGCGAGATCGAGCGTGTGAGCCCTGCCGGCTCCACGGCTTCGGCGGGGCAGCGGCACGACCTCGAGGGCGCGACGGTCGTCCCCGGCCTCTGGGACGAGCACACGCACCTGGGTCAGTGGGCTCGCCACCGCACGCGCCCGAGCGTGCTCGACGCCGAGAGCGCCGAGGACGTCGCCGCCAGCGCCGGAGCCGCAGCGGGCGCGCACACAGGCGCCGACCCGCTCGTGCTGGTCGGCATGCGCGACGCCCTGTGGCCCGCGCCGCCCACGCGCGAGCTGCTCGACGCCGCCACCGGCGCCACGCCGACGCTGATCGTCTCGAGCGACGTGCACTGCTCATGGCCGAACTCCGCGATGCTCGCGCGCCTCGGCCTGCGCCTCGACGGACCGCTGCTGCGCGAGGATGCAGCGTTCGACGCCCTGCAGGCAGTCGAGGGGATGCTCGACGCCGACACGCTCGACCGTCACGTCGTCGACGCGCTGGCGTCGGCCGCGGCGCGCGGCGTCGCAGGGGTGGTCGATCTCGAGTTCGACGATGCCGTCGGTGCCTGGCTGCGCCCTGGGCGCGCAACCCCCACCCGCGTGGAGGTCGGGATCTACCAGAAGGATCTCGAGCTCGCCGCGGATCGCGGCCTGCGCACGGGAGATCGCATCGCCGGCACCGCGCACGTCGGCAGGCTCAAGGTGATCACCGACGGCTCGCTCGGCACCCGCACGGCCTGGACGACCCATCCGTACGACGACGGAGCGGGCCGCGCCGGCGTGGGCGTGCGCAACGTCGATGACGCCGACCTCGACCGGCTGCTCGCCAGGGCGGGGCAGCTCGGGCTCGGTGCCGCCGTGCACGCGATCGGTGATGCCGCCGTCAGCGCGGCGATCGATGCGTTCGAGCGCGCCGCGCGAGGTGGCGCTGGCAAGGGTGGCCGCGAGCTGCCGGGCGCTCGCGCCATGGCCGGGGACCGCATCGAGCACGCGCAGCTCGTCGCGGCCGCCGACATCCCGCGCATGGCGCGGCTCGGCCTCGTCGCCTCGGTGCAGCCGGAGCACGCCCTCGACGACCGTGAGCTCACCGCCTCGCTCTGGAGCGATCGGGCCGGCGACGCCTTCCGCATCCGCTCGCTGCTCGACGCCGGCGTGCCTGTCGTGCTCGGCTCCGACGCGCCGGTCACGCCGCTCGACCCGTGGCGCGCGATCGCCACCGCCGTCACGCGCACGCGCGGCGACGAGCAGCCGTGGCAGCCGGAGGAGGCGATCTCGATCGAGCAGGCGATCGCGGCCTCGGCCCGCACTCGCATCGCCGCGGGTGAGCCTGCCGATCTCGTGGTGCTGGCGGATGCGCTGCCGTCTGCCGACGACGTCGCGCGCGACCCGAACGGGTCGGCGGAGCGCCTCCGCGCGACGGCGGTCACCGCCACCCTCATCGCTGGCGAGCTGGTGCACGGCTCGCTCTGACCCTTCGGCGCGGCGTGCGCCTTCGACGCGCACCGGCTCAGGGCCTCGCTTCGGCGCGCACCGGCTCAGGGCCTCCCTTCGGCGCGCACCGGCTCAGGAACCGGAGGCCGCCGCCCGCAGGCCACCCGTCGGTCGAGGAGGCCGCCGCCCGCAGGGCGGCTGCCGTCACGAGACCCCTGACCTGCGAAGCCCGACAGCAGATCCGGCAGTCTGTTGTGTCGAGCGCACAACCGCGGTGCACGACCGCGCGGCACCGATTGTGCCCTGGATCAAGGCCTGGCGCGCCGCACCGGCCCCGCGCCTACCGTGGTGGTGCGCCCGCCGCAGGCGCCGCATCCGCACGTCAGTCCGAGGGGGAACCATGGCCGAGACGAACCGCAGCCGCCGACAGCGCAGCGAGCAGCCGCGCCAGCACGGGAAGGTCGATGTCGACTGGCTCGGCCGCGACCTGCGCGGCACCTGGGGTGAGCGCAGGCTGGCCGCGCGCGAGAAGGTCGCCGACCCGCGCTACCAGCGCATCGACGACCTGACGATGGCCGACCACCGCGCCCGTGCGCTCGAGCAGATGCAGCTGCTCGTCGACGACGGCGCCGTGCTCGCCGCGTTCCCGAAGCGCCTCGGGGGCGAGGACGATCACGGTGGCAACATCGCGGGCTTCGAGGAGCTCGTGCTTGCCGACCCCAGCCTGCAGATCAAGTCGGGCGTGCAGTTCGGCCTCTTCGGTGCCGCGGTGCTGCACCTGGGCACGGCCCACCACCACGACGCCTTCCTGCCGTCGATCATGCGCCTCGAGGTGCCCGGCGCCTTCGCCATGACCGAGACCGGCCATGGCTCCGATGTCGCCTCCATCGGCACCACCGCGACCTACGACGAGCAGGCCGAGGAGTTCGTCATCCACACCCCGTTCCGCGGCGCCTGGAAGGACTACCTCGGCAACGCCGCGCTGCACGGCAAGCACGCGGTCGTCTTCGCCAAGCTCATCACGAAGGGCATCGACCACGGTGTGCACGCCTTCTACGTGCCCATCCGCGACGAGGCCGGCGAGTTCCTGCCGGGCGTCGGCGGCGAGGACGACGGCTACAAGGGCGGCCTCAACGGCATCGACAACGGCCGCCTGCACTTCACGAACGTTCGGGTGCCGCGCACCAACCTGCTCAACCGCTACGGAGACGTCGCAGCCGACGGCACCTACTCGAGCCCGATCGCCAGCCCCGGCCGCCGCTTCTTCACGATGATCGGCACGCTCGTGCAGGGTCGCGTCTCGCTCGACGGCGCCGCAGCGGTCGCCCAGCAGGCGGCACTCGCGATCGCGATCCGCTACGGCTCCGAGCGCCGCCAGTTCAACGCCTCGAGCGACACGCAGGAGGAGGTGCTGCTCGACTACCGTCGCCACCAGCGCCGCCTCTTCACGCGGCTCGCGAAGGCCTACGCGCAGACCTACGCCCACGAGCGCCTGCTCGTGAAGTTCCACGGCGTCTTCTCCGGCCGCACCGACACACCCGAGGAGCGCGAGGATCTCGAGACGCTCGCCGCCGGCCTCAAGGCGCTCTCCACCTGGCAGGCGCTCGACACACTGCAGGAGGCCCGCGAGGCCTGTGGCGGCGCCGGCTTCCTGGGCGAGAACCGCATCGTGCAGCTGCGCGCCGACCTCGACATCTACGTCACCTTCGAGGGTGACAACACCGTGCTGCTGCAACTGGTCGGCAAGCGGCTGCTGGGCGACTTCGCCAAGCAGTTCAAGGGTGCGTCGAAGGGCGACATCGCCCGCTTCGCCGCCGACCAGTTCTTCGAGCGCGCCTCCACGCTGGTGGGCCTGCGCACGCTCACGCAGGATGTGCGCGACCTCGGCAACGTGAAGAAGTCGTCCATCGCCCTGCGCGACGACGACTTCCAGCGCGACCTGCTCGAGGACCGCGTCGAGACGATGGTCGCCGACATCGCCGGCCGGCTGCGCCACGCGCCGAAGGAGCAGGCGAAGGCTGCCGCCGCGTTCAACAACGAGCAGCACCAGCTGATCGAAGCCGCTCGCGCCTGGGTCGAGCTGCAGCATTACGACGCGCTGGCAGCGGCGGTCGAGCGCAGCCCCGAGGCGACCAAGAAGGTGCTCACCCACCTGCGCGACCTCTTCGCACTGACGATCATCGAGGAGCACGCTGCGTGGCACCTCGAGAACGGCCGTCTCTCCGGTGCTCGCTCGCTCGCCGTCACCTCGACGATCGAGCGCCTGCTCGCGAAGCTGCGCCCGCACGCGCTCGACCTGGTCGCGGCGTTCGGCCTCGGCGACGAGCACCTGCGCGCACACATCGCCACCGGCGCAGAGGGCAAGCGCCAGGCAGAGGCGCAGGCCCACTACGACGGCATGCGCGCGGCCGGCACGCTGCCCACGCAGGAGAAGAGGGCGAAGGGCTCCAACCCCGAGGCGCAGCCGATCACGGTCGCGGGCGCCGCGCCCGTGCCGCCCGCAGACATCCTCGGCGACTCGGTCGCTTCGGCGCCCTCGGCTGCCTCGGCCCCCTCAGCGGAGTCGGCGGATGCGGCTGACGCCAGTGAGGGCGCGGAAGTCCCGGCGCGCTGACGCCTCGCACAGCGCCCCAAGGAGCCCGGCCGCGGCGAGCAGCCGGGCTCCTTGCATGCACAACCCATAGCCCGCATGCCGCAAGCGGCATTGCGTACGCCATACGCTAAGAAGCATCCGGGGTCCCGATCATGCAGGTCGACCGGCCCCCACCGGCTGGGAAGTCGCCGTCGACCCCGAGGGGGACCTCTTGACCACGATGACCACCGCAGAGGTGACGCACGGTCCGTTGCGCACCACCATCAAGGCCTCTGAGCGATCAGAAGAGGATCGCCGCGCCGACTTCCGGGTCGTCGCGAAGGCCGTCCGCGACGCGGGCCTGCTCGAGCGCGCCGTCGGCTACTACGTGTGGATGATGGTCGCGCTGGGCGTTGCGCTCGTCGGCCTGCTCGTCGGCTCTGTGCTGCTGGGCGACAGCTGGTTCCAGCTGCTCATCGCCGGTGGTCTCGGCGTCGTGCTGACGCAGATCGCCTTCATCGCGCATGAGGCCTCGCACCGCCAGGTGCTGAAGTCGGGCCCCGCGAACGACCGCCTGGGCCGCATCCTCGCCGCCGGCGTCGTCGGCATCAGCCACCAGTGGTGGATGACGAAGCACTCGCGCCACCACGCGAACCCGAACCAGATCGGTCGCGACCCCGACATCGAGGTCGACACCATCGCGTTCCTGCCGAGCGACGCGAAGCAGGCTCGTGGCCTGGTGCGCTGGATCACGCGCCGTCAGGGCTGGCTGTTCTTCCCGCTGCTCACGCTCGAGGGCCTGAACCTGCACCAGCACTCGATCCGCACGCTGCTCGAGCGCCGACCCGTGACCGGCCGTTGGATCGAGCTCGGCCTCATCACCGCCCGCTTTGCGGCCTACTTCACCTTCCTGCTGCTCGTCATGCCGCCGCTGATGGCGCTCGCCTTCCTCGGCGTGCAGATGGCTGTCTTCGGCATCGGCATGGGCGCATCGTTCGCCCCGAACCACAAGGGCATGCCGACGGTCAGCCGCGACGCGAAGCTCGACTTCTTCACCAAGCAGGTGCGCACCTCCCGCAACGTCCGCGGCTGGGGCATGACCACGCTGCTGGGCGGCCTCAACTACCAGGTCGAGCACCACCTGTTCCCGAACATGGCTCGGCCGCACCTGCGCGCCGCGAGCGAGATCGTGCGAGCGCACTGCGCGACCCACAACATCCCCTACGTGGAGACCGGACTGGTCGGCGCCTACGCAGCCGTCGTGCGGTATCTGAACCGCGTCGGCCTCGCCGCACGTGACCCCTTCGACTGCCCGATGCTGGACATGCGTCGGTGACAGCGGGCGCGTCGCGGATGCCGGTCCGCCGGGCGCTCGCGCGGCTGCACTGGGTGCTGAGCCCATGGCAGCTGCAGCGCGAGCAGCCACCCTATGAGGGCCCGCGGCTGCTGATCGGTGCCCCGCACACGTCCAACCGCGACTTCGTGCTCATGCTCGCGATCTCGTGGGATGCGGGACTGGCGGTCAAGTGGCTCGGCAAGCGCGAGCTGTTCCAGGGCCCCTTCGGCCGGGTCATGCACTGGCTCGGCGGGATTCCCGTCGACCGCGACGACCCTGCAGGACTCGTCGAGCGCGTCATCGAGCTCACCCGCGCTGACCCGCGCGCCGCGATCGTCGTGACGCCCGACGGCACGCGCAGCTCGCGGCAGTGGCGGAGCGGCTTCTACCGCATCGCCTACGAGGCGGGCGTGCCCATCACGCTCGGCTTCGTCGACTCCACGACGGGCACGACCGGCCTCGGGCCGACCATCGAGCTCACGGGCGATGTGCCGGCCGACATGGATCGCATCCGCGCCTTCTACGGCGACAAGCGCGGCATCATCCCGGAGCGCACGACCGAGCCGCGGCTCGCCGACGAGGCGGGGCTCGCGCAGCGCCTGGCGGAGCAGCCCTAGCGCGACCGGGCGGCCGATGCGACCATGAGGCCATGGCCGAGCACCCCGCGTCCGACAGCCCCGTCCACGACATCAGCGAGGCCGAGTGCCTCAAGCTGCTCGGGCTGTTCGAGTTCGGGCGCATCGCGTTCCGCGTCGGCGACGTGCTCGACGTGTTCCCGATCAACTACCACGCAGCAGAGCGCGCGATCACCTTCCGCACGGCGCCCGGCACCAAGCTGGCAACCGCGCTGCAGGCCGACGAGGTCGTCTTCGAGATCGACAACATCGGTGTGAAGGAAGCCTGGAGCGTGATCGGGCACGGCACAGCGCGCCGGCTCGAGGCCGCAGACGAGCTGAAGGCCGCGGAGCAGCTGCCCATCCACCCGCTCATCCCCACCGCGGAGCGCGAGTTCATCCGCATCGACCTCGAGCGAGTCTCCGGCCGGCGCTTCCATCGCTGGGCACCGCCCGCGGCCAGCAGCGCGACGGCCGTCGACGCGACCGACTGAGCCCGACGGCGGCTCTCCAGCGGGTCGCCGGCGGGAATGCGACCCACCCCATCCCGTGTTGTCAGACTGGAAGGGCAACAGGGGGAGTGAGCGCATGTCGCAGCCGGTCGAGTCGAGCACGGGCACCATGGAGATCGTGCAGACCGACGGCGTACGACCCGCGGCGACGCAGACGATCGCCATCCTGGGCGCCGGCAAGATCGGCACCGTGCTCGCCAAGCTGTCGCTGGCAGCGGGCCACCGCACCCTCATCGCAGGCTCCGGCAGCGCAGCGCGGATCCGGCTGATCGTCGAGTACCTGGCTCCGGGCGCCGAGGCGATGGTGTCGGCGGATGCGGCTGCCGCGGCCGACGTGGTCATCCTCGCCCTGCCGCTCGGCCAGTACGACCGCCTCCCCGTCGAGCAGCTCGAGGGCAAGCTCGTCATCGACGCCATGAACTACTGGTGGGAGACCGACGGGATCCGCGACGAGTTCACGGATCCAGCGCTGCCGACGAGCACGATCGTGCAGGCGTTCCTGCCGGGCTCACGCATCGTGAAGGCGTTCAATCACATGGGCTACCACGACCTGGCGGAGTGGCCGCGACCGACCGGCCACGTGCAGCGGCGCGCGATCGCGATCGCGGGTGATGATGCCCTCGATGTCGAGCGCACGGCGAGCTTGGTCGACGGCTTCGGCTTCGACCCTGTCGTGCTCGAGTCGCTCGATGCGGGCCTGCGGCTGCAGCCCGGCTGGCCGGCGTTCGGGGCGAACGAGAACGCTGCGACGCTGCGCGGCCTGCTCGAGACCGACTGACGCATCCGGTTCGCGTCGCCTGCGCGTGTCTTGAGGCTCAGGCGCACCGCACCAATGACGAAGCCCCCGCTGTGCGGGGGCTTCTGTGGTGGCTCCGACGGGCGTCGATCCCGTGACCTCACGATTTTCAGTCGTGCGCTCTACCAACTGAGCTACAGAGCCGGGCTCTTGCGAGCCGGACGGACTCGCGCCCGTCCTTGCACAAGACCCTCTCTTTCGAGAGGGCCGAGGCTGAGCGACCCTGACGGGACTTGAACCCGCGACCTCCGCCGTGACAGGGCGGCGCGCTAACCAAACTGCGCTACAGGGCCTAACTGGTAGTACTCATCGTACAGAGTGAATCCGTAGAGAGTGACCCCAACGGGATTCGAACCCGTGCTGCCGCCGTGAAAGGGCGGTGTCCTAGGCCACTAAACGATGGGGCCGAATGCCGGAGCACACGACTACCGAGGAGCCACGTTACATGACGTCGGAGCCTCCGTGCAAACCGAGGAGACGACGGATGCGCGAGTCGCGTCGCCCGGTCTCACGACACGCCCACCTGAGCGTTCGCCCAATCCAACCTTCAGGTGGAGCATGACGGTTGATACCGTTAGCGAGATTGTGTCGTGACCGCGGCCAGGCCCGGGTGCACGATGGTGGACGATGCAGCGCTTCGACGCTGCCGAACGGGGAGACCATGGCCCAGCCCGACAGGTCGGCACGTGCCGACGGAGCGAGCGCGCGCTGGCGCGGCCTCCGTCTCGGCGTCGCAGCCACCGTGGCCGTCGGCAGCATCGTCGCCTCGCTGATCGTTCCTGGCATCCCGCAGGCGGAGGCCGTCGATGAGTACGGCTTCCCGACCTGGGCAGAGGTCGAAGCCGCGCGCGGCAACGTGAACGCCAAGGGCGAGCAGATCAACCAGATCCGCGCGCTCATCTCGCAGCTCGAGACCGAGGCGGTGAACGCCCAGGCCGAGTCCGACCGGGCGGCCGCGGCGGCGATCGAGGCGCAGCGCGTCTACGACGAGGCCGTCGCCGTCGCCGAGCGATTGCAGCAGCAGGCCGATGAGGCGTCCGGCCGTGCAGGGGAGTCGCAGCTCGCCGCAGGCCAGCTCGCCGCGCAGCTCGCTCGCTCCGGCGGCACCGGCGACATGAGCGCAGAGCTCTTCGCGAACCCCGGCTCCGCCGAGTCATGGCTCTACCGCCTCGACCTCATGGACCGCGTCGCTGGCACCGCCGACACGCTCTACGAGCAGGCGCAGCAGGATGCCAACACCGCGCAGTCGCTCCAGGATCAGGCAGCAGTCGCTCGTGACGAGCTGCAGGCGCTGAAGGAGGCTGCCGACGCGGCCTACCTCGCAGCGCAGGAGGCCGCGGCCGCTGCACAGGCTGCCGTGGTGCAGCAGCAGGAGCACCGTGTGGAGCTCGAGGCGCAGCTCGAGGTGCTGGTCGAGGACCGGGCCGCGACCGAGGAGGACTATCAGGCGGGCCAAGCGCACCGCGCGTGGCTGGCCGAGCAGGAGCGGCTGCGCCTCGCCCGCGAGGCGGCTGAGCGGGAGGCCGCGCGCCAGGCAGCGCTCGCCGAGCAGCGCCGGATCGCCGCGGCGGCCGCAGCTGCCAACAACAACAACAACGGCGGTGGCGGCGGTGGCGGCGGCAGCAGCAGCGGTGGCGGCGGCTCCGTGCCGGTCGCCCCGCCCAGCAACAGCGGCTGGGTGACACCGCACTACGGCCGCTTCACCTCCTCCTACGGTTGGCGCAACGACCCGGTGGGTGTGCTGGGCCGCAAGCTGCACGCTGGCGTCGACATCTCGGCGGGCTGCGGCACCCCGATCTACGCCGCAGCGGATGGCGTGGTCTCGCTGCGCTCGCGCGACATCTACGGCGCCAACATGCTCTACATCAATCACGGCGGCGGCGTGCAGAGCGAGTACTTCCACATGATCCGTCCCGCGCACGTGTCCCCGGGGCAGCGCGTGAGCGCCGGCCAGGTCGTGGCATACGAGGGCTCGACGGGTCACTCGACCGGCTGCCACCTGCACTTCCAGCTGCGTGTCGGCGGCACGCTCACCAACCCGGAGTCGTTCCTGAACGCACGCGGGGTCTACCTGCGCTGAGTGCACGACTACGCAGAAGGGGGGCGCACCTGACGGTGCGCCCCCCTTCTGTCGTCGCGATCAGTCGGTGACGTCGCGGCCGCCCTCGGGCTTCTCGACCGGCTCATCGCTCTCGTCGCCGTGCTCCGCGTCGAACGCGGCGAAGCCGGCCTGCACGGTTGCCTCGGCGGCGGCGGCGCCCTCCCAGCCGCCGAGCTTGGCCCACTTGCCCGGCTCGAGGTCCTTGTAGTGCTCGAAGAAGTGCTCGATCTCGTTCCGCGTCTGCTGCGGCACATCCTCGATGTCCTGGATGTGCGCCCAGCGCGGGTCCTTCTCCAGCACGCAGATGACCTTGGTGTCGATACCGCCGTCGTCCTCCATGTTCAGCTGCCCGATCGGGCGCACGCGCACGAACACACCGGGCGGCACCGAGTACTCGAGCAGCACCAGCGCGTCGACGGGGTCGCCGTCGAGCCCGAGCGTGCCCTCGAAGAACCCGTAGTCGGTGGGGTAGACGAAGGTCGTGAACAGCACGCGGTCGAGGTAGACGCGACCCGACTCATGGTCGAGCTCATACTTGTTGCGGCTCCCCTTGGGGATCTCGATGACGACGTCGTAGGCGGCCAACGGCGGCTCCTTCTCGTGGGGGTGGGGAATCGGCATAAGGTTACTTCATGCCCGAAAACGACCGTCGACCTCGGCTGACGCCTGCTGTCGCCGACGTGCGCCGGGCCGTGCGCGAGGCGACGGTCGACCTGGAGCCGGGTTCGCTGCTGCTGGTCGCGCTCTCGGGCGGACCGGACTCCCTTGCACTTGCGGCTGCGACGGCCTTCGAGGCCGAGCGCGCGGGGCTCCGGGCCGGCGCCGTCATCGTCGACCACGGGCTGCAGCCATCCAGCGCCGAGACCTCGGCCCGAGCAGCAGAGCAGGCGCGCGAGCTGGGCCTCGACCCCGTGCGCGTGATCCCCGTGCAGGTGGCAGGTGACGGCAGCCCTGAGGCCGCGGCCCGTCAGGCCCGCTATGCGGCACTCCTGCAGGCTCGCAAGGAGGAGGGCGCAGCGGCGGTGCTGCTCGGCCACACCCTCGACGACCAGGCAGAGACGGTGCTCATCGGCCTCGCACGCGGCTCAGGCGCCGAGAGCCTCTGGGGCATGCACCGGCGCATCGGGTTCCTGCGGCGACCGCTGCTGCAGGTGCGCCGAGCGACCACCCACCAGGCCTGTGCAGACGCCGGTCTCGAGCCGTGGCGCGACCCGCACAACGACGACGACCGCTTCCTGCGCGTGCGCGTTCGCCACAGGGTGCTGCCGATGCTCGACGAGGTGCTCGGCGGCGGCGTCGCCCTGGCACTCACCCGCACGGCCGACACGCTGCGCGAGGACGCCGAGGCGCTCGCGCACTTCGCGCAGGAGCAGATCCTCGACCTGGTCGAGCACGCCGAGGGCGGGCTCTCGCTCGACGCCGGCGCGCTCGCGGCGAACCCGCCCGCCCTGCGCCAGCGCATCATCCGCCTCGCCGTGCAGAGCGAGTTCCACACCGCGCTCAGTCGGCAGCAGACGCTCGAGGTCTCGCGGCTCGTCACCGACTGGCACGGCCAGGGCCCGATCCACCTGCCCGGCATCCGCGTCACCCGCGAGGGCCGCAGGCTCGTCTTCGTCGCGGCCTGAGGTCGTTGCGGCAGACGTTGCCGAACCGTGATCTGGCTCGTGTGACCTGCATCGGCTCCTGGACATGACGGTGTGACGGATGCGTCGCATCCGTCTGGAGAGGATCCTCATGCACGCACGCAGACGCCACCGCACCGCAGCACCGCTGCTCGTCGCCGCACTCGTCCTCACCGGCTGCGCCGGCGTCGGAGCTGAGGCGCCCTCCTCGCCGACCGCGTCACCGACCACACCACCGTCGACTCCGACGCCAACGGTGACCACCGCTCCGGAGCCGAGCGCCATCGAGGATCCGACCGCCGACTGGCAGACGGTCCAGCTCGAGAGCGGCCGCACGCGGTTCCGCATCCCGCCGGACTGGACGGCCGATGGAACGTGGGCATGGGCATCACCGATGCGGAGCGGCTTCGCGAGCCCATCGGCTGCCCGTTCTACTTCATCGTCGGCGGTCCCGCCGCGGACGGCGAGCTCGGCGGCATCCTCACCTTCGGCTCAGAGGCGCAGGTGACAGGCATCGGCGATGCCGACGTCTGGATCGTTGACTCGCTCGACGACGCGAATGCCTACATCGAGACCGACGAGTACGCGACCTTGCAGCAGATCCTGCTCTCGCTGGAGTACCTCGTCTGACGTGAGGCGCGACACCGTTGCCGAACTGTGACATTGCAGCTGTGACCTCTGACGCAGTGTGGACATGACAGGGTGACGGATGCTTCGTGTCCGTCGGGAGAGGATCCACGATGCGAGCGCGACGACCGGCAGCACCCGCTGCCCTCGGCATCCTGCTGCTGACTCTGACGGGCTGCGCGCAGCCGACGGCAGAGCCGACCGCGCCCACCACCGCGCCGACGCCGACACCTGAGCCGACGCCTGCGGCGAGCGCGACCGATGAGCCCGCAGATGTCGCCGGGCCGGACGCGATCGATACGAGCGGATGGCACGAGTTCGCCACCGACGACGGATCGGTCGCGTTCCGATACCCGCCTGATTAGACGCTCGAGTCCGAGTCGGAGTTCTTCGCTCCGGACGCGGACCGCGACGACGTGCAAGACCCATACGAACGCTGGACGGACAGCGCGACGCTGACCGCGCCAAACGGCCAGCAGCTGCTCGCGATGTATGACTTCGTCGACATCGGCGGCACCTGCGGCGAAGGCAGTCTGCAGACGCTCGAAGTGCTCGCCTCCGAGCCCGCGCAGCCCGTCGGCACGCTCGATTCGGAGGGCGAGTCCGTCATCGCCACCGTGGCGCTCGGGACGGTCGATGACCGCTGGCGCGTCGGCATCGGCATCACCGACGAGGTTCGTCTGGAAGCCGAGCATACGTGCGTCGTCTACTTCGTCTCTGGCAGCTCGGATGGCGGCGTCGGTTTCGGCACGCACTTCCAGATGGGCTCGACGGGCGAGGACGCGCTCTGGACGGTCGACTCGCTCGACGACGCCCGCGCGTACATGGAGGCGCAGGAGTACCGCACGATCGTCGAGATCCTGCGCTCGTTCGAGACGGCCTGATGCGCACCGCGACGATCGTCGCCGCGACGATGCTGACAATGGTGCTCGCCGCATGCTCCCAGACTGCAAGCGCACCGACGACGGCGCCGTCGCACGCCGTCGCCGAGCCGGCGCCAGCGGTGACTCCGACTGCGCCAGCCGAGCCGAGCCCGGTGCCGACCACAGCGCCAGCCGCGAGCGACCCGCACGCCGAGTGGCAGGAGCTCGCCACGCCCAACGGCACCGCGAGCTTCCTGATCCCACCGGGCTGGACCGCACGGATGGGCGGCGAGGAGCTGCAGTACGACGGCGAGCTCCACTGGCAGAACAGCGTCGGGCTCGTGGACGAGCGTGGCACTGTGCAGCTGACGTACTGGGATGGGCCAGGCGAGGATGTGGGCGCTGGCGCGCGGTTCGGCATCGTGGCGAGCGAGCCTGCCGCCACGCTCGACGACGCCGAGCGCGCCAGCGTCGACGTCTTCGACGAGGCGTACCTCGAACACGCGGCAACCGCCTGGTGGTCGGGTTCGCAGGACCAGGGCTTCCGGGCGATCGTCGGCCTCACGACCGCGACTTGCTTCGGAGACTCGCATCCCGGGCTGATGGTGCAGGACGGCGAGCGAACGATCTCATTCCTGACCCTGCGCGAGATGCCATCGGAGGCGGAAGCCATCGCCTGGCTCGAGGGCGACGAGGCGGCGCTGCTCATGGAGATCATCGGCACGCTCGACCTCACGGCGATCCCGTCGCCCGCGCTGCCGGGTTGAGCGGGAGGCCCTCCGCACCTTCGAGCTCGACTTACCCGCCCGGCCGCGCCGCGCATCCGCCCACCCGCACGCGCGGCGCGGCGTCGCACACGCCGATAGGTTGGTCGCACCTGCCAGCCGCGATCCGGGAGCGCCCATGGAGTTCGAGCACGTCGAATCAGACCTCGCCAAGACCCTCATCACCGAGGAGGAGCTGCACGCGAAGCTCGAGGAGCTCGCACGCCGCATCGAGGCCGACTACGAGGGCAAGGATCTGCTGCTCGTGGGCGTGCTGCGCGGCGCGGTGATGGTGATGGCCGATCTCGCACGTGCCCTCCACCGCCACATCGAGATGGACTGGATGGCCGTCTCCTCCTACGGCTCCGGCACGGTCTCCTCCGGCGTCGTGCGCATCCTCAAGGACCTCGACAGCGACCTCACGGGCCGCAACGTGCTCATCGTCGAGGACATCATCGACTCCGGCCTCACGCTCTCGTGGCTGCGCGGCAACCTGGAGTCGCGCGGCGCCGCATCCGTCGAGATCCTCACGATGCTGCGCAAGCCGGATGCGCTGAAGGTCCAGGTCGACGTGAAGTACTGCGGCTTCGACATCCCGAACGAGTTCGTCATCGGCTACGGCCTCGACTACGCCGAGCAGTACCGCAACCTGCGCGGCATCGGCGTGCTCGCCCCGCACGTCTACGAGTGAGGCGGCGATCGCCCCCCGTTCAGCGATGGGCGAGCAACTCGGGGCATGATGGGGGGATGCAGTCCCGTGCACGAGCGCGCGCATCCGTCGCCCTGATCCTCGCCGCGAGCGCGCTCGTCGCGTGCTCGTCGGCGCCCGACCCGACGCCGGAGCCCAGCGTCCCTCCCGGCATCACGGCGCCGCCGCCGACCACGCCGGCCGAGCCGACACCTGAGGTCTCCTCGAGCCTTCCCGCAGAGATCGCGGGTGTCGACACGAGCGATTGGCAGCAGATCCCGGCGCCGACCGGCAACGCGACCTTCCGCATCCCCGCCGACTGGACGGTGCGCGAGGCCGATGGCGGGCTCGACGTGCTGCGAGCCGATGGAGAGCGCCAGCTGCTCTACCGCGAGTCTCCCGACACCGGCGACGGCCGCTGCCTGAACGGCGACGGCGTGGCGGTCGCGTGGCGCACCGCCATCCTCGAGCGGCAGGACGTGCAGCTGCAGGGCGCCTCGGGCATCGCCTTCGGCGCCGCCGCGGTGCAGCTGGGCGAGCAGTGGGTCGTGAGCGTCGGCCTGCGTCCCTCCGCCGATGCGCAGTCGCCCCGATGCCCGATCATCAACGCGTTCGAGTCGAGCGCCGGCACCATCGGCTTCGGCTCCGAGGTGGTCGTGGACGGCGCCGGCGAGGCCGCTGCCTGGCAGGTCGGGTCGGCGGCCGACGGCGAGGCCTACCTGAGCGACCCCGAGTTCCAGCAGATCCGGGCGATCCTGATGTCGCTCGAGCTGCAGTCGTAGCTCGCTCACAGCCTGCACAGGCCCTGAGCGAACAGGCGGCAGCCCGCCTGATTCCGCGGGATAGCCTGATCGCATCGAGACTCAGAAGGGCGTCATGAGCTTCAAGAAGTTCCTGCGCGGGCCGATCCCCTGGATCGTCATCGCACTCCTCATCGTCGGCGTGGCGTTCAGCTTCTTCATGACGCCGCAGTTCCGATCCGTGCAGACGGATGTGGGCATGCAGATGATCGAGGACGGTCGCGTGCAGCAGGCACGCATCGTCGATGGCGAGCAGCGGGTCGACCTCGTGCTCACCGAGGCAGACGCGGAGTTCGGCCAGCGGGTGCAGTTCTACTACGTCGGCCCGCGCGGCGAGGCCGTGGTGGCTGCGGTCACCGCCGCCGACCCCGAGGGCGGCTACGTCGACGAGGTGCCGCAGGCCAACTGGCTGCTGTCGATGCTCGGCATCCTGCTGCCGGTGCTGCTGCTGGGTGGCCTCTTCTACTTCTTCATGACCCGCATGGCCGGCGGCAACCGCGGCGTGATGCAGTTCGGCAAGTCCAAGGCGCAGCTGATGACCAAGGACACGCCGCAGGTGAAGTTCTCGGACATCGCCGGCGCTGACGAAGCGGTCGAGGAGCTCGGCGAGATCAAGGAGTTCCTGCAGGACCCGACGAAGTTCCAGGCGGTCGGCGCGCGCATCCCGAAGGGCGTGCTGCTGTACGGCCCTCCCGGCACCGGCAAGACCCTGCTCGCCCGTGCGGTCGCCGGCGAAGCCGGCGTGCCCTTCTACTCGATCTCGGGCTCCGACTTCGTCGAGATGTTCGTGGGCGTCGGAGCCAGCCGCGTGCGGGATCTGTTCGAGCAGGCGAAGCAGAGCGCGCCGGCGATCATCTTCGTCGACGAGATCGACGCCGTCGGCCGACACCGCGGCGCAGGCCTCGGCGGCGGTCACGATGAGCGCGAGCAGACTCTCAACCAGCTGCTGGTCGAGATGGATGGCTTCGACGTCAAGACCAACGTGATCCTGATCGCGGCGACGAACCGTCCCGACATCCTCGACCCGGCACTGCTGCGTCCCGGCCGCTTCGACCGCCAGATCGGTGTCGACGCGCCCGACATGAAGGGTCGCGAGACCATCCTCAGCGTGCACGCGCAGGGCAAGCCGATCGCTGAGGGCGTCGACTTCGCCGTGCTGGCGCGCAAGACGCCCGGCTTCACGGGTGCCGACCTCGCGAACGTGCTCAACGAGGCCGCGCTGCTGACGGCGCGCAATAACGCGACCGTGATCACCGACGTGACCCTCGACGAGGCCGTCGATCGCGTGATGGCCGGCCCGCAGCGTCGCACGCGCATCATGAACGACAAGGAGAGGCTCATCACCGCCTACCACGAGGGCGGCCACGCCCTCGCGGCGGCCGCGATGCGCCACTCCGACCCGGTCACGAAGGTGACGATCCTGCCGCGCGGGCGCGCACTCGGCTACACGATGGTGCTGCCGGTGAACGACCGCTACTCCGTCACCCGCAACGAGCTGCTCGACCAGCTCACCTACGCGATGGGCGGCCGAGTAGCCGAGGAGATCGTCTTCCACGATCCGACCACTGGTGCCGGCAATGACATCGAGAAGGCCACCGGCATCGCCCGCAAGATGGTGATCGAGTACGGCATGACGAGCGCCATCGGCGCCGTCAAGCTCGGCAACTCGCAGGGCGAGCAGTTCTTCGGCCGCGACACCGGCTCCAGCCGCGACTACTCCGAGACGCTCTCCGAGACCGTCGACCACGAGGTGCGGGCGATCATCGAGCAGGCGCACACCGAGGCCTGGCAGGTGCTCAACACCAACCGCGACGTGCTCGACCGGCTTGCGGGCGAGCTGCTCGAGCGCGAGACGCTCGACCACCTCGCGCTGGAGGAGATCTTCCACGACGTGCAGAAGCTGCCGGAGCGCCCGCAGTGGCTCTCGCACCCCGACCGGCCGGTGAGCGATCGCCCGCCGATCGAGCTGCCCGTCTCCCAGCACGTCGATGAGGCCGTCGAGCCCGACGTCGAGAGCGAAGCCCCGGCCTGATGGCTGTCGATCGCGAGCGCGTCGAGGCGGCCGTCCGCGAGCTGCTCGCGGCGATCGGCGACGACCCCGAGCGCGCGGGGCTGCGGGACACCCCGCGCCGCGTCGCGACCGCCTACGCCGAGTACTTCGCGGGCGTCGGCGCCGACCCCACCGAGCAGCTCGACACGCTCGGCCTCGAGGGTGAGACGGGTGAGCTCGTGCTGCTGCGCGACCTCGAGTTCCGCTCGATGTGCGAGCACCATCTGCTCCCGTTCTCGGGCGTCGCGCACGTGGCCTATCTGCCGGGCGACCGCATCGTCGGTCTCGGCCGCATCCCCGCCGTCGTCGACGTCGTCGCATCCCGCCCGCAGATCCAGGAGCGCCTCACCGACGAGATCGCAGACGCGCTCGAGGCGGGCCTCGAGCCGCGCGGGGTGCTCGTTGTGGTCGAGGCGACCCATGGATGCGTCAGCGCACGCGGGGCGCGACAGGCCAAGTCGACGACGGTGACGGTGGCGAGCCGCGGACAGCTCGCCGAGCCCATCGAGCGGGCTGAGATCATGGCGCTCATCGGAGAGCGGAGATAGCGATGGGTCGACGGCAGCAGACGGAGGTCTGGGGCATCCTCAACGTCACGCCCGACTCCTTCAGCGACGGCGGACGCTACGTCGATGCGGGTGCCGCGATCGCGCACGCGCGCCGGCTGCGCGCGCAGGGTGCCGACGTGATCGACATCGGCGGTGAGTCCACCCGGCCCGGTGCAGATCCGATCGACCCCGCGGAAGAGCTGGCGCGCATCCTCCCCGTCGTGCAGGAGCTCGTGCGCGAGGGCATCCGCGTCTCCGTCGACACCATCCATGCATCCACTGCCCGCGCGGTCATGGAGGCGGGTGCCGAGATCGTCAACGACGTCACCGCCGGGCTGCACGACCCCGACATGCTGCGCACCGTCGCCGAGGGCGGCGCGCGCATCGTGCTCATGCACTCGCGCGGCATCGACGTGACGCAGGACACGCACTACGACGATGTCGTCGAGGAGGTGCTCGCCCACCTCGCATCGCGCGTCGACGCCGCGATCCTGGCCGGCATCCCGCGCGAGCGCATCATCCTCGACCCCGGCTTCGGGTTCTCGAAGGAGCCCGACGACAACTGGCGGCTGCTGGCCTCTGTCTGGCGGCTGTGGCAGAGCCGGCTGCCCGTGCTCGTCGGCACCAGCCGCAAGCGCTTCCTGGGCGAGCTGCTGCCAGAGGGCGCGGATGCCGCGGAGCGCGACGCCGCGACGGCGGCGACCTCGCTGCTCGCTGCGCAGAAGGGCGCATCGGCCGTGCGGGTGCACGACGTCGCCTCCACCGTCTCGGCGCTGCGTGCGCTCGCGGCGCAGCAGCTCGGCGAGCAGGACGCAGCCGAGCGGGCCGGCACCGCGACTCACGGCACCATCGAGCTGCGCGGCGTCCGCGCCTTCGGCCACCACGGCGTGCTGTCGGAGGAGCGCGAGGCGGGCCAGGAGTTCGTCATCGACGCCCACCTCGAGGTCGACATCTCCGACGCGATCGTGAGCGACGACGTCACCGACACCGTGCACTATGGCGAGCTCGCCGAGCAACTCGCCGCTGCGGTGGGTCGTGACCCGCTCGACCTCATCGAGGCGCTCGCGGATCGCCTCGTCGACGTGTGCCTCTCCCACCGCCGCGTGCTGCACGCATCCGTCACCGTCCACAAGCCGTCGGCGCCCATCGCTGTGCCGTTCGGCGACGTCGCCGTCACGGTGCGCCGCGGCAGGGGAGAGCGATGAGACTCGCTGCCGAGCGCCGCGCCGTGCTCTCCCTCGGCGCCAATCTCGGCGACCGCGTCGGCACCATCGATGCCGCCGTGCGCGCCATCGAGTCCATCGACGACATCCGCGTGCTCGCGCGCTCCAGCAACTGGGAGTCGCCGTCGTGGCACCCCGACGGCGAGGGCCTCTCGCCCGACTACGTCAACATCGTGCTGATCGTCGCGACGGCGATGGAGCCCATCGACCTGCTCGATGCGATGGGGGCGGTCGAGGATGCCCTCGGGCGCGTCCGCGAGGCACGCTGGGGGCCGCGCACGATCGACATCGACATCGTCTCGATGGGCGGCATCGAGCGGGCTGAGGACCGGCTCGTGCTGCCGCACCCGCGGGCCCACCAGCGGCAGTTCGTGCTGCAGCCGTGGCTCGAGGTCGAGCCCGACGCCGTGCTGCCGGGCCAGGGCTCGGTCGCCGAGCTGGCCGACTACGTCGACGGCGATGTGTGGAGGCTGCCGTGACGCGCACGACGCCGACGGTGATCCTGCTGACCGTGCTGGTGTCTGGGGCGCTCGCGTGGATGCTCGAGGCGATGCTCGTGATGAGCGGCAGGGCGGCGATCGTGCCGCCGTTCACGCTGGGCTTCGCGCTGCTGCTGCTGGCCGCGGTGCTGCTGGTGATGGCCTGGCCCGTGCGGCAGGCCGCGCAGGGCAAGCGCCGCGTCGGCTACCGGCACGCCACTGCGGTGCTGGGCTTCGCGAAGGCCTCGTCGATCGTCGGCGCGCTGCTGGGCGGTGCCGCGCTCGGTGCGCTGGGCTTCTTCCTCACGCGTGCGGTGGTCGCGAGCGACACCGTGCTCACGCTCGCCGTGGTCGCCGGCGGTGCGCTCGTGCAGCTCATCGCGGGGCTGCTGGCCGAGCACTGGTGCGTGCTGCCGCCCGACGACGACGATGCGGCAGCGGCGGCGGGCACCGCGGCGTAGCGCGCCTGCCGGCTGTGCCGCCGCGCGGGAGGCACGGCGTGTCGAAGCCCCGCGCTACCTCTCGGCGGGAGGCTCGAACGTCGTCATCGACTCCTCGTCGAAGGCGGCGCGGATCTCCTCCACGCCATCCCAGTTGACGTGCACCACCGACTGCGACCCCTCCATGCCTGTGCCGAGCGTCGGCATCGTGAAGGTCTGGATGTTGGAGTTGCCGATGCCCGCCAGCTGCGACCCGAGCGACGCCACGGTGCCCAGGTCGAAGGTGTCGCTGGTGGCGACGTGCGGCGAGATGGTGGCGAGGATGTCGGCCATCCGGTTGGGGTTCGTGAGATTCTCGCGCGTCATCAGCTGCGTCATCAGCCCGCGCAGGAACGCGCGCTGGTTGTGCACGCGCTGGTAGTCGCCATCGCTGAAGGGCGAGCGGGCGCGCACATAGATGAGGGCCTCTTCGCCCTGGATGGTGATCTCGCCCTGCGGGTAGTCGTAGCCGTGATACGAGAAGGCGATGTCGTTGTTCACGGTCACGCCGCCCATAGACTCGGTGAGCCCCTCGAAGCCGGCGAAGTCGATGATCGAGACGTGGTCGATGCGCTGGTCGATGATGCCCTCGACCACCTGCACCATGAGCGGCACGCCGCCGTAGGCGAGCGCGGAGTTCACCTTCGCCATGCCGTGACCGGGGATCTCGACCCACGAGTCGCGCATGATCGACATGATCTGCACGCTCTCGCGATCCGGCGGGATGTGGGCCACCAGGATGGTGTCGGCGCGGTCGCCGAGGTCGGTCAGCAGCGAGTCGCCCTCGCCGCGTGCGTCGGTGCCCAGCAGCAGCACGTTGACCGGCTGTCCGTCGCCCTCGCCGGCCTCGGGCCGCAGCGACTCCTCGGGGAACGCGGTCTCGATCGTCTCGACCTGCTGCACCGAGGGGTTGACACGCACGAAGTACCAGCCGATCGCGGCCAGCAGGGCCAGCACGATAACGCCGACGATGCCCACTGCGACCCATCGGCCGACGTGCTTCTGCTTCTTGATCTCTGCCGTCACCGAGGCAGTATCGCAGAAGTGCCGTTCAGGCTCCTCGGACTAGCCTGGGACACGGCCGCAGCCTGCACAGGCGAGACCCTCGCCGAGCCGGCCGGACCGACCCCCATCGCACGAGGAGGAACCCGTGGCAGAGCGCCTGGATGTCACTGGCGAGTGGCAGCGCATCAGCATGCGCTACGCGAGCGTCGAGTCGATCAGCACGGTCATCTGGTGGCTGATCCTCGGCATCGGAGCCACGGTGCCGATCTGGTTCGCGAACGACGGCGACATGCCCTTGTGGGGCTGGCTGCCGCTGGGCGCCGCGATCCTGCTGATCGTGATCGGCGTCGTCTTCTCCTTCCTCCGCACGCGCACGATCGGCTACCTGCAGCGTCAGGACGACCTGCTCGTGCGACGCGGCATGCTCTTCCGCCGCTTCGTCGCCGTGCCCTACGGCCGCATGCAGATCGTCGACATCACGCAGGGCCCGGTCGAGCGGATGTTCGGGCTCAAGTCGCTGAAGTTCGTCACGGCAGCGGCGTCCAGCGCGATCGCGATCCCCGGCATGCCGGGCGACACCGCCGAGCAGCTGCGCGACCACCTGGTCGCGGTCTCCGAGTCGCGGCGGGCAGGCCTGTGACCGACCCCCGCATGCCGCAGGCTCCGCCTCCGGGTCAGCCGGGCCAGCCGGGCCAGCCGCAGCCGGGCCAGCAGTGGGGCCCGCCGCAGCACGGCCAGCCGCAGTGGCCCGCCCAGGCCGGCCCGACCCATCCGGGCCAGCCTGCGACGCAGGCTCCCGCCCCGCAGGACGCCCGCGCCAAGGCGGCGGGCCTCATCGACGGCGAGTGGCACCGGCTGCACCCCGCCAGTCCGCTGCTGCGCGGCGGCCTGTCGCTCATCATCTTCCTCGGCATCCTCTTCTCGATCTTCCGCGACCGGCTCATCGCGCTCTTCGTGCCTGATGAGTTCGAGGATGGCGACTGGAGCCAGGACGCCTTCGGTGACTTCGTCGTCTCCCAGCTCGTCTGGGTCACGCTCGGCGTGATCGGCCTCGTGCTGCTGCTCATCGCGCTGTTCTGGATCGGCTGGCGGGTGCACCGCTTCCGCATCACGGGCGACGCGGTCGAGGTGCAGCAGGGCATCTTCGTCAAGAAGCACCGCCGTGCGCCCCTCTCGCGCATCCAGGGCATCAACATCCAGAAGCCCTGGTTCGCGCGGCTGCTGGGCGCCTGCAAGTTCGAGATCCAGCAGGCGGGCAACGACTCCAACGTCGACCTCAACTACCTGAGCTCTTCGGTGGCGGATGCGCTGCGCTACGAGATCCTGAACCGCGCCTCCGGGCGCTCCACGGCAGACAACGAGCGGCTCGCGGCCGAGCGGCAGGCGGCTGCTGCGGCCAGCGGCGTGGTCGACGAGTTCCTGCGGCCGGACGCCGAGATCTCGCACATCGCGCCCGACTCGCTCGTGCGCATCCCGGTGGGACGGATCGTCCTGTCTTCGCTGCTCGACGGCTTGATCGTCTGGGCGGTGCTCTCTGTGATCGCCGTTGCCGTGCTGGTGCTCGCTCTGCAGCAGTGGTGGGCGGTCTTCGCGTTGGTGCCCAGCGCGATCGCGTTCCTCGCCGCCGCCTTGCGCTCGCTTGGCGCGAAGCTGCGCTACTCGATCGCGGCGACGCCCGACGGCATCCGCCTCGCCTATGGCCTCGCCTCCACGACGACCGAGATCCTGCCTCCTGGCCGCATCTTCGCGCTGCAGGTGAAGCAGCCGTTGCTGTGGCGGCCGTTCGGCTGGTGGCAGGTGTCGTTCACGCGCGCCGGCAAGATGTCGAGCGACGGCACGAACCAGGGCCAGAGCCAGCAGATGGCCAGCTACCTGCTGCCAGTCGGCGACCTGCGCGATGTGCGCACCGTGATCGGCCTCGTGCTGCCAGAGCTCGCGCACTCGCCGCTGGTCGACCAGGGGCTGTTCGGTCAGGCTCCCGACGCCTTCGTCGTCAGCCCGCCGCGAGCGCGCGCCTTCCGCTGGTTCTCGGTGCGGCGCAACGGCTTCCACGTGCACGATGCCGCGTTCCTGCTGCGCCACGGCCGCATCTGGCGCTCGCTGCAGCTCGTGCCCGGCGCGCGCGTGCAGTCGGTCGCCGTGCAGCAGGGCCCCATCTACGGCATGGCGCGGCTCGCGCGCGTGCAGTTCCACGTGCCGGGCACGGTGCTCTCGCCCAGCATCGGCGCGATCGACCAGCAGGATGCCCACACACTCTTCGAGCACGCCACCCGCACCATCAAGATCGCGATCGATCGGGATGCGTCGGAGTCGTGGGCATCGTCGCTGTCGCGCAACGCGGTGCTCGCGACCGCACCCGCGGTGCAGGACGGACTGATGCCGGAGCCCGCGCCCGCTCCCGTCGGTCGAGGAGCGGTGCCGCAGCAGCAGTGGCAGCAGCCGGGCGTGCCGCCGGCCCAGCAGCAGTGGCAGCAGCCCAGCGCGCCGCAGCAGCAGTGGCAGCAGCCCAGCGCGCCGCAGCAGCAGTGGCAGCCGCCGAGCGCGCCGCAGGGCCAGCAGCAGTGGCAGCAGCCGAGCGCGCCGCAGGGCCAGCAGCAGGGTCAGCCCGCGCCGCAGCAGTGGCAGCAGCCGAGCACGCCGCAGGGCCAGCCGCCGCAGCAGCAGCAGTGGCAGCGCCCGCAGACGCCGCAGCAGGCGATGCCGCCGCAGGCTCCGCCTGCACCCGCTCAGCCGCCGCAGAGCGTGGCCGCGCCGACGCATCCCCAGCAGCCCAGGAACGCCGGCCCGAGCTTCGGCCAATCGGCGCCGCAGCCGCCACATGAGCAGCGCCCGCCGCAGAGCCCGCCATCGAACGGCCAGCAGGCTCCGCAGCAGCCCGACCCGCGCAGCGTCCCGCCGCGCGACCAGGAATGAGGCCCGGCAGGCTCGGCGTCGGCATCATCGGCGCCGGGCGGGTCGGGCCCGTGCTGGGCGCCGCGCTCGCCGGGGCGGGCCACGCGATCATCGGCATCACCGCGACCGGCTTCGACGCGATCGAGCGCGCGGAGGCGATGCTGCCCGGCGTGGAGATCCTCGATGCCCCGACGATCGTCGAGCGCAGCGAGCTTGTGCTGCTGACGGTGCCGACCGAAGCCTTGGCCGATCTCGTCGCCGGCCTTGCCGCCACGGGCGCATGGCAGCCGGGCCAGCTGGTCGTGCACACGGCCGCCGAGCACGGCACCGAGGTGCTGCGCCCCGCCATCGAGCGCGGCGCGATCCCGATCGCGCTGCACCCCGCGATGAGCTTCACCGGCACGTCGCTCGACCTCTCGCGACTGCTCGAGGCCACGATCGCCGTCACCGCGCCCGGCCCGGTGCTGCCGATCGGCCAGGCGCTCGCGGTCGAGATGGGCGCCGAGCCGATCGTGGTCGCCGAGGCCGACCGCCCCGCCTACGCCGAGGCGGTCGCTGCAGCCCGTGACTTCGCCGCGGGGCTCGTCGCGCAGGCCCTGCGGCAGCTGCACGAGATCGGCGTCGAGCGCCCCTCGCAGGTGCTCGGCGGCGTCGTCCGCTCCGCCGTCGAGACGGCCCTCGCGCGCTACCCCGATCCGCCCATCGAGCCCTGACCCCGCCGAGCCCGCATAGTCTGTCGTGGTGCCCGCACCCATCCGCACCCTGACCACCATCGCCGAGGCTCGCGCCTTCGTCGCAGCCGAGCGCGCCGCCGGCCGCCGCGTCGCGCTGGTGCCGACCATGGGCGCGCTGCACCGGGGGCACCTCGAGCTGGTGCGCAGAGCCCGCGAGCGCGCCGAGACCGTCATCGCCTCGGTCTTCGTCAACCCGCTGCAGTTCGGCCCGCACGAGGATCTCGACCGCTACCCGCGCACCCCGCAGACCGACACCGAGCAGCTCATCGTGCTCGGCGTCGAGGCGGTCTTCATGCCGACGGTCGAGGAGATGTACCCGGATGGGGGGCGTTCGGCCACGCTCGTCACCGCCGGCCATCTCGGCACCGTGCTCGAGGGTCGCAGCCGCCCCGGGCACTACGACGGCGTGCTCACGGTGGTCACGAAGCTCTTCTCGATCGTGGCGCCTGATGTGGCGCTCTTCGGCGAGAAGGATGCGCAGCAGCTCTTCCTCGTGCGCCGCATGGTGCGCGACCTCGATCTGCCGGTCGAGATCATCGGCGTGCCGACGGTGCGGGAGCCCGACGGCCTCGCACTCTCGAGCCGCAACGCGATGCTGCAGGCGGGGGAGCGGCAGGATGCGCTCGCGCTCTCGCGCGCGCTGGAGGCCGCAGGCTCTGCGGCCGACCGCGGAGTCGAGGCGATGCTGGCGGCGGCGCAGTCGGTCTTCCAGTCGGACACGGGCGTGCAGCTCGACTACCTCGCGGTCGTCGACCCGCGCACCTTCGCCTTCGCGAACGAGTCGCACCACGGCCTGGTGCAGGTGCTCGTGGCCGCTCGCGTCGGCACGGCATCGACCAACGCCGTGCGCCTGATCGACAACGCGATCTTCAGCATCCCGTGAGCTGAGGTCCGAGCCCGAGCCGCTGCGGTCCGAGGTGCAGGGCCTCGACGGGCAGTCGGGCAGTCGGCGGACGGGTGGCGGATGTGTCACCGCCGGTAGGATCGACAGTCGTGACCGAGACGCCCCACGACAGCACTGCCGAGCCGGCCCCCGACCACGAGCGAGCCGATTGGGTCTCGCGGCTGGCCGACGAGGTGATCGCCGAGGCCGAGCGTCGCGGGACCAAGCCCGTGGCCGCATCCGGCATCTCGCCGTCCGGCCCCGTGCACCTGGGCAACTTCCGCGAGGTGATGAGCCCGCACCTGGTCGTCGACGAGATCCAGCGGCGCGGCCTCGAGGCCGAGCACATCTTCAGCTGGGACGACTACGACCGCTTCCGCAAGGTGCCCGCCGGCATCGAGGGCGTCGACGCGTCGTGGGCCGAGCACATCGGCAAGCCGCTCACGAGCGTGCCGGCCCCTCCCGGCAGCGAGCACGACTCGTGGGCCGCGCACTTCCGCAGCGCCGCCGAGGCCGGGTTCGCCGAGGCGGGCGTGCGCTACCGCGGCATCAGCCAGACCGAGCAGTACGCCGCCGGCGCCTACACCGAGCAGATCCTGCACGCCATGCGCCACCGCCGCGAGATCGACGCGATCCTGGCGCAGTACCGCACGCTGCCCGCCGCCAAGGATGACGACGAGGAGCTGCAGAAGGCGCTCGAGGCGTCGTCGGGCGCGGCCGCCGAGGACGACGGCTCCGGCGGCACCGAGTACTACCCCTACAAGCCCTACTGCACGAGCTGCGGCAAGGACCTCACCACCATCGAGGCCTACGACGACGACTCGACCGAGATGACCTACTCGTGCCAGTGCGGGCACCGCGAGACGGTGCTGCTGCGCGAGTTCCGCTCCGGCAAGCTGGTCTGGAAGGTCGACTGGCCGATGCGCTGGGCCTTCGAGCAGGTCGTGTTCGAGCCCAGCGGCGTCGACCACCAGAGCCCCGGCTCCTCCTTCCAGGTGGGCCTGCAGCTCGCGCCGGTGTTCGGCTGGGAGCGGCCGCTCGGCCCGATGTACGCCTTCGTGGGCTTCGGCGGCGTCGCCAAGATGTCGTCGTCGCGCGGCGGAGCCCCGACGCCCTCGGATGCGCTCGCCGTCATGGAGGCTCCCGTGCTGCGCTGGCTCTACGCCCGCCGTCGCATGAACCAGTCCTTCGACGTTGCCTTCGGCTCCGAGCTGCAGCGCACCTACGACGAGTGGGATGCGCTGCAGCGCAAGGCCACGGCCGGCACAGCTGGCGACGCGGAGCTCGCCGCGCTCGAGCGCGCCACCTCGACGGCGCACGAGCGCCTGCCCGAGACGCCGCGCCGCGTCGCCTTCCGCACCCTCGCATCCGTCGTCGACCTCACCTTCGGCGACGAGGCGCAGGTGCTGCGCATCATCGGCGGACTCGACGCCGACGACCCGATCACCGAGCTCGACTCGCTGCGCCCGCGCCTCGACCGGGTCGAGACCTGGGTCGGCACCCACATGCCCGCCGAGGAGCACACGTCAGTGCGAGAGAGCCCCGACCGCGCGGCGCTCGACGCGCTCACCGAGACGGAGCGCGACGCCATCCGGCTGCTGCTCGACGGCGGCCAGGGGCTGCCCGCGATCGAGGAGGCGTGGACGCTCGACGGCCTCACCTTCCAGGTCTACGGCGTCGCCAAGGTGCAGCGCGGCCTCGAGCCCGGCGCCATGGTGAAGGGCGACAAGGAGCTCTCGGCCGCGCAGCGCGCCTTCTTCGCGCTGCTCTACCGCCTGCTCGTCGGCCGCGAGACCGGCCCACGCATCCCGACCCTGCTGCTCGCGATCGGCCGCGAGCGGGTGCGCGAGCTGCTGAGCTGACGCGGCCGGTAGACTGGGCCCATGCCTGAGAGCTGGTGGGGGAACGCGATCTTCTCGCTCGTCCCGACAATCGTGCTCGGGCTCATCTTCTGGATGGTCATGCGCATGATCATCCGCGGCGATCGCACCGCGCGCCGCGAGTACGACCGCGTCGAAGCAGAAGAGCGCATCAAGATGGGTCTGCCTCCGAGGGGCACTGCCGCAGCGTCGGTGACGGATGCATCGGCCGATGAGGCGCTGCAGGCTCGGCGGCCGGAGGATCTCCGGCACGGCGAGCCTCCAGCTGGATAGTCCAGCCGGCTCTGCGGAGCGCCGGAAATTCTCCGGTCAACCCACCGATCTCCGATCAGCCCGCCGGATCTCCGGTCAGCCTGCCGGATCTCCGGTCAGCCTGCCGCCACCGGCATCGGCTGCTGGGGTGCGACCTGCGGCTGCGGCTCGAGCATGTCGGCGGCCGGGTTCCCCTCGGTGAACCGCTGCACCTTGCGCATCGTGAAGTGCACCGCGACGTAGGCCAGGCCGAGCGCGGCCGCCGTGATGGCAGTCGAGAGCCAGTCCTCGCCCGCCACGGGCTGCCCAGAGAAGGCCGACGTGCCGGTGAGCGCGAGCGGCACCATGATGAACACGTTGTTCGCCGTGTGCAGCACTGAGGCCGACTCGAGCCCGCCGGTGCGGTACGTGAGCATCGAGCAGGTGAAGCCCACGAGGGCGAGCTGGAGCGTCGCCGCGATCGACGGATGCGCGTGCATGGCGCCGAAGAGCAGACCGGTGGCGATGCCGGTCCAGACGGCGTTGCCGAGGCGACCGGTGAGCACCCAGGGACCGACGGCCGCCGCGACGAGCGCCAGCAGCGAGAGCCACCAGGTCGCGGGCTGCAGCAGCATCACGAGCAGCACCGCGGGCAGCATGACGAGCGCGGGCACGTAGCGGTGCAGGCGCCAGCCGCCCATCATCTGCGGCAGCAGGCCGCGGAAGGTGAACTCCTCGCCGGTGGACTGCAGCGGCGTGGTCAGCAGCACGGCGATGACGAGGCCCCAGTTGGGGTTCCACTCCCACTCGATCGATGGGTCCATCCAGAGCGAGATGCCGATGTAGACCGCGAAGATCGGCACGATCACGAGGGCGGCGCGGGCGACGACGCTCCAGCGCCAGGTGCCGACGACGCTCGAGGCGAAGCCTGCGGCGCGCTTGCCGAAGGCGGCCATCGCGACGATCGCCCCGGGGATCATCGCGGCCCATGCCATGTTGACGGCGGCCATGCCCAGCGGCGTGCCGATCACGGCCTCGATGAAGTCGAGCCCGAGCTCCGTCTCGTCGGTCGGCAGGTTGGTCGGGTCGAGCGAGAGCATGAAGTCGGCCAGGCCGGGGAGCATCAGTGCGAGCGCGACCACCTGGCCGGCGAAGAAGAAGCCGATGGCGATCGCCCAAGCGAGGAACCAGCGGCCGACGCGACGCTCGAGCGGCTGGAAGGCCATGGCGTAGGAGCGGTCCGACATCGGCAGCGCGGCGGGCAGCAGCGCAGGCCGCTTCGGCGCGGGCGGCTGGAACGCGTAGCCGGGCTGCGCGTGCTGCCCGTACTGCGGCTGGCCGTAGTGCGGCTGCTGCCCGTACTGCTGCTGCTGCGGCTGCTGCCCATACTGCTGCGGCTGCTGCCCATACTGCGGCTGGCCGTACTGCGGCTGCGCGGAGCCCGGCGCTGGTGCGGCGACAGGCGGCTGCCCGTACTGCTGCTGGCCAGCCTGCGGCTGTTGGCCTTGGGGATGCTGCTGGCCCTGCGGCTGGTCCCAAGGCGTCGTGGGCTGATCGGTCACCGTGCTCCTCGCGTCGGTTCGAGGCTATCGATCTCAGGTTTGCGTTCGGTGAGCGTCGACCGTGAAGAGCTCCGCTCAACTGCGCAGCTGCACTCCCGCGTCCCGCACGGCGACCCCGACCCATCCGTCTGCGTCCTCCTGTGTCGCGCCCACAGCGAACAGCCGCACGTCGCTCCCCGGCACGCGGCTACGCTCGGAAATCAAGGAAGGGAGGCAGCGATGTTCGAGAGATTCACTGACCGCGCTCGTCGGGTCGTGGTGCTCGCCCAAGAAGAGGCGAAGCTGCTCAACCACAACTACATCGGCACGGAGCACATCCTGCTCGGCCTCATCCACGAGGGCGACGGTGTCGCCGCGAAGGCGCTCGAGCAGCTCGGCATCTCGCTCGACGCCGTGCGCGCGCAGGTGCAGGACATGATCGGCACCGGCAGCCAGCAGACGTCCGGGCACATCCCGTTCACGCCGCGCGCCAAGAAGGTGCTCGAGCTGAGCCTCCGCGAGGCGCTGCAGCTGGGCCACAACTACATCGGCACGGAGCACGTGCTCCTCGGCCTCATCCGCGAGGGCGAGGGCGTCGCAGCCCAGGTGCTCGTGAAGCTGGGCGCCGACCTCAACCGCGTGCGCCAGACGGTCAACCAGCTGCTTGCCGGGTATCAGGGCAAGGAGTCGACCACGGTCGGCGGGGACGCCCCGCAGCAGACCGACGCCAAGGGCTCGCAGATCCTCGACCAGTTCGGTCTCAACCTCACGCAGGCCGCGCGCGACGGCAAGCTCGACCCCGTCATCGGGCGCGAGAAGGAGATCGAGCGGGTCATGCAGATCCTGTCTCGCCGCTCCAAGAACAACCCGGTGCTGATCGGTGAGCCCGGCGTCGGCAAGACCGCCGTCGTCGAGGGGCTCGCGCAGGCGATCATCAAGGGCGAGGTTCCCGAGACGCTCAAGGACAAGCAGGTCTACACGCTCGACCTCGGCTCGCTGATCGCGGGCAGCCGCTACCGCGGTGACTTCGAGGAGCGCCTGAAGAAGGTGACGAAGGAGATCCGCACCCGCGGCGACATCATCACCTTCATCGACGAGATCCACACGCTCGTCGGCGCCGGTGCTGCAGAGGGCGCGATCGATGCCGCCAACATCCTGAAGCCGCTGCTCGCCCGCGGCGAGCTGCAGACGATCGGTGCGACGACGCTCGACGAGTACCGCAAGCACTTCGAGAAGGATGCTGCCCTCGAGCGCCGCTTCCAGCCCATCCAGGTGAACGAGCCGTCGGTCGCCCACACGATCAACATCCTCAAGGGTCTGCGCGACCGCTACGAGTCGCACCACAAGATCACGATCACCGACGGCGCGCTCGTCGCGGCGGCGAACCTCGCCGACCGCTACGTGCAGGATCGCTTCCTGCCCGACAAGGCGATCGACCTGATCGACGAGGGTGGCGCCCGCCTGCGGCTGTCGATCCTCTCGGCACCGCCTGAGCTGCGCGAGTTCGACGAGAAGATCGCCGACGTGCGCACCCGCAAGGAGGGCGCGATCGAGGGCCAGGACTTCGAGGCTGCTGCCCGCCTGCGCGACGAGGAGAAGGAGCTGCTCGGTGAGCGGCTGCGCCTCGAGAAGAAGTGGCGCAGCGGCGACGGTGGCCCCACCGGCGTGCTCGACGAGGGCGTGATCGCCGAGGTGCTGGCGAACGCGACCGGCATCCCGGTGTTCAAGCTCACCGAGGAGGAGTCGGCTCGCCTCGTCTTCATGGAGAAGGCGCTGCACCAGCGCGTCATCGGCCAGGAAGAGGCCGTCAGCGTGCTGGCGAAGACCATCCGCCGTCAGCGTGCCGGCCTCAAGGACCCACGCCGCCCCGGTGGCTCGTTCATCTTCGCCGGCCCCACGGGCGTCGGCAAGACCGAGCTCGCGAAGGCGCTCGCGGAGTTCCTCTTCGACGACGAGGACGCCCTGATCTCGCTCGACATGTCGGAGTACAGCGAGAAGCACACCGTCTCGCGACTCTTCGGCGCCCCTCCGGGGTTCGTCGGCTTCGAGGAGGGCGGCCAGCTCACCGAGAAGGTGCGCCGCAAGCCGTTCTCGGTCGTGCTGTTCGACGAGATCGAGAAGGCGCACGTCGACATCTTCAACTCGCTGCTGCAGATCCTCGAGGAGGGTCGCCTCACCGACGGCCAGGGCCGCGTGGTCGACTTCAAGAACACCGTCATCATCATGACGACCAACCTCGGCACCAAGGACATCTCTGGCGGCCCGGTCGGCTTCGTGCTTGAGGGGTCGAGCCACAACGACTACGAGGCGATGCGCGGCAAGGTGCGCGAGGAGCTGAAGAAGAACTTCAAGCCCGAGTTCCTCAACCGCGTCGACGAGATGATCGTCTTCCCGCAGCTCGACCCCGAGGAGCTGCTGCAGATCGTCGATCTGTTCATCGCGCGGCTCTCCGAGCGACTGCTCGACCGCGACATGACGATCGAGCTGACCGTGGACGCCAAGCGGCGCCTCACCACGATCGGGCACGACCCGGCGCTCGGTGCCCGGCCGCTGCGCCGAGCGGTGCAGCACGAGATCGAGGATGTCCTGAGCGAGAAGATCCTGCACGGCGAGCTGGGTGCGGGGGAGCACGTGAGGGTCGACTTCGTCGACGGCGCGTTCGTCTTCACGCACACGAGCCCGGAGTCGAGCACCTCGGAGCTGGAGCCGGCCGACGCCTGATCGACGGACGCATCGAAGCGAGGAGGGGAGCCCCGGCGGCTCCCCTCCTCGCTTCGTCTGAGCAGCGGAGTCACCGAACGTTCACTTTCGGGGCTCGCGCGTCGGCATGTGCACTGCATAGGCTCCGAAGCGGTGCCCTTGGCACCCTCCCCGTCCCCTGCATTCGGAGAACCAGTGAACAAGCACGCGAAGCGCACCATGGCGGCTGGAGCCGCCTGCGCCGTCGGCATCGGAGCGCTCATCGTCCCGACCGCCGCGGTGGCCGCGCCCATCATCGTCGATCCTGAGACAACGGCCGTCGTCAACCTGCTCCACTTCAACGACTTCCACGGCCGGCTCGATGCCGACGAGACCGTGCAGTTCGCTGGCACCATCGAGCAGCTGCGCGCGGACTACCCCTCGAACTCGCTGCTGCTCTCCGGTGGCGACAACATCGGCGCATCCAACTTCGTCTCCGCGTCGCAGCAGGATGAGCCGACCATCGACGTGCTCAACGCCCTCGGCGTGGACGCGGCCGCCGTCGGCAACCACGAGTTCGACCAGGGCGTCGCAGACCTGACCGGGCGCGTCGATGCGCTCGCCGACTTCCCCTACCTCTCCGCCAACGTGACGCTCGACGGTGCGCCGATCGGCCCCTCGCACGCGACCTTCGAGGTCGACGGCCTCACGGTCGGCGTGATCGGCGCCGTCACGCGCCAGACGCCCAGCCTGGTCGACGGCTCCGGCATCGCCGGTGTCGAGTTCGGCGACCCGATCACCGCGGTCAACGACGTCGCTGCACAGCTCACCGACGGCGATGCTGGCAACGGTGAGGCCGACGTGATCGTCGCCGAGATCCACGAGGGCGTCGACGTGCGGCTCGACGCGGGCGCCTCGCAGGAGGAGCAGAGCGCGACCCTCGGCTCGCTCGGCGGCTTCATGGAGTCGCAGGTGCAGGAGCTCTCCGCCGATGTCGACGTGGTCTTCAACGGCCACACGCACCGCATCTACTCGTGGCTCTCGCCCGCGCCCGCCGGTGAGGGCGCCCAGCGCGCCATCATGCAGTCGAACGAGTACGGCAACCTCGTCGGTCAGGTCGTGCTCGAGGTCGATCGCGCGAGCGGCGACGTCTCGGTCGCCGAGATCGCCAACCACGAGCGCTCGACCGAGGAGGCCGCGACGCTCGCGGCGACCTACCCGCGCGCCGCTGCCGTGCAGACGATCGTCGACGAGGCGATCGCGCAGGCCGATGTGCTCGGCAACGTCGAGGTCGGCACGGTCTCCGGCCCGATCACGGTGCCGCTCGAGTCCAACGGCAACCGCAGCGAGGAGTCGGCCGCGGCGCAGCTCGTCGCCAACATGTATCGCGATCAGCTCGCCGATGAGGCGCGCGGCGGGGCCCAGGTCGGCATCGTGAACCCCGGTGGTGTGCGCGACAGCCTGCTGTTCGAGCCCACCGAGCCCGAGACCGAGCCCGGCGTCGTGCGACTGGCCGAGGCCAACACGATGCTGCCGTTCATCAACAACCTCTGGACGATCACGCTCACCGGTGCAGAGCTCGACGCCCTGCTCGAGCAGCAGTGGCAGCGCCAGGCAGACGGCAGCCCCGTTCCGGAGGGCACCCGCGAGTACCTGCAGCTGGGGCTCAGCGACAACGTCACCTACGTCTCCGACCCCTCCCGCGAGCTCGACGACCGCGTCAGCGACATCCGTGTCGACGGCGCGTTCGTCTCGCCCGAGCAGGAGATCCGCATCGCCAGCGCCTCGTTCCTCATGGGCGTCGGCGGCGGCACTCCGGGCGACAACTTCTGGGCGTTCGCGGAGGGCACCGACGAGCGCGACTCCGGTCTCGTCGACCAGGATGCGCTGCTCGCGTACCTGGGCGACAACTCGGGCATCGCTCCCGACTACGCCGTGCGCCATGTCGACATCACGGGTCTGCCCGGCGAGGCCGTCGAGGAGGGCAGCGAGGTGACCATCTCGGTCGCGCAGCTCGACCGCATCCGCTCCACCGGTGCAGAGGCCTCGGCGACCGCAGACGTCGTCGACGCCAAGGGTGCCGTGCTCGGCTCGGCCGGTGTGGTCGTGAACGAGGATGAGACGGGCGCTCCCCTGACGACCTCTGCCGAGATCACCTTCGAGGCGGCGATCGTCGACCAGGCGGCAGCCGCTCCGGTCGCCGAGCCGGTCGTGCAGACCTACGCGATCCAGACCGACGGCGGCACGGTCGTGCCGTTCCAGCTGCTCGTGACGCCTGCCGCAGACGTCACGGAGCCGCCGGTCGTGACCGAGCCGCCGACCGACGAGCCGACCGAGACGCCAGTCCCGACGGCGCCGGCTCCCGGCGACGACGACGGCCAGGCTGGCGGCTCCGGCTCGCTGCCGCAGACCGGTGGCGAGATCTCGCCGATGCTGTGGGTCGGTGCCGGCCTGCTGGTGCTGATCGGCGCCGCGCTGCTCATCGTGGGCCGCCTGCGCCGCGCAGCGGAGTAGTCGCAGACACGCAGAGGGGCCTGGGCTTCGGCCCGGGCCCCTCTGCCATGTCACCGGTCATGTCGACGCGGCGCCGCTGTTGCCGCGCCGCATCGGGTCCGACCGCCTGACGCTGATCGACACGCGGCAGGTCGGCCAGTTCGCGAGGCTGGTGTTCCGGGTCGGGGATCCCAGCGGGCAGTAGGCTCGATCCCTATGACTTCCGCCGCATCTGCCATCACCGTGCGCCCCGCGCGCACGAGCGACGTCCGGGGCATGCAGACGCTCATCGAGCCCTACGTGCGACGCCGGATCCTGCTGGGCAAGGAGCTCGTGACGCTCTTCGAGGCGGTGCAGGAGTTCGTCGTCGCCGAGCGCGACGGGCAGCTGGTCGGCTGTGGCGCGCTGCACGTGCTGTGGGAGGACCTCGGAGAGGTGCGCACGATCGCGGCCGCCGAGGGTGCCGTCGGCAAGGGCGTCGGCCACGCGATGCTCGATGCCCTCGAGGAGCGCGCGGCGACGCTCGGCCTCACGCGGCTGTTCTGCCTCACCTTCGAGACCGGGTTCTTCGGCAGGCACGGCTATCGGGAGGTCGCCGAGCAGGTCGTCGAGCCCGATGTGTTCTCCGAGCTGCTGCGCTCGATCGACGGTGGAGTGGCCGAGTTCCTGGATCTTGCGCACGTGAAGCCCAACACCCTGGGCAACACGCGCATGCTCAAGCAGCTCTGAGCCCGCGCTCGCCTACCCTGGATCGGTGAGCACGGGATCTTCAGCCAAGCGCCGCGCAGCAGTGCGCCGACGTCGCACGCTGCTCGCGCTGCTCGCGATCGTGGTCGCCGTTGCAGTCGCGCTGCTCATCTGGCAGCCCTGGGCCACTGCAGAGACGCCTCCCGAGACCGCCCCGAGCGAGACCGCGCCCGCGGAGTCTCCCGCGCCGGAGGCGACGGATGCGGCGGAGGAGACGCCGTCGCCGAGCCCGACGGAGCCCTTCACGCCGATCGGTGGCGACCCGGATGCGGATGCCAGCGAGCCCTGCGCAGCCGAGGCCGTGCGCATCACGCCGCAGACTGACCGCACCACCTACCGCGCGGGGGAGCCGGTGCAGCTCTCGTTCACGATCGAGAACACCGGCGAGGCCGCGTGCTCGCTGAATGCCGGCACGAGCGTGCAGGAGTACGAGATCCGCACGGGCGACGAGCTCGTCTACCGCTGGTCGGACTGCGCGACGGACGCGCAGGACGACATCGTCGCGCTCGAGCCCGGCACCCCGCAGTCGACGGTGCCGATCGAGTGGGATCGCACCGTGTCGTCGAACGACACCTGCACCGCCGAGCGCGAGCAGGTCTCCGCCGGCGGCGCCGCCTACAACCTCAGCGTGCGGGTCGGTGACTACCCGGGCAGCGAGAACCGTCAGTTCATCCTGGAGGAGTGACCGCGGCGCCCTCCGAGCGCTAGGTTCGCCTCAGGCACTCGGAGTGGAGACCACATGGCACAGCAGGATTCGATCGACGTCGACGTCGTGATCGTCGGGGCGGGCCCCGCCGGCCTCTCGGCCGCGACCGCTCTCGTGGAGTCTGGGCGCACCGTCGCGGTGCTCGAGGCTCGCGACCGTGTCGGCGGCCGCACCTGGACCAGCACGATCGACGGCGCGATGCTCGAGATCGGCGGCCAATGGATCTCGCCCCACCAGACCGTCCTGCTCGAGACCATCGAGCGGCTCGGCCTCGAGACCTTCCAGCGCTACCGCGAGGGCGAATCGGTGTTCGTGGATGCCGAGGGCTCGGCCGTGCGGTTCACCGACGACTTCCCGATCGACGCCGCCACCCTTGCGGAGCTCGACCGCCTGATCGCCGCCGTCGAGGCGCTCGTCGCCGAGATCGACCCGGATGCGCCGTGGGATCACCCGCGGGCGCGCGAGCTCGACACCGTCTCCTTCGAGCGCTGGCTGCGCGACCAGACCGACGACCTGACCGCCGCCCACCTGACCGCGCTGTTCATCGGCCCGGCGATGCTCACCAAGCCCGCGCATGCGTTCTCCACGCTGCAGGCGCTGCTCATGGCGGCGAGCGCCGACGGCTTCGCCAACCTGCTCGACGAGGATGAGATCCTCGACCGCCGCGTCGTCGGCGGCATGCAGCAGGTCAGCGTGCGCATGGCGGAGGCGCTCGGCGACGCCGTGCACCTCTCGGCGCCGGTGCGGCGCATCGAGCGCTCCGACGACGGCGTCACGGTCGTCGCCGACGGCGTGAGCGTGCACGGCAGCCGCGTCATCGTCGCCGTCCCGCCCAACCTCATCACCCGCATCGATGTGCAGCCGCCGCTGCCGCGCAGGCAGCACCAGCTGCACCAGCACCTCTCGCTCGGCTTCGTCATCAAGGTGCACGCCGTCTACGATCGGCCCTTCTGGCGCGACGCCGGGCTCTCGGGCACCGGCTTCGGCCCAGACGAGCTCGTGCATGAGCTCTACGACAACACGAACCACGAGGATGCCCGCGGCACGCTCGTCGGGTTCGTCTCCGACGAGCATGCGGATGCCGCGTTCCGGCTGACCGACGAGGAGCGCCGTCGGCGGATCCTCGAGTCCGTCGCGAAGTACTTCGGGCCGGAGGCGCTCGAGCCCGTCGTCTACTACGAGAGCGACTGGGGGAGCGAGGAGTGGACCCGCGGCGCCTACGCCGCCAGCTACGACCTCGGCGGCCTCCACCGCTACGGCGCCGACCAGCGCCAGAGCGTCGGCCCCATCCACTGGGCGTGCAGCGACTACGCCGGGCACGGCTACCAGCACGTCGATGGCGCCATCCGCTCCGGTCAGCAGGCCGCCGCCGACGTGATCGCGAGCCTCGCATGAGCCAGGCGCAGCCCCACAAGGGCAAGGGCCTCTCTGCTGGATCCGTCGGCCTCATCGGAGCGATCGTCATCGGCGTCTCATGCATCGCTCCGGCGTACACGCTCACCGCCGCGCTCGGCCCGACGGTGTCGGAGGTCGGTGTGCAGGTGCCCGCGATCATGCTCGCCGGATTCCTGCCCATGCTGCTGGTCGCCTTCGGCTACCGGGAGCTCAACAGCGCCATGCCCGACTCCGGCACGACGTTCACCTGGGTGACGCGCGCCTTCGGCCCGTGGGTCGGCTGGATGGCCGGCTGGGGCCTCATCGCGGCGACCATCCTGGTGCTGTCGAACCTCGCGGGCATCGCCGTCGACTTCTTCTTCCTGCTGCTCGCGCAGGTCTTCGGGCAGCCGGCCATCGCCGACCTGGCCGGCGAGGCGGGCATCAACGTGCTCGTCTGCCTGCTGTTCATGGCGGGCGCCACCTTCATCTCCTACCGCGACGTCAAGACCACGCAGCGGCTGCAGTACTGGCTCGTCGGCATCCAGGTGCTCGTGCTCCTAGGCTTCGCCGCGGCCGCCATCGTGCACGTCGCGAACGGCACGGCCTTCGACGCGACGCCCGTCGACCCATCCTGGTTCAACCCCTTCGCCGTCAGCTCGTTCACCGCCTTCGCGGCAGGCCTGTCGCTGTCGATCTTCATCTTCTGGGGCTGGGATGTCACGCTCACGATGAACGAGGAGACGAAGGGCTCAGACAAGACGCCGGGGCTCGCTGCCACCTGGACCGTCGTGATCATCATGGTGCTCTACCTGCTGCTCGCGATCTCGCTGATCGCCTACGCGGGCGTCGGCGACGGGGAGTTCGGGCTCGGCAACGCCGACATCCAGGACAACGTGTTCTTCGCGCTCGCGGGCCCGATCCTGGGGCCGCTCGCCGTGCTCGTCTCGCTCGCGGTGCTCATGAGCTCTGCCGCATCGCTGCAGTCGACGTTCGTGAGCCCCGCGCGCACGCTGCTCGCGATGGGCCACTACGGCGCGCTGCCGGGGCCCTTCGCACGCGTGACCGAGCGCTTCAAGTCGCCCGGCTTCGCGACGCTCGTGGCGAGCGCGGTGGCGAGCGGCTTCTACGCGATCATGCGCTTCATCAGCGAGAACGTGCTGTGGGACACCATCACGGCGCTGGGCATGATGATCTGCTTCTACTACGGGCTGACGGCGTTCGCGGCGGTCTGGTACTTCCGCCGCACCTGGTTCCAGTCGTGGCGCACCGCGCTCTACCGGCTCGTGTTCCCGCTGCTCGGCGGCACCGTGCTCGCGGTGCTGTTCGTGACGACGCTCATCGACTCGATGGACCCGGAGTACGGCTCGGGCTCGAACATCGGAGGGCTCGGGCTGGTGTTCGTGCTCGGCATCGTCACGCTCGGCCTCGGCGTCGTCGTCATGATCGTGCAGGCGGTGCGGCAGCCGGCGTTCTTCCGCGGCGAGCGCATCGCAATCGGCGCCTCGGATGGCGGCCGCGACCTGACGCTCGACACGGCGATGCTCGAGGTGCCGAAGCCGGAGCAGCCCGTCGGCTAGAAATCCGGCACGGCCACCAGCCGCGGGCGGGCCTCTGCCTCACGACGCCCCTGGCTGATCGCCTCGGGGATGGCGTTGCGCACCAGCGCGACGCTCTCGTCGATGACACGGGTGTAGCCCAGCCGTCGAGCCTCGGTGACGCGACGCTTGACGGCGGAGGCAGCGCGGACCTCGCCCGCGAGCGAGAGCTCACCGATCGCGGCGAGGCGACCGGGGAGCGCGACGTTCCTGTCGGCGCTGGCGATCGCGAGCGCGATGGCGAGGTCGGCGCCCGGCTCGGTGAGCTTGATGCCGCCGACGGTGGACACGTAGACGTCCTTGGCGCCCAGCTGCATGCCCGTGTGCCGCTCGAGCACCGCGAGCACCATCGCGACGCGCGAGGCGTCCACGCCGTTGACGACCCGGCGCGGCTGCGGCGTCGAGGCGGCGACCACGAGCGCCTGCACCTCCACCGGGATCGCCCGCCGCCCCTCGAGCGCGACCGTGACGCACGTGCCGGCGAGCGGCGTCGTCGAGCGCGAGAGGAACAGGCCGGATGGGTCTGGCACCTCGAGGATGCCGTCGCCGGTCATCTCGAAGCAGCCGACCTCGTCGGTGGGTCCGAAGCGGTTCTTCGACGCGCGCACGAAGCGCAGCGCTGTCTGCCGGTCGCCGTCGAAGTGCGCGACCACGTCGACGAGGTGCTCGAGCACGCGGGGACCCGCGACCGAGCCGTCCTTGGTGACGTGCCCGACCAGCAGCAGGGGCACATCCGCTTCCTTGGCCGCGCGCGTGAGCGCAGAGGCGACGTCGCGCACCTGGCTCGGCCCGCCGGCGAGCCCCTCGTTGTCGGCGTTGGCGACGGCCTGCACCGAGTCGACGATCACGAGCTCTGGCTGGGTGTCGCGCAGCTGCCCGAGGATCGTCCCCAGGTCGGTCTCGCTCGCGAGGTAGAGCTGCGGCTCGAGCGCGCCCGTGCGCTCGGCGCGCAGCCGCACCTGCGCGAGCGACTCCTCGCCGGAGACGTAGAGCACGCGCTTGCCGGCGGAGGCCGCCTTCGCCGCGACGGCGAGCAGCAGCGTCGACTTGCCGACGCCCGGCTCGCCGGAGCACAGCACCACCGCACCCGGCACGATGCCGCCGCCGAGCACGCGATCGAACTCCGAGATCCCGGTCGGCCACCTGGGCGCATCCGCCGTCTGCAGCTCGGTGATCGGGCGGGCAGCGCGGTCGGCCGGCACCGAGCCGGCGCTCACGCGGGACGAGCTCGTGCCCGCCGCCTCGACCGTGCCCCACTGCTGGCACTCACCGCAGCGGCCGACCCACTTGAGGGTCGTCCAGCCACACTCGGAGCAGCGGAATCCGGGAGCCTTGACCATGCGTCCGAGGCTAGCGGCGACCGCTGACGTGCCGCGCCACGACGGACGCGCCTGTCAGCGGTCGCCGAGCCCCATCGACTACGTTTGCCCCATGCTCACCGTCGGCTCCATCGTGATCCGCTGCTCCGACCTCGAGCGTCAGCTGCTGTTCTGGAGCGCCGCGCTCGACTACGAGCCGCGCCTGCCGATCGACGCCGACTTCGCGCTGCTGCGGCCGCGCGCCGGTGAGGGGCCGAACGTCTCGCTCGACGCGCACCCGAGTGAGCGCAGCCTGCCGCCACGCATCCACCTCGACCTCTACGCCGACGACCAGGCGGCGGAGGTCGCGCGCCTGGAGGCGCTCGGCGCGCAGCAGGTGCATTGGCCGAAGCGCCCCGACGACGCCGACTACCTGATCATGGAGGACCCGGAGGGCAACCGCTTCTGCGTGGTCGACGCCGCACCGGGGGAGGCCGCATGACCGCGAACATCCGAGACGCCACGATCGACGACGTCGCCGGCATCGCGCGCGTGCGCGTCGACACCTGGCGCGCGGCCTACGGCGGGCTCGTGCCACAGGAGATCCTCGACCGCATGGACGTCGAGCGCGAGACCGCCCGCCGCATGGAGCACTGGGATGACATGCACGCGGATGCGGGCTGCCACGACCTGGTCGCGGTGGTCGATGGCGAGGTGGTCGGCTGGGCGATGTGCGGGCCGGCGCGCGATCAGGATGCGCCGGCGACGGGCGAGGTCTATGCGATCTACGCGCACGCGTCGCGCTGGTCGCGGGGCGTCGGCAATGCCCTGCTGAGCGAGCTCGAGCGGCGGCTCGTCGCCGACGGCCACCAGGGCGCCTACCTGTGGCGGCTGCTCGGCAACGAGCGCGCGGCGCACTTCTACGAGGCGCACGGCTGGCATGCCGACGGCGGGGAGAAGGCGCACGAGGGGCTGGTGGAGCAGCGGCACCTGCGCCACCTGGGTGCCGCCTCGGTTTGAGCAGCACCGCTGTGCTCGTGTAAGGTCGTCCCTTGGTGACGTGTCCGAGCGGCCGAAGGTGCGACTCTCGAAAAGTCGTGTAGGGTAACCCCCTACCGTGGGTTCAAATCCCACCGTCACCGCCAAACCGCGTCTTTGCTCTCGCCAGCAAGGGCGCGGTTTTTCTTGCTGGCAGGGAGCTTCAGCGGCGGCGGCCCGGGCCGGGGCGGCCGGATCTGCCGGGGCCGCCGGGGCGGCGGGGGCGATTGGCGCCGGGCTTGGGCTTCGGCTTCGAGGAGCGCGGCTTCGCGCCGGTGGCGGCGTTGCCCGGCTCGACGAGGTGCTCGCGGTCGCCGCGGGAGGAGCCCGGCTTGCGCCCGCGGGCGATGCCGATGAGCTCCTGGTGCAATGGCGAGTCGGCGGCTTCGAGCCAGACGAGCGCGATGGTCGTCGGCGGCAGGTCGGTGACGACGCGCTGGCGCGTGTCGGGGCCGGAGAGCGCGCGCGCGACCGACATCGGCACGATCGCGACGCCGGCGCCCGCCGCGACCGTCTCGAGCAGCTGCGCGAGCGTCAGCTCGCCCTGCTCGAGCATCGGCTCGCCGTCGAGATCGGCGGTCGTCACCGTCTCGAACGCCACGATCGGGTGGCCCTTCGCGGCGACGACCACCGGCAGCTCGTCGTAGAGGCGCACGATGTGGAGGCCCTCACCGGCGACGGGCAGCCGCGCCAGCACGGCATCGACCCGTCCGTCCTGCAGCGCCAGCACCGCATCCGCCTCGTCGATCGAGACGAGCTGCGCTGGCACGTCGGGCACCCGCTCGCGCCAGACGCGCAGCCACTTGGCAGGGGTCACCCCCGGCACACCGCCCAGCCTGAATCGCTCCATGGGCTCAGTCTGCCGTGCCGAGCGGCCGTGGTTGGCAGCCAGACCTGCGGGGAGGTGCTGGGCTGGCACAGACCGCGCGCGTTCGATCGGCCCGAGCGCGTCGCGGGCCCGCCATTCCGGTCGGCGTGCCGCTCAGCCCGATCGAACGCGCGCCGAAGGCGGCAAGAGGCTCAGACGCGCTCGAGGAAGGCCACCACGTCGGCGAGCTCCTCCGCGACGATCGTGTGCGCGCGGGCGTACGTGCGCCGGTCGACGTCGAAGTGCGCGTCGAGCCACGGCGTCGAGCGCTCGATCTTGTCGGTGTGGATGACCTGGTCGAGCGTGCCGATCGTCGTCAGCAGCGGGATGCGCGGCTGCTGTGCCGACAGCTCGGCGTCGCCGGGCAGCTCGCCTGCGTGCACGAAGGAGGCGAGGTGTGCGATCGAGGCGAAGCGCGCAGGCGCGATGCGCGCGAGCTGCACGGCCATCGCGCCGCCCTGCGAGAAGCCCAGCAGGTGCACCCGTGCGTACCGCTGCTCGAGCCCGTCGAGCCAGGCGAGCACCGCGTGCGCGGCCTCGTCGATGATGGTGTGGTCGTCGCTGTCGATCGGCGAGAACTCGAACCAGGCGAAGCCGCCGCCATAGGGGATCGGGGCGCGCAGCGAGGCCACGGTGAGGGCCGCCGGCAGGTGAGGGGCGAGCCCGAACAGGTCGCCCTCGTGCGAGCCGATGCCGTGCATGACCACGAGCAGCTCGCGCGGCTCGTCGGCCGACCGCTCGTCGCCGGGCACGCCCTCGCGCCAGCGGACCACATCCGCGTCGATCTGCAGCACGACATCCCCCATCTCCGGCGCCACCGGGCGGCGAGCACCATCAGGAACACCGTAGCCTCGAGGCATGGCGAACACGTCGGCGACCACCAGGGTGCTGAGCCCGGTCGGCGGCTCTGGGAGCGGCCGCCGCAGACCGACGCGCCGCGGCGCCGCGCGCATCGGCCGGGTCGTCTCGCTCGATGCCGCACGCGGCCTGCTGGTGCTCGCGACCGTCTTCTGGCTCGCAGCTCCGCGCCGCCCGTTCCCGGGCTCCGGGCCGTGGGGCGCGATCGGCATCGACGCGATCGTGCTGCCCGCCTTCGCCGTCGTGCTCGGCTGCGCCTTCGCCATGGCGCAGCACCGCAGCTGGTCGACCGCCGGCCGCGTCATCCGCCGCACCCTCATCCTGCTGCTGATCGGCCTGCTCATCGCCGCCGGGGCTGCGCTCATCGCGGGCGCGGCGTCCGGTGTCCCTGTCGACCCGGAGGCGGGCACCCTCGGCGGTCTCGAGCGCATCCGGGTCGCAGGCCCGCTGCTGCAGCTCGGCGTCGCCGCCGCCGCGCTCGGCCTGCTCGGCGTGCTCGCGCGCAGCTGGGCCGGCTGGGCCTTCGCAGTGGTGCTCGCGACCGGCGTGGGGGCGGGCGCGCTGTGGCTGGCCACGGGACTCTGCGGTGAGCTGAGCGATCGCTGCAGCCCCGCGACGCTCATCGTCACGGGGGTGGCGGATGCGGCAGGCAGCACGGCAGACCCGCTCATCATCGTCGCGGTCACCACGGTCGTCGCAGGGCTCGGCCTCGCGCTGCCAGCAGCAGCCGGCGCCGCGCTCGTGCACGCGTTCCTGCGTGCACGCAGCGTCAGCGGCCACCAGCGCGGCCGCGTGATCGGCTACGGGCTGCTCGCCGCACTGCTGTTCGGCATCCTCGGCGTGCTCGCCTTCTTCACGCCCACCGTCTGGGGCCAGCAGGCGCTCCAGCCGGCGACCGCGCTCTGGACGCCGCCGCTCACCCTCTTCGTCGCGACGCTGGCCGGCCTGCTCGCGACCGCGATGCATCCGGCGATCGACACCGACCTGCGCGGCGGCACCTCCGCGCTCGGCGTCTTCGCACAGCCGTTCGCCGCGGTCGGCCGCATCAGCCTGCTCGCGGTCGGCGCGACGCTCGCCGCACGCACCCTGCTCGACGCGCTCTCGCCCAGCCCCGTCGAGTGGTTCGCCCGGCTCGGCGACATCCCGTCGATCGCGCTCGGCGGCATCGTGGTGGCGCTGTGGCTCGCGGTGGCGCAGTGGGCCGAGCGCTCGGGTCGCCGCCTGCGTCCCTAGGGCTCAGCGGGAACCGGCTCCCGAGAGGGCACAATGGACGCATGGCCGTTCGCACCCCTGACCCCAATCCCGGCTGGCTGAGCGACGAAGAGCTGCAGCAGGTCAGGGAGCGGATGCCGATCCTCTACGTCGAGGCGATCCCGGTCAGGCTCGACGGCCTCGGCCAGGTCACCGAGGTCGGGATGCTGCTGCGCATGAACGCGCAGAGCGAGATGACGCGCACGATCGTCTCGGGCAGAGTGATGCGCGGCGAGCGGGTGCGCGACGCGCTCTACCGTCACCTGGAGAAGGATCTCGGGCCGATGGCCTTCCCGCAGCTGCAGGCAGCCCCCGCGCCGTTCCACATCGCCGAGTACTTCCCGCTGCCGGGCGACGGCATCTACTCCGACGACCGTCAGCATGCGGTCTCGCTCTGCTACATCGTGCCGGTCACCGGCACCTGCGAGCCCCGCCAGGACGCCCTCGAGCTCACCTGGCTCTCGCCGGAGGCCGCGGCCTCCGAGCTCGTCACCGTCGAGATGGAGGGTGGCCGCGGGTCGCTCGTGCGGGCGGCGCTGGCGCACCTGGGCGCCCTGCGCTGAGGGAGCGGTCGCGCGCCGCTCCTCAGCTCCAGGGAGCCGTAGGCTGGCCGCATGAGTGCCGACTACCAGGTGACCCTCGAGTGGGGCGCCGCTGGCATGAGCGTGGCCGCTGCCGACGTGATCGTGATCGCCGATGCCGACCGCGGGCCGGAGACGGCCATGCTGCTGGCCCGGGCCTCGCGCACGGCGCGCGTGCTCGAGGCGACGCTCGAGAGCGCTGCCGCAGTCGCGCGCGCCGCGCTCGACGAGCAGGAGCGGCGAGGCGACCGGGTCTCGATCGCGATCGTCGCGGCGGGGGAGCGCTGGGCTGACGGCTCGCTTCGGCCGGGCGCCGCAGATCTGCTGGTCGCCGGCCGCGTCGTCGATGCGCTGGCGGAGCTCGGCATCGACTTCCACAGCCCCGCCTGCGCGGCCGCGTGCGCTGCGGCCGTCACGCTCCGCGGCGCCACCCGGGCGCTCGTCGCTGCCGAGGCGGTGCAGCGCGAGCGCGCGACGCACGACGCCCGCTGACGCGAGCGGCCTGCTCAGCGCACGACGTGCACGTCGAGGCTGGTCTCGCCCGGGCGGATGTGCGGGAGCAGCGCCCACTCGGAGGAGTAGTCGCCCGTGAACTGCGGCCGGTAGGGGATCGGGTCGTCGCTGAACAGCCCGTCGAGGCGGTCTCGGAGACCGAGGAACGGGTCGTCCTCCGTGTCGGTGAAGTCGGCGCTCGGCAGCGCCCACGGCTCGAGCACGCTCATGCCGGTGTAGGCGAGCGTGCCGTGCAGCAGGCCGAAGAGCAGCTGCTCGAGCTCACCGCTCTTGCCGCGGGGGCCGATCGAGGCTGCGCGGTCGCCCAGCGTCGTCGCCACCAGCGCGCGGGTGCCGACGAACTGCCCCTGCTCGAAGCGCAGCCGTCTGCCGGTCGCCTCGTCCGTGCCGAACGCGAAGCCGGACACCAGCACCCGGTCGAGCCAGCCCTTCATGATCGCCGGCATGCCGTACCACCAGAGCGGGAACTGCAGCACGACCGCGCTCGCCCGCCGCAGCTTCTCCTGCTCGGCGGCGACGTCGCCCGGCTGCGTGCCCTCGAGGTAGTCGCGCCGGGTGTCGGCCGTGACGCTGAAGCGGCCGCTGGTCGTGTCGCTCGGCCGCAGCACCGGATCCCACGCCATCGCGTAGAGGTCGGATTCGATCACCTCGTGCCCGCGCTCGCGCAGGTGCGCGATGCCCTGCTCGCGCAGGCTGCCGGTGAGCGAGCGAGGCTCAGGGTGGGCGCTGATCCACAGGACCGTCTCTCGGGGAGTCATCGAGCCAGCATGCCGAGTCTTGCGCAGAATCGGTAGTACGGACATTCTTGTCACCGAAGGAGGTTCGGATGCGACTACCGGTGCAACGGGCGATCGAGGTGTGCTCCGTCGAGGTCGCCGTCTCGGTGCTCGGGGGCACATGGAAGCTGACGCTCGTCAAGCATCTGCTCGGCGGCACGCTGCGCTTCGGCGAGCTCTGCAGGCTGCTGCCGCTGGCCAACACCCGCACGCTCACGCGTCAGCTCAGGGAGCTCGAGGAGGACGGCATCCTGATCCGCACCGTGTACCCGCAGGTGCCACCGAAGGTGGAGTACTCCCTCAGCGAGCTCGGCGAGAGCCTCGCCCCGGTGGTGGCTGCCATGGATGGCTGGGGCGCCGCCTTCGAGCGCTCCTCCACCGCGCGCTGAACCGCGCTGCGGCGAGGTCGGGCTTTCCTGCGCCTGCCGCGCGGCATCCGAATCCGCGCTCGCGCTCGCGCGTCCGTGCATTACGATGCGCATGACCCGCATCGTTGCCGCTCTCGCGAGCTTGCCGCTTCGCGGGCCGCGGAGCCGCATTCGGCTGGCCCTGCGAGCAGCGGCGACACCCGGAGTGGAAGGCAGAAGCGATGCGTGGAGTGCCCGGTCGTGCCCTGACCCTGATCGTCTCGCTCGGGATGGCGATCAGCGTGCTCAGCCCGGACGCGGCAGCGCTCGCGACTCCGTCGCCGACCCCGCCGCCCGCACCGTCGCAGTCGTCGGAGCCGACACCCACGCCGAGTCCTTCGGCGCCACCTGTCGTCACGCCGACACCCACGCCGACACCCACGCCGACCGAGCCCATCCCGGCGCCGACCGCCACCCCTGCCCCTTCGCCTGCCTCTTCGCCTGCCGCGGTCGCGCCGATGGCCCAGCTGCCGACGGGCGACCAGCCGGCCGCGCAGGAGCCGAAGGTGCACGCGTCGCTGTGGATGACCACCGACACGACCTGGGTGCGCTTCGGTCGCTCCGTGACCGTCACCGGTCGGCTCTGGGCGGGCGAGGTGGGCGTCGCAGGCGCCCCGGTGCGCATCGTCGGCCTCTCGGCGCGCACGGGCCGCTGGGTGGTGCTCGCGACGGTCACCACCCGCGCCGACGGCCGGTTCACGCACGTGTTCACCCCGCTGGAGGGCTACCGCATCAAGGCGGAGGTGCTCGACAGCCCGCGCGTCGCGGCCGCGGCGAGCCGCTCGCGGACGATCACGGTGAAGCCCGGCATCTCCGGCGTCGCGCCGAGGGGGTCGAGCCACGCATCGATCGGCGGCGAGTATGTCGTGACCGGCGGCGTCTACGCACAGCTGGCCGGGCGCCGCATCAAGCTCGAGGGGCTGACGTCGAGCGGCTGGACGACCATCGCGCAGAGCTCCGTGACGAGCACCGGCGCGTTCGCGCTGCGACACACGGTGCGCGATGCCGCAGTGACGCACACCCGCGTGATCCTGCCGTCGAGCGGCACCGGCCTGCTCGTCGCTGCGGGGCCGACGGTGTCGCTGCGCACCTGGTCGACGCCCGGGGCGCTGGCTGCCGCGAACCTGCAGTGCTTCGGCGTCGACGCGATCCTCGACGCCGCGTGTCCGACGACCGGTGGCGCCGGGGTGATCGCGCCGACGACCGACGCGAGCAGGCTGTTCGCCCAGACCGGCGGTGCGTTCGCATCCGCCTGCTGGAAGTCCAGCACGACGGTGCTCGTGCCGGTGTGCACGAGGGGCAGCACCCGTGCCGACGCGCTGCGCGTCGCCTTCATCGGCGACTCGCACGCCGCCGGGTACGCCGCGACGATGGAGTCGGAGTTCGTGTACTGGAACTGGAGCGTCGACACCTATCTCGGCCGCAGCTGCCGCTGGGAGTACGTGCCGGAGGGCCACGGCTGCGAGCCGCGCTACCGCCAGCTGGCGGCAGCGGCGGTCTCGGGCGAGTACGACCTCGTGGTCTACACGGGTCTGCGATTCCCCTACGCCGACCGACCGGCTGAGGCGGCAGAGGTCCGCGACCGGTACGTGCGCGCCTGGCAGCCGGTCGTCGACGCCGGCATCCCGCTCATCGTCATGAGCGACCTCCCGCACATCGGCATCGGCACCATCGACTGCGTCACGGAGTCCTCGGGCGCGTCACCCTTCGGCTGCTCGGTGCCGCAGAGCTACGCCCATCGCGGCTGGGACCCCGTGCTCGAGGCTGCGGCGCTCGTGCCGGAGGTGCGCGTCGTCGACGTCACCCGCTACCTCTGCGTCGACGGCACGTGTCCGCTGGTGATCGGCGGCGCGATCGTCTACCGCGACGCGCACCACCTCACCGGCACCTACCTGACCTCGATCTCCTCGAAGATCATGTGGGAGCTTCGGCGCGCCTCGCGCTGAGCCGCGCTCCCGGGGGCGGCCCCATTCGCCCCTGGTCGGTGTCGGCGGCCCGGTCTAGGTTTGCCCTGTGAGCGATCAGCAGCCCGCCGGGTCGACCGGCAACCAGGCCCCGCGATCGGGTCGTGACCAGCCCGCGCCGATCGCCAGCGAGCGCATCTTCCTGCACGTGCTCGCCAACACGGCGCTCGCGAACATCACGACGGCGTTCGTCTGGTTCGCGCTGACGTTCTGGGTCTACATCGAGACCGAGAGCGTGCTCGCGACCGGCATGATCGGCGGTGCCTACATGCTGTTCATCGCCTTCGGCAGCATCCTGTTCGGCTCGATCGTCGACCACCACCGCAAGCTGCGCGTGATGCTGCTCTCCGGCACGATCACGCTCATCGCCTTCGCGATCGCCGGCGTCATGTACCTGCTGCTGCCCGAGCCGGTGCTGCTCGAGCTCACCTCGCCGTGGCTGTGGCTCTTCATGGCGATCATCCTGGCCGGCTCGGTCGTCGAGCACATGCGCAACATCGCGCTCTCGACGACCGTCACGATCCTCGTGCCCGACGAGCGGCACGCGAACGCCAACGGTCTGGTCGGCACCGTGCAGGGGCTCGCGATGATCGTCACGAGCGTGTTCTCCGGCCTCGCCATCGGCTTCCTCGGGATGGGCTGGACGATCGCGATCGGCATCGGCCTGCTCGCCATCAGCCTCGCGCATCTCATGACCCTGCGCATCCCGGAGGACGTCGTGGCGGTCGACCCCGACGACACCGCGACGGGCATCGATCTGCGCGGCTCGATCCGCGCCGTGCTCGCGATCAGCGGCCTGTTCGCGCTCATCATCTTCTCGACGTTCAACAACTTCATCGGCGGCGTCTACATGGCGCTCATGGATCCCTACGGCCTCGAGCTCTTCAACGTGCAGACCTGGGGCATCATCTTCGGCGTCGCCTCGACCGGCTTCATCGTCGGCGGCCTCGTGATCGCCAAGTTCGGCCTCGGCAAGCGCCCGATCCGCACGCTGCTCATCGTCGTCGCGATCATGGGCGTGCTCGGCGCGATCTTTACGATCCGCGAGTGGTGGTGGCTCTACGCGATCGGCACCTGGGCCTACATGGCGCTCATCCCGGCGGCAGAGGCCGCCGAGCAGACGATCATCCAGCGGGTCGTGCCGCTGGCGCGACAGGGCCGCGTGTTCGGCTTCGCGATGGCGTTCGAGTCTGCGGCCGCGCCCATCACGGCCTTCCTCATCGCACCGCTCGCCGAGTTCTTCATCCTCCCGTGGGCGCGATCCTCCGAGGGCGCTGCAACGCTCGAACCGCTGCTGGGCACCGGCGAGGCACGCGGCATCGCGCTCGTGTTCCTGGGCGCGGGCATCGTCATGGTGATCGCGGCAGGGCTCGCGTTCCTCACCAGGTCGTATCGCCTGATCAGCCGCTCCTACGAGGCGTCTGCCCCCGCGCAGACCACGACCGATGGCGCCGACGGCGAGTCGACGCCCACGACGGCGGCGACGCGATCGGGCATGACGGATGCGCACGGCGCGGCCGCGCGGGATCAGTCGTCGATGGGCTCGGTGAGCGAGGGCGGCAGCGAGGCGACGCCGCCGGCCGGATCAAGGTAGGCAGCGCGCACGAGCGCTGGTGAGCCGACCGCGGTCGCGTCGGTCACGATCGCCGGCGCCGTGTCTGCGACGAAGCGCTCGAGCCTGCGCCAGTCGAGCGCGGCGACCGGCGGCCGCTTGCCGCGCAGCCGCTCGCGGATCGACTCCATGGGCAGCGGTGCGTCGCTCGCCAGCAGGATCACGTTGCTGAAGCGGGCGCCGGCGAGCGTCGAGCCGGTCGCGAGCAGCCCGACGTGCGCGAACGCCGCACGCACCGTGGCCAGCTGCTGCCGCACGAAGTGGAGCGGTGGCCCGTCGACCGAGTTCGCCACCAGCATGCCGCCCGGCTGCAGCGCTGCGCTCGCCGCACGGTAGAACTCCACCGACGTGAACGCGGCGGGCACGCGGCCGCCGCCGAACACATCCGTCGTCACGAGCGCGACCGGCTCGTCGACGCGCTCGAGCACCGCGCGGCCGTCGCCCACGATCAGCTCGATGCCGGGCGGCAGCGGGGCGGCTTCGAGCACGAGCTCGACGAGCGCCGGCTCGAGCTCGACCACGCGCTGGCGGAGCCGGGGCAGGGCATGCTGCAGCAGCCGCGGCAGCGTGACCGCGCCGCCGCCGAGGTGCAGCGCCGTCGACCCCCCGCCGGCGAGCGCCTCGAGCGCGGCGGCGAGCACCCAGCGTGCAGAAGCGTGTTGCGGCGGCGCCTCCGGGTCGCCGATGTGCGACTGCATGATGCCGTCGATGACGAGCGAGAGCCCGTGCGCATCGCGCTCGAGCCGCGCCTCGTGACCGTTGGAGAGCATGCGGCTCGTCATGCGGCGGCAGCCCGTCTGCTCCAGCGCACCTCGACGACCCGCCTGGCCGCACGGGTGCAGGGCGTGCAGGCGTAGCGCCCCCGCGGCGCGCGGAACCGCACGTGCTCGTGCCCGCCCGGGCAGCTGCCGACCCAGCCGGCACGCTCGGCCGCGATCTCGCCCTGGTGCGTGCGTCCTCCGATGTAGCCGATCTCGCGCGCAGTGCGCCGCCAGAGCGCACCATGGCCCGCCCCCGGCCCCACCATGGCGTGGGCGACCTCGTGCAGCAGGATCTGGTGCACCTCGTCGTCGTCCCAGCGCGCCGCGAGGTGCTTCGAGACGGTGATGCGCCGCGCGGTGTAGTTCGTCAGGCCGGCACGCTTGGCCGCACGGTCGAAGCCGAACGCCCACGAGTCGTCGAGATGCAGTCGGATGAGGGCCTCTGCCCACACGCGCACCCGCTCGAGATCAGCCATCGTTCACCTTCCGCCGGCTGCGAGCATGCCAGCAGCCGGACGTGCTGCGCGAACCGACGGCGCGCGCCTGTGGAAGGTCGACTCTGTGGAGGCCCATCGCCTCGAGGCTCAGCGCCCGCCCCAGATCGGGTGGCTCGCGCGCGGCACGTCCTGCTCCGCGCGCAGCGCCTCGGTCTGCGCGCGGTCCGTCGCGACCATGAGCGCCAGCTCCGCCGCCTCGAGCTGCGAGGCCTCGAGCTCCGCCTCGCGGCAGAGCTCGACCGCGACGGTGAAGTCGATGCACGCCTCCTGCCACTGGCCGAGCGCGAAGTGCACGGTGCCGCGCTGCTGCAGCGCGTGCGCCCACAGCTCGACCCAGTCGTTCGAGCGCGACTCGGCGATGATGCCGGTGCACTCGCGCAGGGCGGTGCGCAGGTCGCCGCGGGTCTGCACGACGGATGCGCGCAGCAGTCGTGCCTCCGCGACGCGGTCGCGCGAGCCGGATGCGCGGGCAAGCGTGACAGCCTCGCTCGCGGCGGTGAGCGCGTCGTCGAGGCGGCCGAGGCTCTCGAGCAGCCAGGCCCGCTCGGAGACGGCGGCAAGCGATCGCTCCCTGCCGAGCTGGCGCAGCCGGCGGGCCGCGGAAGCGACGTCGACAGCGTTCCGCAGCGCGGTCTGGTCGTAGCCGATCGACTCGCTCATGCCCGCAATCGTCGCGCACGCGCGTCATTTCGCCGGGAGCACGCGCCGTACGGCGCCGTGTGCTCTGCACAACGCAAGCCCGCTCGCCCCGAGCAGCGGCAGATCGGCGCTCCTCCCGCCGAGCGCCACGGAATCGGCGCAGCTGGCTTGCGTTGTGCAGACGGCGGGCGGGACAGGCGCCGAGTGGTCCGCCGCGCGTCAGCCGAAGATGCCGCGGTTGGGTGCAGGGCTGGGCGTCGCGTCGGCATCGCGGGTCGGCTGCGCGCCGCCCAGGAACCGGCGCAGCTCCGCGCCGGCCACCACCTTGCCGGGCAGCGGATCGCGTCGCAGCCCGCGGCCGATCTCCTCGAGATCAGGCAGCGCTGCGCCCGCGATCGCCACGATGTTGCCGAAGCGGCGGCCCTTGAGCATGCCGGGGTCGGCGAGCGCCGCCACCTCCTGGTGCACCTCGTGCAGCGCCGCGAGCTGCCGCTTCGCGAAGGCGAGCGTGCGATCGTCCGCGATGTTGACGATCACGACGCCGGTCGGCGCGAGCAGGTCGCGCACGAGCGCGTGGAACTCCACCGTCGTCACGTGGGCCGGCGTCTGCGAGCCCGAGAACACATCCACCACCACCAGGTCGACCGAGCCGCGCAGCCCCGCGGGCAGGCGGGAGAGCTGCTCGCGCGCGTCGCCGTAGCGCACCCGCACGCTCGCGCCGCGGGGGAGGGGCGCCACCTCGCGCACCAGCTCGACCAGCAGCGGCTCGAGCTCGATGACCTGCTGGCGCGAGCCCCGCCTGGTGGCGTCGACGTAGCGCGGGATCGTGAGCGCGCCGGCGCCCAGGTGCACCGCGGTGATCGGGCCGGGCGGCAGCGCGTCGATCACGTGACCCATCTGCTGCACGTACTCATAGACCAGCAGCTCCGGCCGCTCGGTGTCGACGTGCGACTGCGGAGTGCCGTCGACGACCAGCTGCCAGCCACCGGATCCCGAGAAGCGCATCTCGGCGTGCAGACCGCTCGAGAGCCGTCGGGAGGGAGTGCTCACAGGACCATTCTGCGGGGTCCGCGGCGGCCGCTAGCATCGAGCCCCGCGGGCCCGCCAGCCGACACGCCGGAGGGACTGGACATCAGCGGATCGGCGGCGTAGTGTTGCAAGTTGCGCTCACAGACATCCCCTCTGCCTTCATATTGCGGTCGGCGCGCGCCCGAACAGGGCGCTTCAGGGTGTTGACGAGTCTCTCACCGACGACACGATCCCGGGAAGACCCGCAACCCTTCCCGGCCCGGAGGTATCTGCCTTGCCTGAAACGAGTCCTAAGACCGGTCGAAACGCGAGCCGCCTGAGCTTCGCGCGAATCGCGGAGACACTGACGGTTCCCGACCTGCTTGCGCTGCAGACCGAGAGCTTCGAGTGGCTCATCGGCACCGACGCCTGGAAGGTGCGCCTCGCTGCCGAGGAGGCCGTCGGCCGCGACGACGTGCACGCGAACTCCGGCCTCGAGGAGATCTTCGAGGAGATCTCGCCGATCGAGGACCTGAGCGAGAAGATGCAGCTCTCCTTCTCCGAGCCCGTGCTCGACGTGCCGAAGTACACGATCGCCGAGTGCAAGGAGCGCGGCAAGACCTACGCGGCTCCGCTCTACGTCTCCGCCGAGTTCATGAACCACGAGACCGGCGAGATCAAGTCGCAGACGGTCTTCATGGGTGACTTCCCGCTGATGACGGAGAAGGGCACGTTCATCGTGAACGGCACCGAGCGCGTCGTCGTCTCGCAGCTCGTCCGCAGCCCCGGCGTGTACTTCGACCGCACCCCCGAGAAGAACTCCGACAAGGACATCTACTCGGCTCGCGTGATCCCCAGCCGCGGTGCATGGCTCGAGTTCGAGATCGACAAGCGCGACGCCGTCGGCGTGCGCATCGACCGCAAGCGCAAGCAGTCGGTCACGGTGTTCCTCAAGGCCCTCGGCCTCACTGCCGAGGACATCGCCCGCGAGTTCGCCGGCTACGAGTCGATCATGGCGACCCTCGAGAAGGATGCGCCGATGTCGAAGGAGGACGCCCTCCGCGACATCTACCGGAAGCTGCGTCCGGGCGAGCAGGTTGCTGCCGAGGCCGCCCGCGCGCTGCTCGACAACTTCTACTTCAACCCGAAGCGCTACGACCTCGCGAAGGTCGGCCGCTACAAGATCAACCGCAAGCTCGGCATCGACGTGCCCATGAGCGACTCGGTGCTCTCGGTCGACGACATCGTCGCGACCATCAAGTACCTGGTGGCGCTGCACGCCGAGGAGTCCACGATCAAGGGTCTCCGCAAGGGCGAGGAAGTCGACATCCGCCTGGACGTCGACGACATCGACCACTTCGGCAACCGTCGCATCCGCGCCGTCGGCGAGCTCATCCAGAACCAGGTCCGCACGGGCTTGGCTCGCATGGAGCGCGTCGTCCGTGAGCGCATGTCCACGCAGGACATCGAGGCCATCACGCCGCAGACCCTGATCAACGTGCGCCCTGTGAGCGCGGCGATCAAGGAGTTCTTCGGCACCTCGCAGCTGTCGCAGTTCATGGATCAGAACAACCCGCTCGCGGGCCTGACCCACAAGCGCACGCTCTCGGCGCTGGGCCCCGGCGGCCTCTCGCGTGAGCGCGCCGGTGTCGAGGTGCGCGACGTGCACCCCTCGCACTACGGCCGCATGTGCCCGATCGAGACCCCGGAAGGCCCGAACATCGGCCTCATCGGTCGTCTCGCCACCTTCGGTCGCATCAACTCCTTCGGCTTCATCGAGACGCCGTACCGTCGCGTCGAGAACGGCGTCGTCAGCACGCAGATCGACTACCTCACCGCGTCGGAGGAGGACGAGTTCATCGTCGCTCACGCCAACAACGTGATCGATGCGAAGAGCCGCTTCGTCGAGGATCGCGTCGTCGCCCGCAAGAAGGGCGAGGAGGTCGAGCTCGTCGACCCCAAGGCCGTGAACTACATGGACGTCTCGCCGCGCCAGATGGCGTCGGTGGCGACGAGCCTCATCCCGTTCCTCGAGCACGACGACGCGAACCGCGCCCTCATGGGTGCGAACATGCAGCGTCAGGCCGTGCCGCTGGTGCGCTCCGAGTCGCCGCTGGTCGGCACCGGCATGGAGGGCTTCGCGGCCATCGACTCCGGTGACGTCATGACGGCGACCGCCGCGGGTGTCGTCGCAGAGGTGTCTGCCGATCTGGTCACCGTGCAGCTCGACGAGGGCGGCACGCAGCAGTACTTCCTGCGCAAGTTCGCCCGCTCGAACCAGGGCACGTCGTACAACCACCGCGTGATCGTCTCTGCAGGCGACCGCGTCGAGGTCGGCGAGGTCATCGCAGACGGCCCGGCGACCGAGAACGGCGAGCTCGCGCTCGGCAAGAACCTGCTCGTGGCGTTCATGCCGTGGGAGGGCCACAACTACGAGGACGCGATCATCCTCAGCCAGAACCTCGTGAAGGACGACGTGCTCTCGTCGATCCACATCGAGGAGTACGAGGTCGACGCCCGCGACACCAAGCTGGGCAAGGAGGAGGTCACCCGTGATCTCCCGAACGTCGGCCCCGACCTGCTGGCAGACCTCGACGAGCGCGGCATCATCCGCATCGGTGCTGAGGTCGTCCCCGGCGACATCCTCGTCGGCAAGGTCACGCCGAAGGGCGAGACCGAGCTGAGCGCCGAGGAGCGCCTGCTGCGCGCGATCTTCAACGAGAAGAGCCGCGAGGTTCGCGACACCTCCCTCAAGGTGCCGCACGGCGAGCAGGGCACCGTCATCGCGGTCAAGCAGTTCCGCGCTGAGGACGGCGACGACGAGCTGGGCTCCGGTGTGCACGAGAAGGTCGTGGTCTACATCGCGCAGAAGCGCAAGATCACCGAGGGCGACAAGCTCGCCGGCCGTCACGGCAACAAGGGCGTGATCGCCAAGATCCTGCCCGAGGAGGACATGCCGTTCCTCGAGGACGGCACCGCCGTCGACATCGTGCTGAACCCGCTCGGCATCCCGAAGCGCATGAACTTCGGCCAGGTGCTCGAGACGCACCTCGGCTGGATCGCCGCGACGGGCTGGAAGGTCGAAGGCAAGCCGGAGTGGTCGAAGGGACTTGACCAGCGGACGCTCGAGGCTCCGGCCGGCACCAAGGTCGCGACGCCGGTCTTCGACGGCGCCACCGAGGAGTCGATCATCGGCCTGCTCGACGCGACGCTCCCGACCCGTGACGGCGTGCGCCTGATCGACGGCAGCGGCAAGGCGAACCTGTTCGATGGGCGCTCCGGTGAGCCCTACCCGTACCCGATCTCGGTCGGCTACATGTACATCCTCAAGCTGCACCACCTGGTCGACGACAAGATCCACGCGCGTTCGACCGGCCCCTACTCGATGATCACGCAGCAGCCTCTGGGCGGTAAGGCCCAGTTCGGCGGCCAGCGGTTCGGCGAGATGGAGGTCTGGGCGCTCGAGGCGTACGGCGCCGCCTACACCCTGCAGGAGCTCCTCACCATCAAGTCGGACGACATCGTCGGCCGCGTGAAGGTGTACGAGGCCATCGTCAAGGGCGAGAACATCCAGGAGCCCGGCATCCCCGAGTCCTTCAAGGTGCTCATGAAGGAGATGCAGTCGCTCTGCCTGAACGTCGAGGTGCTGAACGCAGCCGGCGACGTCGTCACGCTCCGCGATGACGAGGATGAGGCACTGCGCACGGCCGAGGAGCTCGGCATCAACATCTCGCGCCCCGAGCTGTCGTCGATCGACGACATCTGATCCGGCAGCTAGAGAATTCGACAAGAGGGAATTGCATTGATCGACGCAACAACGTTCGATGAGCTGCGGATCGGGCTGGCAACGGCCGACGACATCCGAGGCTGGTCTCACGGCGAAGTGAAGAAGCCCGAGACCATCAACTACCGCACGCTCAAGCCTGAGAAGGATGGCCTGTTCGGCGAGCAGATCTTCGGTCCCAGCAGGGACTGGGAGTGCGCCTGCGGCAAGTACAAGCGCGTGCGCTTCAAGGGCATCGTCTGCGAGCGCTGCGGTGTCGAGGTCACGAAGTCGTCGGTGCGCCGTGAGCGCATGGGCCACATCGAGCTCGCCGCCCCCGTCACGCACATCTGGTACTTCAAGGGTGTGCCCAGCCGCCTCGGCTACCTGCTGGACATGGCGCCGAAGGACCTCGAGAAGGTCATCTACTTCGCCGCGTACATGATCATCAGCGTCGACACGGAGGCTCGTCACGAGCGCCTGCCGGCACTGGAGCAGGAGCTTCGCCTCAAGGTGGGCGAGATCGAGAAGCGCCGCGACGCCGACATCGCCGCTCGCCTCGCACAGCTGGAGACCGACGTCGCCCAGCTCGAGGAGGAGGGCGCCAAGGCCGACCAGAAGCGCAAGGTCAAGGACGCCGGCGAGCGCGAGATGGCGCAGCTGCGCAAGTTCGCCGACGACGAGATCACGCAGATGGAGAAGGTCTTCGACGACTTCCGCACGCTGAAGGTCGGCGAGCTGAAGGCTGAGGACGCCACCTACCACGACCTCGTCGACCTGTACGGCGAGTTCTTCGAGGGTCACATGGGTGCCGAGGCGATCAAGCTGCGCCTGCTCGCCTTCGACCTCGTCACCGAGGGCGAAGACCTGCACAAGCAGATCGCCGAGGGCAAGGGCCAGCGCAAGATCCGTGCGATCAAGCGCCTCAAGGTCGTCAACTCGTTCCTGCAGACGGGCAACAGCCCTGCTGCGATGGTGCTGGACGTCGTGCCGGTCATCCCGCCGGAGCTGCGCCCGATGGTGCAGCTCGACGGTGGCCGCTTCGCGACCAGCGACCTGAACGACCTCTACCGCCGCGTCATCAACCGCAACAACCGCCTCCGTCGCCTGCTCGACCTCGGTGCTCCCGAGATCATCGTGAACAACGAGAAGCGCATGCTGCAGGAGGCGGTCGACGCCCTGTTCGACAACGGTCGTCGTGGCCGTCCCGTCACGGGCACCGGCAACCGCGCGCTGAAGTCGCTCTCCGACATGCTCAAGGGCAAGCAGGGGCGCTTCCGTCAGAACCTGCTCGGCAAGCGCGTCGACTACTCGGGCCGCTCGGTCATCGTGGTCGGCCCGCAGCTGCAGCTGCACCAGTGCGGCCTGCCGAAGCAGATGGCGCTCGAGCTGTTCAAGCCGTTCGTGATCAAGCGCCTGATCGACCTGGGCCACTCGCAGAACATCAAGCACGCCAAGCGCATGGTGGAGCGTTCGAAGCCGCAGGTGTGGGATGTGCTCGAGGAGATCATCCGGGAGCGCCCCGTGCTGCTGAACCGTGCCCCCACGCTGCACCGCCTGGGCATCCAGGCCTTCGAGCCGCTGCTCGTCGAGGGCAAGGCCATCCAGCTGCACCCGCTCGTCTGCGCCGCGTTCAACGCCGACTTCGACGGTGACCAGATGGCTGTGCACCTGCCGCTCTCGGTCGAGGCGCAGGCAGAGGCTCGCGTGCTGATGCTCGCGTCCAGCAACATCCTGAAGCCGTCTGACGGCCGCCCGGTGACGCTGCCCTCGCACGAGATGGTCTCGGGTCTGCACCACCTGACGACGGTCAAGGAGGATGGCGTCGGCACCGGCCGTGCGTTCTCCTCCGTCGCCGAGGCGATCATGGCCATGGACCAGCACTCGCTGCACCTGGGCTCGGTCGTGCGCATCCGTCTGTCCGGTCTCGCGTTCCGCGAGCAGGACCGCCCGGAGGGCTTCGTCGACGGCGAGATCTTCCTGCACGAGACGACCCTGGGTCGCGCGCTCTTCAACGAGCTGCTGCCCGAGGACTTCCCGTTCGTGCAGGAGGCCGCCACCAAGCCGGTCATCTCGCTGATCGTCAACGCGCTCGCAGAGCGCTACCCGAAGACGGTCGTGGCGCAGACGCTCGACAAGATCAAGGACGCCGGCTTCTACTGGGCCACGCGCTCCGGCATCTCGGTCGCGCTGTCCGACGTCATCACGCCGGCTCGCAAGGACGAGATCGTCGCGGGTGCCGAGGAGCTGGCACGCAAGACGCAGGACAAGTTCGAGAAGGGTCTCATCACGGACTCTGAGCGTCGCAGCGACCTCACCGAGCTCTGGACCAAGGCGACGAACGAGGTGCAGAAGGCCACGCAGGAGGCCTTCGACAAGGACAACTCGATCTACCGGATGGTCACCGCAGGTGCCAACGGAAACTGGATCCAGGTCCGAAACATCACCGGTATGCGCGGCCTCGTGACCAACCCGAAGGGTGAGGTCATCCCGCGCCCGATCATCTCCTCGTACCGCGAGGGCCTGACGGTGGCGGAGTACTTCATCGCCACCCACGGTGCTCGCAAGGGCTCGGCCGACACGGCGCTCCGCACGGCCGACTCCGGCTACCTGACCCGTCGTCTCGTCGACGTGTCGCAGGACGTCATCATCCGTGAGGACGACTGCGGCACCGAGCGCGGCCTTGAGGTGCCGATCGCAGAGATCATCGACGGTCAGCTCACGCTGCACGACAACGTCGAGTCGGCGGTCTACGCCCGCAACCTGGCGACCGAGGTCGTCGGTTCCGACGGCACGGTGCTCGCGACGGCTGCGCAGGACATCGGCGACCGCGAGATCCGTGCGTTCATCGATGCGGGTGTCGAGTCGGTCAAGGTGCGCTCGGTGCTGACGTGCGAGTCGGCAGTCGGCGTCTGCGCCCACTGCTACGGCCGCTCGCTGGCCACCGGCAAGCTGGTCGACATCGGCGAGGCTGTCGGCATCATCGCCGCGCAGTCGATCGGTGAGCCCGGCACGCAGCTGACGATGCGAACCTTCCACACGGGTGGTTCGGTCGGCGCGAGCGACATCACGCAGGGTCTGCCCCGCGTGACGGAGCTCTTCGAGGCTCGCACCCCGAAGAACGCGTCGCCCATCGCAGAGGCTGCAGGTCGTGTGCGCATCGAGGAGGACGACAAGTCCAAGCGCATCGTCATCACGCCCGACAACGGTGATGAGGAGATCGCATACCCGGTGCTTCGCCGTGCAACGCTGCTGGTCGGCGACGGCGACCACGTCGAGCAGGGGCAGCAGCTCCAGATCGGTGCGGTCGACCCCAAGGAGGTGCTGCGCGTGCGCGGCGTCCGCGAGGTGCAGAAGCACCTGGTCTCGGGCGTCCAGGACGTGTACCGCTCGCAGGGTGTGCCGATCCACGACAAGCACATCGAGGTCATCGTGCGCCAGATGCTGCGCAAGGTCACCGTCGTCGACCACGGCGAGACCGGCCTGCTGCCCGGTGAGCTCGTCGACCGCTCGCGGTACAACGACCTCAACCGTGCTGCGCTGACCGATGGCAAGAAGACTGCCTCGGCCCGCCAGGAGGTCATGGGCATCACGAAGGCCTCGCTCGCGACGGAGTCGTGGCTGTCGGCCGCGTCGTTCCAGGAGACCACCAAGGTGCTCACCGAGGCGGCGCTGGCAGGCAAGCGCGACCCGCTGCTCGGCCTCAAGGAGAACGTCATCATCGGCAAGCTCATCCCCGCGGGCACCGGGCTGTCGCGCTACCGCGACGTCTCGGTCGATGCGACGGAGGAGGCGAAGGCGGAGCGCTACCCGAACCGTCTGTTCGCCGACGCCGGCGGGGTCGACGAGTCCGACCTCTCCTACCTCGACTTCGACGCCTTCACGGGCGGCGAGTTCAACGAGGAGCCGGGCAAGATCGTCTGATCGACTGATCGCAATCTGGGGCCGCATCCGCATCGGGTGCGGCCCCGTTGCGTCCCCGGCTGATTGCGCCGGGGGTCGGGGTGGCGCGGGCGACACACCGCCTCGCGTGCCTAGAATCAGCCGACGACGACGCGGCACCGTGCCGCTTCAGGAGGTTTGACCATGAGCGACGAGCAGCCCACCTCGTGGCGCGAGCGGTTCTTCGGCAGCACGCCGGCATCGGACGCCCCCACGACGGACGAGCAGACCGCCGACGAGCCGCAGATCGCACCCGACGCCGCCGAGGCCGAGTTCGACTCTGCAGAGGTCGCACCCGACGAGGCTGAGGTCGCCGCGACCTCCGTCGAGGAGCACGACGCACACCAGCCGCTCGTCGAGCACGACGGCGAGAACGCGCTGGCGACCGACGCGGTCAGCGACGACACGGGCAGCGCTGCTGCGGCAGCGGACGACGAGGCCGACACGGCCGTGCTCGACACGCACCGCGCCACCGACGACACCGACACCGCCGTCCTCGACGCGCAGGCCGCATCCGATGACCGCGGGGGCGACAGTCCCATCGAGCCGACCGTGATCGCGCCGTCGACGCTGCGCGGCCCTTCGCACTCGGCCGCGCATCCTGACGACGAGCCGCGTGCGACGGCCGACGAGGTGCACGGCGAGGCCGCTGACAGCTCGTTGGAGCACCCGGCGACCGACACGGCCGACCGCGGCGACACGACCCCGTCCCTTGACGCGGCAGATGCCGGCGACACGACGGAGCCGCCCGCTCTCGTCGAGCCCCGCAGGCCCTCCTTCGGTCTGCGGCGTCGCTCCGACGACGACCAGGCGGATGCGTCGGCCGACCACGAGGCGAGTGGCGCGGATGCACACGCAGGCACAGGCGCAGACACGGGCGCAGGCGCAGGCGCGGGCATCGCAGCAGGCGGGCTTGCGGCGGCAGCTGCAGGCGGCGCTGCGGCGTCCTCAAGGGGCTCGGACCGCGAGTTCGTCGAGCCGGAGCCCACGCAGGCGCTCGACACGCAGACGGCCGGCGACCAGCAGGCCACCCGCGCCATGGACGCGCAGGGTACGGACGGCGACGCTGAGACCCGTGTGCTCGACGCGCAGGAGCCCACCGATCAGCGCACCGAGCGCTTCGGCATCATTCGCGACGAGGTCCCGCCCTCGTCGATCCCGGTCGACGACGAGACGGCGCGCGCCGCAGCCAGTGGCGGCACCCCCATCGTGCTCGTCGAGGAGCCGATGCCGCCTCGCCGCAAGGGTGCACGCGGCGTGGGCTTCGCCGTGGCGCTGCTCGCGACGCTGATCTTCGGACTCGTCTTCGCCGCCGCCTACTTCGCGGTCGGCTATCTCTTCGACCGCGCCTTCGACGCCACCGAGACGCTGCAGACGGTGTGGCTGCGGCCCTCGTTCCTGCTGCCGGTGGTGGTGTTCTTCCTCGCCTACTGGATCGTCACGCTGCTCGTGAACCGCGCGGGATGGTGGGCGCACGTGCTGGGCGGCTTCATCGTCGCGCTGCTCGTCTACGCCGCGCACATCGGCGGCGCGTTCATGGAGGAGCAGGGTGGCTGGGCCGGTTACACGGCGCTGCCGGGCATCGACCCGCAGTCGCTCGGCCAGCTGCTGCTCGCACCGCTGTCGGTGGTCTCCTTCATCATCGCCCGCGAGGTTCCGATCTGGGTGGGCGGCATCGTCGCCCGCCGCGGCCGGAAGGCGCGCGAGTGGAACCGTCAGGCGCTCGACGACTTCAACGCCGAGAACGCGGAGCGGCTCGCGGCGTACGAGCGCGCACGGGGCTGATCAGCCCGCCAACCTCACGTCCAGGTTTCCGTTCGCTGAGTTCTGGCACAATATGCCCGGCTACCCCCGCGGCTGCAGGCACTCCTGCGAGAGGGGCGCCAGAAACATGGGGAGGCCGGGGTGCTTCGGTGGATCAGGCGCCATCGCAAATCGACGGTGGCGGGTGGACTCGTCACCGCGGTCTCTGTCGCGCTCGGCATCCTGGCCCTCACGTACGACGGCTTCACCACCACTGACGTCGAGCTGAACGACGGCGGCGTCTGGGTCACGAAGCAGGACAGCCAGCAGCTCGGCCGCATCAACATCCAGGCTGAGGAGCTCGACGCCGGCCTCACCTCGCCGACCGCGAGCTTCGACGTGCTGCAGGATGGCGACCAGGTCCTGCTCCACAACCAGGAGGCATCCGCCGCCATCGTCGTCGACCCCGTGCAGGTCGTGATGGGCACGAGCGTGCAGCTGCCGGTGCAGGGCCGCATCGCCATGGGCGGCGGAGTGGTCGCGATCCTCGACCCGGCCGACGGCATGCTCTGGGTGATGAGCTTCGGCGACATCGGTGGCTTCTCGCCAGAGAACACCGAGCCGATCGCCGAGCTCGGCGAGGGTGCGGCCATCGAGGTCGGCCGCGATGGCACCGTGCATGCCGTCTCGCCGCAGGACGGTCAGCAGCTCACGATCCCGCAGCTGGAAGAGGGCGGCTTCGACGAGCCGGTCATGCGTGAGCGCGGCGAGCTGCGCGGCATGCAGGAGCCGCTCGTCACGGTGGTCGGCAGCCAGGCGGTCGTGCTCGAGGCCGCGACGTCGACGCTGCTGGTGCCGGGCGGCGCCGTGCAGGTGCCGGAGGGCGCCGCGGTGCAGCTCGTGGGCGACGATGCCGCCGACGTGGTGCTGAGCACGCCGACGCAGCTCATCCACCAGCCATTGGGCGGGGGAGCCGCGCAGATCGAGGATCGCCAGGGCGGCGGCGAGGCCGTGCGCCCTGTGCAGCTGGGCGGCTGCGTCTATGCCGTCTGGCCCGGCAGCGCGCAGTTCGTGCGCGACTGCGATGGGCAGGAGCGCAGCGAGCAGCAGGTGCCCGAGATGAACGGCAGCCCCGCGACGTTCCGCATCAACCGCGACGCCGTGGTGCTCAACCAGTACCAGGAGGGCTCCTCGTGGCTGCTCTCAGACACGCTCGTGCTGGTCGACAACTGGGATGACCTGCTGCCGGAGGAGTCGGACGAGACGAACGACGAGGACGACTCGGAGTCGACCGAGGATCTGCTCACGAACCAGCCGCCTCCCCTCAACGAGGAGAACACCGAGCCCGACGCCAACGACGACCAGTTCGGCGCGCGCGCAGGCCGTTCGACGATCCTGCCGGTGCTCTGGAACGACAGCGATGCTGACGGCGACGTGCTCACGGCACGGGTGGTCGGCGATCTGCCAGAGGGTGTGTCGATCGCGCCGGTCTCCAACGACTCCGAGCTGCAGCTCGAGCTGCCAGACGGATTCTCCGGCGGCTTCACGTTCAACTACGAGATCGACGACGGCCGCACCGGCACTGCCACCGCCGGCGTGCGCATCCAGGTGCGCGGCGACGCCGACAACTCGCCGCCCGAGCAGCTGCGCGCGCAGGCCTTCGCGATCGAGCAGGGCGGCGAGTACGAGTACCAGGTGCTCGCCGACTGGGTCGACCCCGACGGCGACGACATGTACCTCACGGGCGCGACCACCGACTCCGGCGACACGATCCAGACCGATCCCTCCGGCCGCCTCATCTACACCGCGACGGGCGACGTGGGCGTGCAGACGCTGACGGTCACCGTCTCCGACGGCCGCAGCGAGGCCTCCGCCGAGGTCGAGGTCGACGTGCGCGAGCGCGGCGACGCGCCGCCGCTGGCCAACGCCGACTTCGTGAGCACGATCGAGGGGCGCGAGGCCACCATCCGCCCGATGCTCAACGACTACTCGCCCTCGGGCCGGCCGCTGCGGCTCGCCTCCGTCGAGCCCGCGCAGGGCGTCGAGATGGAGTGGGATGCGTCGGCCGGCACGGTGCGCATCATCTCGGGCCCGGTGGGCACGCACTACCTGACCTACATGATCGCCGATGGCCCGCTGCCGAGCGTCGGCCGCATCCGCATCGACATCCGCACCCCCGACGAGGAGGCGCGCCCCGTCGCCGTGCGCGACACCGCGCTGCTGCCGCAGCAGGGCTCCGCCATCGTCGACCTGCTGGCGAACGACGTCGACCCGGCCGGTGGCGTGCTGGTCGTGCAGCAGTTCACGATCGAGAACGCCGCGCCGGTCACGGTCGAGCTGCGCGATCGGCGCATCGTCAGCATCCAGGACAACGGCCTCGATGCCCCGTTCCAGTTCACCTACACGGTCTCGAACGGTCGCTACTCCGAGACCGGCACCGTCGAGGTCATCCCGGTGGCGCCGCCCGCGCAGCCGCGCGCGCCGAAGGCGGTCGATGACACCGCGACCGTGCGAGCGGGCGACTACGCGACGATCAACGTGCTCGCCAACGACTTCTCGCCAGACGGCACGCCGTTCGAGCTGGTCGAGTCCGTCGTCGACACGAGCTTCGCCAGCGAGGAGGAGGGCGTCGCCTTCATCTCCGAGGGCAGGCTCCGCGTGCACGCGCTCGTCGACGCGCCCACACGCGCGACGGTCACGTACGAGATCACCGACCAGTTCGGCAACCGCGACTCGGCGACCGTCTCGCTGACGATCGTGCCGCGCGATGCGGAGCAGAACGCGCCGCCCGCGCCCGAGACCGTGACCTCGCGCGTGCTCGCCGGCTCGACCGTGCGCATCCCGATCCCGCTCGACGGCATCGACCCCGACGGCGACGGCGTCGAGCTCGTCGGCTATGACACCGGCCCCGAGGGCGGGCGCATCCTGCCGGAGGTCGGCCCCGACTACTTCGACTTCCAGGCGTTCCCCGACAGCGCCGGCACGGTCGAGTTCACCTATCGCGTGCGCGACCGCTGGGGCGAGGAGGGCACGGCGACGGTCATCATCGGCATCGCGCAGGCCGCCGACGTCAACCAGACGCCGTTCGCCCAGGTCGACTTCGTCACCGTGCGCCCCGACCGCGCGGTCGCGATCGCCGTGCTCGAGAACGACTCCGACCCGGACCAGGATGCCCTGACGCTGAAGTCCGACGGGCTCGAGCTGCCCGACGAGCTCGCCGAGGCCGAGGTCAACGGCGAGCGCAGCACGGTCGACCTCCGCTCGCCGTCCGAGCCGGGCGACTACCAGTTCACCTACACGGTGGCGGATGCGCGTGGCGCGTCGACCACGGGGTCGGTCGTCGTGACCGTGGCTGAGGACGCGCCGCTGCTGGCACCGATCGCCAGGGATGACCCGCTGCCGCGCGACGGCGTCGAGCTCGCCGTGCCGCTCGACGTGCCCGTGCTCGAGAACGACCTCGACCCGGACGGCGACCCCAGCGAGCTCACGCTCTCGGTCGTGACGGGCCCAGGCGTGGTGGCGGGCGACGCCATCCAGGTGGTGCCGAGCGAGGAGTTCCAGGTCGTCACGTACCGCGTGACCGACATCGACGGGCTCAGCTCCGAGGCGTTCGTGGCCGTGCCTCCCGTGCGCGATCGCGCACCGTTCCTCGCGCAGACGCAGCCGATCCAGATTCCTTCCGGCATCCTCCAGGAGCTGCCGCTGCGCGACTGGGTCTCCACGTCGAACGGCAATGCACCCCGCATCACCTCCGGCGACACGGTCACCGCGGTCAACGACGACGACACCGGGCTCATCGCGAACGCCGAGACGCTGCAGTTCCGCTCCCCGGCGGGCTACGTCGGTCCTGCCTCGATCACGTTCGAGGTGACCGATGGCACGGGCCCGGAGGACGGCAACACGGCCATGCTGACGATCCCGATCGACGTGACGCCCTCCAGCGTCGTCGCACCGGTGTTCGCGGGCGCCGAGCTGCGGCCGGTCGCCGGGGAGGACGGAACGCAGTTCGACCTGCGCGACGCGACGACCGACCCAGACCCCGGTGATCTCGAGGCGATGACGTACGAGTTCGCGGGCGGCTCGATGAACGGTGTCGAGATCTCGCTCGACGGCTCCGTCTTCTCGGCGACGGCGGCCGTGGACACACCGCCTGGTTCCACCGGCTCCTTCCAGATCGTCGCGATCGACCCGCACGGCAACCGGGCGCCGGGCACCGTGCTCGTCGAGGTCGTGCCGACGAACCGCCCGCTGGCCATCGCGCGCGACAACACGGGCGAGGCGACGCAGGGCGTCGCGTTCACGCAGGATGTCGTGCAGGACGACTTCAACCCCTTCGAGCGCGACGGCCTGCCGCTGCGCATCGTGTCGGCAGAGCTGGTCGCCGGCCAGGGGGATGTCTCGAACAATGACCGCGAGGTGACCGTGACGCCCGGCGGTGACTTCTCGGGCGTGCTCACCGTGCGCTACACGGTGCAGGACGCCACCGAGCTCACGCAGCGCCAGGTGACCGGCACGCTCACCCTCAACGTCAAGGGCAGGCCCGATGCGCCGCCGAGGCCCAACGTCGACGCCGTCGCCGACTCGCAGGTGACGCTCACGTGGGCACCGCCCGCGTCGAACGGCGCGCCGATCACCGGCTATGTCGTGCGATCGGCCGACGGCTCGGTCTCGCAGGCGTGCGGCTCGACCACCTGCGTCATCGAGGGCCTCACCAACAACGTCACCTACACCTTCCAGGTGCTGGCGCAGAACGAGGTCGGCGACTCCGACCCCTCGGCCGCTTCGCGCGAGGCGCGGCCCGACGTGCGGCCCGATCAGCCGGCGCCGCCGCAAGTGGAGCGCGGTGACACCCAGCTCTCGCTGACGTGGGAGGAGCCCGTCAACAACGGCTCGCCCATCCAGCACTACATCGTCGAGATCTCGCCGCCCGCTCCGAACGGCGCAGTGCAGCAGCAGGTGCAGGGCCTCAACTACACCTGGACGGGACTGACGAACGGCACGTCCTATTCCTTCCGCATCCAGGCCGTGAACCTCGCGCCCGAGCCGAGCGACTACTCCGCCTACTCGCGAGAGGTCATCCCCGCCGGTCCGCCCACGCAAGTGCAGGGCGTCGGTGCGACGCCGGATCGCTCGATCCCTGGCGAGGTGCAGGTGCAGGTCACGTGGCAGGCGCCGAACCCCAACGGTGCGACGATCACGGGCTACACGGTGACGCCCTCGAACGGTGCCAGGGCTGCGACCGTGACCGGCACGACGGCAAACTTCACCTTCCCGGCAGAGGGCGAGAATGTCACCTTCACCGTCACTGCCACGAACGACGCCGGCACGAGCACCGCATCCGCTCCGTCTGCGCCGGTGCGCACCTTCACGGCACCCGACGCTCCTCGCGCCGTCTCGGCGACAGACGGGAACACCGACTCGGCCGTCACCTGGACGCCAGGCAGCACGAACGGCCTGCGAGCGAACGAGATCACCTTCGAGGTGCAGGGTGGTGGCGCCGGCACGCAGTCCTTCGGCCCCGGCGGCACCTACACCGGCATGAACAACAACGGCGGCCCGTACACCTTCTCGGTGCGTGCGGTCGCGGTGATCGACGGCGTTGCGTATTCGTCCGGCTGGACGAACGCAGGCAACCAGGTGCGACCGTTCGGCGCGATCGGCAACCCGAGCGCGAGCGTCGCGGGCACTGCGCAGCGGCAGATCACCTTCAGTTGGAGCTCTCCCGGCGCCAACGGCCGTGCGCTCACGACCGAGATCAACGTCGACGGCGGCGGATGGCGCACCGTCGAAGCGAACGGCTCCCAGACGGTGAGCGGCGAGCCGGAGTCCTCCCACTCGATCGAGGTGCGCGTGACCACGTCGGCCTTCCAGGCGGGCAACAACCCGCTCCCCGGCCACGGGACGCAACGCACGACCGCGAGTGCGCAGGGTCGGATCCCCGCGCTGCCCGAGCCGAGCCTGACCCTCAGCCGCGGTGGGAACGTGACGGCTCCCAACGGGCAGAACGGCACCAACTACGTGCTGGGCTGGACAGACCTGATCGCCGGGCAGCGGTATCAGTACGAGTGCTACTCCACCTCGAGCGGCCGGTTCCAAAGCGGAGGCTGGACTGCGCCGAGCACGAACGGCTCGACGCCTCGAGACGTCTACACCTTCTGCATGTCGGGCTACGACGGTCAGGGTTGGATGGTGCTCTCGGCCAACGGCAAGAGCTGGGAGACCGGACGGGTGGACTGGCCATGATCAAGAGCTTGACCGAACGAGAGGGACGCCCATGAGCGCATCGATGACCCGTGAGCAGGCGAACTGGTTCGCCGAGACGTTCACCCGACTCGTCGACAACGTCGGCACCGTCGTGCTCGGCAAGGAGGACGTCATCCGCCTCGCCTTCACGGCGATGCTCTCGGAGGGTCACCTGCTGCTCGAGGACGCGCCCGGCACCGGCAAGACGCAGCTGGCGAAGTCGATGGCCGCCACGGTGCAGGGAACGGACCACCGCATCCAGTTCACGCCCGACCTGCTGCCCTCGGACGTCACGGGTGTCACGGTCTACGACCAGAAGACGCAGACCTTCGAGTTCCACAAGGGCCCGATCTTCGCCTCGATCGTGCTCGCCGACGAGATCAACCGTGCGAGCCCGAAGACGCAGTCGGCGCTGCTCGAGGTGATGGAGGAGGGTCGCGTCACCGTCGACGGCACCCCCTACGAGGTCGGCCGCCCGTTCATGGTGATCGCGACGCAGAACCCCATCGAGCAGGCCGGCACGTACCGGCTGCCGGAGGCGCAGCTCGACCGCTTCCTGATGAAGACGTCCATCGGCTACCCGGGTCGCGAGCAGACTGTGCGGATCCTCGCGGGCGCCTCGATCCGCAACGCCTCCGCGGGCGTGCAGCCTGTCATCACGACCGGTGCGATCGCCGAGATGATCGACCTCGCCGCCACCGTGCACGTCGACGAGGCCGTGCTCGACTACGTCGCGCAGCTCTCGGAGCACACGCGCGAGTCGAAGGACACCCGCCTGGGCGTCTCGGTGCGCGGCGCCATGGCGCTCATGCGTGCCGTCAAGGTGTGGGCTGCGGCGAAGGGCCGCGCCTTCGTGCTGCCCGACGACGTCAAGCATCTGGCACAGTTCGTCTGGGCGCACCGCATCGTGATCGACCCGGAGGCCGAGTTCTCCGGCGTCACCGGCGACCGCATCATCGACCGCGCCATCGCCGACGTGGCAGCGCCGCAGGACCGGCAGAACGCTGCATGACGACGGCGCCCGAGCGGGCGACGTCTCTTCCCGCCCCTGACCCCGACACCGGCACCGGCTCGCCGGCGACGGCGACCACCGCATCCGGAACCACCCGGCTGCGGCGCACGGTGCAGCGCGAGCGCACCCCGCTGCAGCGCGCCGTCGACCGGGTGGTCGGCGAGGAGTCGGTCGTCAACGCCTGGACGAGGGCTGCCGTGCGGTGGCTGCGCCGGGTCGTCTGGCCGGCGGTCGAGCCGATCACGGGCTTCGGCTGGGCGGTGCTGATCGGCACGGTCGTCACCCTCGTCGCCGGGATCCTGCTGGGGTGGAAGGAGCTCATCGTCGTCGGGATCGTCGGCGTGCTGCTGCTCGCCGCAGCCATCGGCTTCATCATCGGCCGCAACCGCTACCGCATCGTGCTCGACCTCGCCTACACGCGCGTCGTCGTGGGGGAGCGCGCCCTCGGCCGCATCGAGATCCACGCGGCTGCGCAGAAGCCGCTGCTGCCCGCCACCATCGAGGTGCCGGTCGGCAAGGCGCTCGCCTCGTTCCACCTGCCGCGCATGAAGCCGGGCGACGTGCACGAGGATGTCTTCGCGATCCCCACGAGCCGCCGCACGATCCTGCAGGTCGGCCCCGTGCGCTCGGTACGCGGCGACCCCGTCGGCCTGCTCCGCCGACAGGTGAAGTGGACCGACCCCGTCGAGCTCTTCGTGCATCCGAAGACGGTGCAGCTCGACGAGACCGCACCCGGCCTCATCCGCGACCTCGAGGGCATCACGACCCGCGACCTGACCAACAGCGACATCGCCTTCCACGCGCTGCGCGACTACGTCGCCGGCGATGACCGCCGCTACATCCACTGGAAGTCGTCGGCGCGCACCGGCACGCTCATGGTGCGCCAGTTCGAGCAGACCCGCCGCAGCGTGCTCGCCCTCGGCCTGTCGACCTCGCCAGACGACTACGCCGACCCCGCCGAGTTCGAGACCGCGATCTCCATCCTCGGCTCGCTGGGCCTGCAGGCGGTGCGCGACGAGATGGATGTCGTGGTGCAGACCTCCAAGCAGACCCTGCCCGCCTCGACCGGCAAGCGCCTGCTCGACGCGCTCTCGGGCGTCGAGTGGTCGCCGCGACATGACCGCTTCCTCGACCTCGCCGCCACGATCGCGCAGCAGCACGGCGGCGCATCCGTGATCATGCTCCACGCCGGCGCGAACGTCGAGCCCGCCCTGGTTCGCCGCGCACGCACGCTCCTGCCGGCGCAGGCGCGGGTGATCGTCTTCACCGTCGTGAAGGACGCCAAGACCAGGCTGCAGCCGATCGGCGACACCGCGCTCGCCACCATCGGCAGCGTGAGCGATCTGCCGCGCGTGATGCGAGGGGTGGCGCTGCAGTGACCGACACGCCCATGCTGCCGCGCACGCAGAAGCAGGCGCTCATCGACTGCGCCGCGATCTTCGTCGTCGGCCTCGCAGCGACGCTCTCCTTCGGCCCGGTGTTCGGCGGCGTCGCCTACCTCTTCGCCGGCCTCGGCGGCACCCTGCTGGGCATCGCCGTGGGCGTGCTCACCTCGCTGCGCCCGCTGCGCGGCTGGCTCATGACGGCCGCGGGCATCGTGCTCGCGCTCGTGCTGTTCGGCCCGGCGCTGGCCGTGCCGCGCAAGACGATCGGCGGCATCATCCCCACGCTCGACGCGTGGCAGGAGCTGCTGCTGGGCGTCGTCTTCTCGTGGAAGGGCCTGCTCACGGCCGAACCGCCGGCGGAGGGCTTCCCGAGCCTGCTCGTCGTGCCGTTCCTGACGCTGCTGGTGTGCACGACGATCGCGACGGTGCTGGCGCTGCGCCTGCGCCGCGGGGCGCCGTTCGCGATGCTCCCCGGCGTCATCGCGCTGCTCGTCGGCATCAGCTTCGGCACCAAGATCGCCTTCTGGCCTGCGGCGCTGGGCATCCTGGTCGCCGGCGTGATCGTCGCATGGTGCGCCTGGCGCCGCGCGTCGTGGCGCACGGGGCTCAACGACGAGGTCGAGGTCACCAACGACACCCGCCACCGCAGTCGCGCCCGCAGGCAGCGCACCCGCGGCGCGGTCGGCATGATCGCGGCGGCGCTGCTGGTCGCAGGGCTCATCAGCATCCCCGTGCAGCCCGCCAGCCGCGCGGTGCTGCGGGACACCGTCGAGCCACCCATCGAGCTCGCCGAGTACCCGAGCCCGCTCGCCGGCTACCGCAACTGGCACAAGAACTTCGAGGACGCCACGCTGATGACCGTCAGCGGCATGCCGGACGACTCCCGCCTGCGCCTGGCGACCTTCGACTACTACGACGGCACCGTCTTCGCGGTCGCCGGTTCGCAGCAGTCCTCGGGCTCCGGGTCGTTCGCCCGCATCGGTGACGAGGTGCTCGTGCAGCAGTCCGGCACGCCCGCGACGGTGCGCGTCGATGTGCAGGACTACTCGGGCATCTGGGTGCCCGATGTCGGCTTCATCCAGTCGCTGCGCTTCGACGGCGCGCGCCAGGATGCGCTGCAGAGCTCGCTGCACTACAACGGCCAGACCGGCACCGCCATCACGCTGGAGGGCCTGGGCAGCGGCGATGCCTACGAGCTCGAGGCGATCGTGCCGGCGCAGCCCGACCCGGAGGAGCTGGAGGGCGCGCGGGTGACCGACCTGCAGGTGCCGGATCCCGCTGTCGTGCCCGACCTGCTGCAGGCGTGGGTGGCCACGTGGGGCAACGAGGGCCAGAACCAGCTCGAGAACATCCAGAACATGCAGCGGCTGATGCAGAACGGCAGCTTCAGCCATGGGCTCGAGGACGACACCATCCCCTCGCTCGCCGGCCACGGCGCATCCCGCATCCAGGCGATGTTCGAGCGCGACGTGCTGGTCGGTGACGACGAGCAGTACGCCACCGCCTTCGCGCTCGCGCTCAACCGCATCAACGTGCCGGCGCGCGTCGTGATGGGGCTCTACCCCGACGACGGCTTCACGGGTGACGGCGCCGCGGTCGAGCTCACCGGCGGCGACATGCACGCCTGGGTGGAGGTGCCGTTCGAGGGCTACGGATGGGTGCAGTTCGACCCGACGCCGCCGGAGGACAACGACGACATCCAGCCCGAGCCGGAGCCGGAGCCCGATCCCAAGCCGCAGGTGCTGCAGCCCCCGCAGCCGCCGGAGGAGCCGGCCGACATGTCGCCGGACACCGTCGCGGACGAGGGCCAGGAGGACGACGAGGAGATCGAGGACACCTCCTGGGTCGTGTGGCTGTGGGTCGGCGGCTCCGTGCTGCTGCTCCTGCTGCTGCTGGCAGCGCCGTTCATCGTGGTCGGCGCGATCAAGGCTGCGAGGTGGCGAAGGCGCTACCGGTCGGAGCGCGAGAGCGACCGGCTCTCGGGCGGCTGGCACGAGGTGGTCGATCACGCCGTCGATCTCGGCCTGCCCGTGCCCGCGGGCGTCACGCGGCGCGAGGTCGCCGGGGTGGTCGAGGATCGCTACCCTCGATCGAGAGCGACCGAGATCGGCGAGTTCGTCGATGAGGGAGTCTTCGGCCCTGGCGAGCCCGCCAGGGAGGATGTCGACGCGTTCTGGCTCGACGTCGAGCGGAGCGTGCAGGGCATGCGTGCAGAGGCGAAGCCGACGAAGCGCCTGCTCGGCAGGTTGTCGCTGCGATCGTTCGCACGGCGGAGGAAGGAGCGGAGGCGCCGATGATCTGGGAGATCGAGGAGAGCCGCACGGTCATCGAGGGGCTCGATGAGGACGGCAGGCCCGACCCCGCCTACGCGGCGGCGCTCGGGCTGCGACCCGCGCCGCTCGGCCGCAGGGCGGCAGCGTCGATCATCGAGTTCGGGATCTTCGCCTTCCTGCAGCTGCCCTACTGGATCCTCGCGGCACCGACGCTCCTGAAGGTCGCGACCGGCGCCATCACGCCCTCGGGGCTCCTCAGCCACCCGAACTTCGTCTGGATGGTCGTCGCCACAGCGGTCTCGTTCGTGCTGAGCCTCGCGTTCGTCGTCGTGCAGCTCGTGCTCCACGCGCGCAAGGGCGTGACGATCGGCAAGGCCTTCATGGGCATCCGCTCGGTGAACGTCAAGACGCTCTCGAAGCCCGGCTTCGGCAAGGCGGTGCTGCGTGCGCTGGTGATGTACCTGAGCTTCCTGGTGCCCGTCATCGGCCCGGTGCTGTTCTTCGTCTCGCCGCTGCTCGATGGCGAGAAGCGCGGCCGAGGATGGCTCGACAAGGTCGGCGGCACCTGGTTCGTCGACATCAGAGCCGGTCTCGACCCGTACCACGAGAAGCGGATGCGCATCGCGCGCAAGACGGTCAATGCCGAGCCCGAGGCGGCCAAGTCGGCGCTGCCGTCGCTCGCGACACCCGCAGATCGAGCAGGGCTGGCGTATCGGCCCGGCGCCCGCACGAGCTCCGGGGTCGTGGGAGCCGCCCGCCCCCAGCAGCCCGGCCAGCAGCAGGTGGGGCTCGCGAGCCAGCCGGCCGCAGAGCCTGCGCCCACGCACACCGTCCCCGGCATGCCCGCCGGTGGCGCGCGCCTGGGCGGCTACCGCCCCGGCGAGCTGAGCGGCCAGGTGCGATCGGACGCGCAGCCCACGCCCAGCGCGCCGAGCGCGCAGCCGCCTGCCTCCCCGATCAGCGGCATCGTCGACAGCGTGCCGGGTCGCGCGCATGGCTCCGTGCCGCAGCCTGCCGCCGAGCCCCGGCAGCAGTACCAGCCGCCGCATGCCGAGGCCCCGGCGGCGCCCATGAGCTGGGCGCAGCCGCCCGCAGCCGCTGCGGCCGTGCAGTCATCCGCACCCGGAGCACCCGCGCCCGCACAGCCGCCTGCCGCACACCAGCAGGCGATGCCCGTGAGCCCGATCGACGACGAGACGGTCATCGAGCCCGACTTCGACAGCGAGATCGACGACAGCACGGTGCGGCGAGTCGAGGTCGCCGCCGCGGACGACGACGATCTGGACGTCACGCGTGCCCGTCCTGGTGCCCGGCCGGCGATCGCGACGCTCGCCTTCGACACCGGCGACCGCTTCGCCATCTCGGGCGCGGCGCTCGTCGGCCGCAACCCCGCTCCCGCTGCCGGTGAGGTGGTCGAGCACCTGCTGCCGATCAGCGACGACACGCGCTCGATCTCCAAGACCCATCTGCTGATCACCGCGTCCCCGTTCGCTGCCGTCGACCGCGCGTCCACCAACGGCTCGAGCGTCGTGCGCGCCGGCGTCGAGCATCCGCTCGCGCCGGGAGCGCCTTTCGCGCTCGCCGTCGGCGACGTCGTGCGCTTCGGCGACCGCGCCATGACCATCGAACCCGGGGGAACGGCATGGTGAACGCCGTCGGCGAGTTCCGCTTCAGCCATCCATCCATCTCGCTGCGATGGGCGGGTGCGACCCATCCGGGCATGCGCCGCACCGTCAACGAGGATTCCGTCTTCGCCTCCTTCCCGGTGTTCGTCGTCGCTGACGGCATGGGCGGGCACGCCTCCGGCGACGTCGCGAGCACGCTCGCGGTCGAGGCCTTCCGCAGCCTCAAGGGCCGCACGCTCGCCGACGTCGAGTGCGTCGAGGATGCGGTGGAGCGCGCGTTCGCATCCATGCGCGAGCGGTCACAGGGCGAGCCGATCGGCGGCTCGACGCTCTCCGGCACGGTGCTGGTCGACGTCGATGGTGTCGCGCACTGGTTGATCCTCAACATCGGCGACTCTCGCACCTACCTGTACGAGCAGGGCAGCCTGCAGCAGGTCACCGTCGACCACTCGGTCGTGCAGGAGATGGTCGAGACCGGTGCGCTGCGCCGCGCCGACGCCCGACGCCACCCGCACCGCAACGTCATCACCCGCGCCCTCGGAGCCGGGGAGCGGCAGCCGGCCGACGTCTGGCTGCGCCCCGCCGAGCGGGGACAGCGGCTGCTGGTCTGCTCCGACGGGCTCTCCGGCGAGGTCGAGGATCACGAGATCGCCGAGATCCTCGGCGATGTCAGCTCTCCCGCAGCAGCCGCAGCGCTGCTCATGCGCCGCGCGCTCGACGCCGGCGCCCCCGACAACGTCTCCGTCGTCGTCGTCGACGTGGATGCGGTGGCCCTCTCCGAAGAGGACCTGTTCGACACCCACGCGCAGCTGCTCGACGACACGATCCCCAGGGAGGTGCGTCCATGACCACACGGACCCACAGCGCACGAGTCGAATACGCGCCGGGCGAGGCCTGGTGCGTCGCTGCTGGACGCGTGGTGCTGGTCTGCGAGCGCGACCTCGCCGCCACGCGGGCGGTCGAGCTGCACGCGTCGATCGCGCTGATCGACACCGCCGAGGGGCTGCGCACCCTGCTCGAGTCGGAGCCCACTGCGCTCATCGGCCTCGTCGACCTCGATGGCGGCCGTGCGCTGCTGCGCCGCCACGGCGTGCCGGCGAGCGCGGGCGAGACAGCGCTGCCGGACCGCTACGGCGCCGACTGGTCGCTCGATGAGACCAGCGGCGAGCAGTCGGTCGCAGCAGGAGGACTCGGCTCGCTCGCGGATGGCACGCTGCCGCTCGAGGGCGGCGTCGTGCGCGTCTCGGCCGTCCGCGTCGCGCCGAGGCCGGCGGATGCCTCAGTCGACGAACCGGCGGACCGTCCCGTCGGAGGGTCGATCGGTGATCCGGCATCGGGCTTCGGCGCCTTCGGCCAGACGCTGCCACCCGCAGGGGCTGCGGAGGCTCGCGCTGTCGCGCCCGTCGCCGCGGTCGCGCCTGTCGCGGCGCCGGCGTCGCCCGAACCGGAGCCGCTGGCGGAGCCGGACCCGGAGCCGGCTCCAGTCATCGAGGTCGAGCCCACCCCCGAGCCGGTGCCGGAGCCAGTCGTCGAGGTCGAGCCGGAGCCCGAGCCGGAGCCGGTCATGGAGCCCGAGCCCAGCTCCACCCCCGAGCCCGCGGCGCCGACCGACACCGGCAACCCGATCGGCGGCCTGATCGACTCGGTGCCCGGCTTCATCAAGCCCGCCGTCGACCTCCACGGCATCGCGAGCGCGCCGGCCCCCGCGGCAGAGCCCGCGCTCGGATCCGCCCCGACCTCCGAGCACCCGCGTGCCGCGGCGCTGACGCCGGCAGCGCCCAACCCCGCCGCGCCCGCGTCCGCACCCGCCGCATCCGCCGCCCCGTCGGCACCGGTCGGCAATCCGTCCACGACGCCGGCCGGCGGCGACTTCGGCGACCACGACGGCATGACGGTCACAGCAGACCAGGCGCGAGCGCTGCTGGCCGAGCGCGAGCAGCAGCAGCAGCATCGCGAGCCCGCGCCCGCGACCGGGCCGCTCGTGCTCTCGACGATCTGCCCCAACGGCCACGTCAACGCGCCCGGCACGCTGCAGTGCACGCAGTGCGGCTCGCGCATCGACGAGGGCTCCGCCGCGCAGCGTCGCCGCCCGGAGGTGGCCGTCGCCGTGCTGACCTCCGGTGAGCGCATCCCGCTCGGCAGGGGAGTGATCATCGGCCGTCGACCGCGCTCGCGTCGCGTCGAGGACGGCCGCGTGCCACGACTCGTCACGGTCGAGAGCCCCGGTGAGGACATCTCGCGCAGCCATCTCGAGCTGCGGGTCGAGGATTGGAACCTCGTCGCGATCGACCTCAGCTCGACGAACGGCACGCTGCTGCTGCGCGAGGGCGCTGCCCCGCAGCGACTGCGCCCCGAGGCCTCGACCATCCTGCAGCTCGGCGACCGCCTCGACCTGGGCGACGAAGTCGTGCTCACGATCGAGTCGGCACCGTGAGCCCCAAGCGCGCCCCTTCTGCACCGCCGGAGCTGCCCGGCTATGACTACGTCTCGCTGCTGGGCTCAGGCGGCTTCGCCGACGTGTTCCTCTATCAGCAGCTGCTGCCCTCGCGGAAGGTCGCGGTCAAGGTGCTGCTGCCGGATGCGGTCAACCGGGAGCTGATCGAGAACTTCCGGCACGAGGCCAACGTGATGGCCCAGCTCTCGACGCACCCGTCGATCGTGACGATCTACGGCGCCGCCGTCGCGCCGGACGGCCGCCCCTTCCTGGCGATGGAGTACTGCCCGCGGCCCAACCTGGGCGTGCGCTACCGCCGCGACCGCTTCTCGGTGCCGGAGGTGCTCTCGCTCGGCGTGCAGATCGCGGGCGCTGTCGAGACCGCGCACCGCGCCAACATCCTGCACCGCGACATCAAGCCCGCCAACATCCTCGTCACCGCATACAACCGGCCGGCGCTGACCGACTTCGGCATCGCGACGAGCGCCGGCGGCGCCGACGACACGAGCGGCATGTCGATCCCGTGGTCGCCACCAGAGGCGTTCCTGGAACCGCCCAGGTCGACCCCGGCATCCGACGTCTTCTCGCTCGCGGCGACGCTGTTCACGCTGCTCGCCGGCAGGACGCCGTTCGAGCTGCCGGGCGGCAGCAACACGAGCGTCGATCTCATCGACCGCATCCAGCGCGGCGACATCGCGCCGCTCGCCAGGCACGATGTGCCGCAGCGGCTCGAGGCGGTGCTGGCCTCCGCGATGGACCCGCAGCCCTCGCGCCGCCACCAGAGCGCGGTGGCATTCGGTCGCGCGCTGCAGCAGGTCGAGGCCGAGATGGCGCTGCCTGTCACGCCGCTCGACGTGCTCGACGACTCGCTCGACGCCGAGGTGGTCGATGAAGAGGATGGCGGCGCGACCCGCATCCGCGGCATCGTCTCGATCGACCCGCACGCAGGCGAGGCACCGCAGTTCGCGCCGCCGGGTCAGCAGGGCGCGGTCTCGGATGCGACGATCCGCAGGACCCCGGTGGCTGCGGCCCCGCAGGGCGCAGCGCCCGTCGCGCAGGCGGAGCAGGCGCCGCCGCGATCGCGCCGGAAGACGGTGTTCGCGATCGTCGGCGGCGCCCTCGTGGCGCTCCTCGGCTTCGGCATCGTGTGGCTCGCGCTCTCGGCGGGCAACCGGTCGCAGCCGCAGGCCGATCCGAGCCAGACGGTGGCTCCGCCCCCTGCGGCGCAGCGACCGAGCGCCCCGATCAACGTCGAGGGCACGGTCGTCGACGAGACGGTGCAGTTCACCTGGACCAACGCGCAGCCGCAGGAGGGCGACAGCTTCCAATACCGCTACGAGCGCAGCGACGCCGACCCCGTCACGGCGCAGACCGCCACGCCCGAGGTGACCCTCGAGCGAGACTCCGATGGGGAGTCGTGCATCCTGGTGCGACTGGTCCGCGACGACGGCAGGTCGTCGAACGACACTCGGGGGTGCGTCAATGGCTGAGCAGGTTCCTGAGCTGAAGCTGGAGTTCGCCGGCGAGTGGATCACGCTCGACCCGACGAAGCCGTTCGTCATCGGTCGCGAGGGAGACCTGACGGTCGACGACAACCAGTACCTCCACCGGCAGTTCCTCGAGCTGCGCAACCAGCTCGGGCTGTGGTGGCTGTCGAACCTCGGCACGCGCCTGTCGGCGACGATCTCGAGCGGCGGCGGCGCCGTGCAGTCGTGGCTCTCGCCCGGCGCGCGGCTGCCGATCGTGTTCTCCGAATGCTCGATCGTCTTCACCGCCGGCCCCACCACGTACGAGATCGGCCTGCACTCCGACGACGCCTCGTTCGCCATGTCGACCGAGCACCGCCGCCGCTCCTCCGGCGAGACGACCGTCATGCCGGTGGGGCTGACGCAGCTGCAGAAGCTGCTGATCGTGGCGCTCGCCGAGCCGATGCTGCGCCGCGACGGGGTCGGTGTCAGCGAGCTGCCCTCGAGCGGCTCGGCCGCCGAACGGCTCGGCTGGACGATGAGCCGCTTCAACCGCAAGCTCGACAACGTCTGCGACAAGCTCGACCGGATGGGCGTGCAGGGCCTTCGGGGCGGGGTCGGCAAGCTCGCGAGCAACCGTCGTGCCAGGCTCGTGGAGTACGCGGTCTCGTCGCAGCTCGTGACGCGCAGCGATCTGGCGCTGTTGGACGATCCCGCGCTGCGCGACGCCGAAGACAGCCAGGACTGAGGGGCAGGAAGCCAGATGAAGGTCAAGCTCACGCTCCACCGGCCGACGGCCGAGGCGACGGATGTCGTCATCACCGCCGACTCCACCGCGACCGTCGACGACGTCGCGCGCCAGATCGCGCTCGCAGATCCCGATCGGTCGATCCCGTTCGTCGAGGGCGACACGCTCTCGCTCGCGGTCGCGCCACCCACCGAGCAGCAGCTGGTCGAGCTGCAGCCGGATGCGCTCATCACCGAGGCGCCGATCGGCTCGGGCTTCCACGCTCGGGTCGTGAACCTCGGGGCGGCCGGCGCCCGCAAGGGCGGGCCTGCCGGCTCTGCGGTCGAGGCCGTCGCCGTGCTGCGCGCGATCGGTGGCCCGCTCGCCGGGCAGGAGTTCCAGCTCGGCCGCGGCCATGCCTCGATCGGCCGCGACGCCGGCAACGACATCGTGCTGGCCGACCAGCTGGTCTCGAAGCGTCACGCGCGCATCGAGGTCGGCACGCACATCGAGGTCGTCGACCTCAACTCTGCGAACGGGGTGCTCGTCGACGGCGGACTCGTGTCGCGCCTGCGCGTCGTGCCCGGCACGGTCTTCACGATCGGTGACACCGAGCTGTCGGTCTCGTTCGCGGGCGCCTTCGACGCATCCGGACCCGACCCTGTGCTCGAGCGCGGCGGGGCGCTCATGTTCAATCGCTCGCCGCGCGTGGAGGCCCGCTACCCGGGCACCGACTTCGACGGGCCGCGCATCCCGAAGGAGATGATCGACCGGCTCTTCCCCTGGACGATGCTGATCGCGCCGATCATCCTCGCCGGCGCGATGTTCGCCATGACCGGTCGCGCGCGCTCCTTGCTGATCGCCTTCATGACGCCGCTCATGCTGATGGGCAACTTCATCAACCAGAAGACCCAGAACGGCCAGAAGCGCAAGTTCGAGGTGCAGCTGTTCGAGAAGAAGTACGAGGAGCTCGAGGAGAAGCTCTACCGCGAGAAGCCCGACGAGGAGCGCATCCGCAACCTCGAGGTGCCGCCGGTCGCCGAGGTCTTCGAGCATGCCATGCGGCTCGGGCCGCTGCTCTGGACCCGCAGGCCGGAGCACTGGAACTTCCTGTCGATACGACTGGGCACCTGCCGTGCCGAGTCGCGCAACACCATCAAGGAGGAGGAGGGCCAGGAGGGCCTGCCCGAGTACCTCGAACGGGTCGACCGGCTGCGCGAGCGCTACAAGCACGTCGACGACGTGCCGATCGTCGAGTCGTTCTCCTCGGTCGGCTCGATCGGCATCGCAGGCCCGAAGTCGCTGACGGCGGATGCCCTGCGCGGCCTGGCCGTGCAGCTCTACGGCCTGCACGCGCCCAATGAGGTCGTGACGGTCGCGATCTGCGACGGCGAGTGGACCGACGAGCTCGAGTGGATGAAGTGGCTGCCCCACACCACGAGCGAGACGAGCCCCTTCAAGGAGATGCCGCTGGCCGACTCGGCGACCGCTGGCACCGTGCTGCTGAACGCGCTCGAGGAGCTCGTGCTGGGCCGCTCGAAGGCGACGGCACCGGAGCGCAAGACGCCCTTCGACGACGACTGGACGCCGATGCACTACGGCTCCGACGTCGAGCGCGCGGCGAAGGACACGGTGCAGTCGATCCAGACCTCCGTCGTGCTGATCGTCACCAACGACGCGCCCGTCGACCGCCCGCGCCTCACGCAGATCCTGGAGCGGGGCGCGGCCGTGGGTGTCTACGGCGTCTTCGTCGCGCCGACGGTCGAGTCGCTGCCGGCCGTGTGCCGCAGCTTCGTCGACGTGACGACGGGCCTCGAGCACGCGCGCGTCGGCACGGTGCGCTCCGGCGACGACTACGAGGACGTGCGCGTCGAGGGCGTCTCGAACGAGTACATGCAGATGTTCGCGAAGCGGCTCGCGCCCGTCGTCGACGCGAGCATCGTCATCAACGACTCCTCCGACATCCCCGACAGCGTCATGTTCCTCTCGCTCGTCGGCTCGGAGATCGCCGATGAGCCCAACGCGGTCATCGACCGCTGGCGGCAGAACAACACGATCCTCGACCGCTCCGGCGGTGAGAAGCCGCGGCTGAAGAAGTCTGGCAACCTGCGCGCCATCATGGGCCAGGGCGCCACCGACGCCATGACGCTCGACCTGCGCACGCAGGGCCCGCACGCGCTCGTCGGCGGCACCACCGGCGCCGGCAAGTCGGAGTTCCTGCAGGCCTGGGTGCTCGGCATGGCGACGGCGCACAGCCCCGATCGCGTGACGTTCCTGTTCGTCGACTACAAGGGCGGCTCCGCCTTCGCCGACTGCGTCGAGCTGCCGCACTGCGTCGGGCTCGTGACCGACCTGAGCCCGCACCTCGTGCGCCGCGCGCTGACGAGCCTGCGAGCAGAGCTGCACCACCGGGAGCACCTCTTCAACCGCAAGAAGGCGAAGGACCTGCTCGAGCTCGAGAAGCGTCAGGATCCCGAGACGCCGCCCGCGCTCGTGCTCGTGATCGACGAGTTCGCGGCGCTCGCGGGCGAGGTGCCCGAGTTCGTCGACGGCGTCGTCGACATCGCCCAGCGCGGTCGCTCGCTCGGCATCCACCTGATCATGGCGACGCAGCGCCCCGCGGGCGTCATCAAGGACAACCTGCGTGCCAACACCAACCTGCGCGTCGCGCTGCGCATGGCCGACGAGTCGGACTCGAAGGACGTCGTCGACGATCCCATCGCCGGCTCGTTCCCGCCATCGATCCCGGGGCGCGGCATCGCCAAGACCGGCCCCGGTCGACTTGTCCCGTTCCAGTCGGCCTACGCGGGCGGCTGGACGACCGACGAGGTGAAGGTCGCCGACGTCAAGGTGGCGGAGCTGCGCTTCGGCTCGGTGCAGCGATGGGAGCCGGAGGCGGCACCGGAGTCCGACTCGCACGACGAGGATCTGGGCCCCAACGACCAGAAGCGCATCGTCAAGACGCTCATCGACGCCACGAAGCGCGCAGACATCCCCGCACCGCGCCGGCCGTGGCTCGACGACCTGGAGACGACCGTCGACCTGCGCGACCTGCCGCTCGACGGCGACGGCAAGATCGTGCTCGGCAAGGCCGACGTGCCGGAGCGGCAGCGGCAGGACGCGCTGTACTTCCACCCGGATCGCGACGGCTCGATGCTCGTCTACGGCACCTCCGGCTCCGGCAAGTCGACGCTGCTGAAGACCATCGGCACGGCGGCGGGCATGCGCCCGGAGCTCAGCAGGGCAGAGGTCTACGGCCTCGACTTCGCCTCCGGTGCGCTCAAGTCGCTCGAGGTGCTGCCGCACGTCGGCTCGATCATCTCCGGCGACGACGCGGAGCGCGTCCAGCGGCTGCTGCGCTCGCTCGGCAGAGAGCTCGACCGACGTGGCAAGGCCTTCTCCGAGGCGAACGCGGCGAACCTCACGGAGTACCGCGAGCTCGTCGAGCCGAACGCGACGCGCATCTTCCTGCTGCTCGACAACTTCCCGCAGTTCAAGGCCGACTGGGAGGTGACGAGCGCCCGCTCGCCCTTCTACCAGGTGTTCATGCGCATCCTCGGCGAGGGCCGCCCGCTGGGCATCCACGCGATCGCGACGGCCGACCGCTCCGGCGCCGTGCCGACCGCCGTCTCGTCGAACATCTCGCGCCGCGTCGTGCTGCGCCTCTCTGACGAGTCGGGCTACATGCTCGTGGGCGCACCGAAGGACGTGCTGAACGACCAGTCCGCGCCCGGGCGCGCGGTGGTCGACGGCCTCGAGATGCAGGTGGCGGTGCTCGGTGGCACGCCGAACGTCGCGCAGCAGTCGAAGCTCATGGGGCAGCTCGCCGACTCGCTGCGCGAGCAGGGCGCGCGCGACGTCGAGGAGATCGGGGCGCTGCCGACCGGCCTCACGCTCGAGCAGCTGCCGGATCGCGTCGACGACTTCCCCGTGCTCGGTGTCGCCGAGGACACCCTCGCCGCACGCGACTTCGACCCGATCGGCACGTTCATCGTCGCCGGCCCGCCGGGAGCAGGCAAGACGAACGTGCTGAAGGCGCTCGTCATCGCGATGGAGCGCTTCGACCCGGAGGTCAAGCTCTTCCACTTCGCTGGCCGCCGCTCCGTGCTGCACGACTTCCGCCCGTGGGTGCGCAGCGTCACGAAGCCGGATGCCGCGAAGGAGCTGGCGACCGAGCTCACCGAGATCGTGGCCGACGAGACGATCCCCGGTCGCATCATGATCGTGATCGAGAACGTGCCGCAGTTCGCCGACTCCGACGCCGAGCGCGCGCTCAAGGCCCTCTTCCAGGCGATCAACCGCAGCGACCATCTGCTGGTCGGCGACGCCGACGTCACGCAGGTCACCGGCGGCTACGGCTTCATCGGCGACTTCAAGGCGGGCCGCAAGGGCATCATCCTCAAGCCCGACGCCTACGACGGCGACTCGGTCTTCAAGGTGCCCTTCCCCAAGGTCAAGCGCGCCGACTTCCCCGTCGGCCGCGGCATCTTCGTGCAGAACGGCCGTGCCGTCACGGTGCAGCTGCCGATCGTGCCCGAGAGCGCCGCCCGCCCGCCCGCACCCGTGCCGGAGCCGCAGCCGCAGGCATCCGACCCCGGCGAGCACGCGGCGGATGTGTCGACACAGGAGACCGCGTCGGCCCCGGCGCTAGAGTGAGCGGCATGGGCACCTCTCCCCATCGCGTGTTCACCTGAGCGCCCGTACCTTGGTTCCCAGGTGGTCCGGTCGGGCCGCAGAACTCGATTCGAGGAGGAGACGCGATGAGCGACTTCGGAGCTTCTTATTCTGAGATGGAGTCCGTGGCGGGCAAGCTCGACACGGGCAAGGAGGACATCTCGGGTGTGCTCAAGGACCTGAAGAGCCAGGTCGACACGCTGCTGGGTGAGGACTTCAAGACGCAGCACGCGTCTGGCAAGTTCGGTGAGGGCTATGAGGAGCTCACGACTGGTCTTGACCAGGCGATCGAGGGCATCTCTGACATGGGTGAGGCGCTGCGCGGCATGATGCAGGCCATCCAGTCGCTCGACGAGCAGCTCGCCGGCAGCTGATACCGACAGCACTGCAACAGGGGCTCGACCATGACGGTCGGGCCCCTGTTCGTGTGCCGAGAGGCTCGGCATTCAGACGGCGCGGCTAGGGTCGTCGCGTGACTGACGCGAACCCTCCTGCTTCCCTGCGCGAAGAGCTCGGCGCGCCCGCCGATCCCGAGTTCGAGCTCGAGCTCCCGGAGGGCTGGGCGCGGCACGACGTCGCTGCCGAGACCGAGCAGCGCATGCTGCAGGCCGCGAAGCGGCGGCTGATGGAGGCGCACCGGCCCGACCTGTACGCCCAGCTCAAGGCGCAGCTCGAGGAATCGTTCGCAGCGATGCGCAAGCTGGAGGCCGTCGCGCACTTCGGCCCGGAGCCGGGTGCGCCCGACTGGGCCTTCCTGCCGGCGTCGCTCATCGCGACGATCCGCACGCCGCAGCCCGACGTGTCGCTGCAGCAGGAGATGGCGCAGCGCATCCGCGAGGGCGCGACCGCCCTCCACGACGACAAGCGCTTCATCCGCTACGAGCGCGAGACCGATCGCATGATCGGCACCGACGCCGCCAAGCAGCGCACCGTCGTCTACCTCACGCCCATCCCCGGCTCCAAGCAGGCCAGGGCGCTGCAGCTGACGCTCGTGATCACCAGGGGAGCGGAGTTCCCCGCCGACGATCCGGCGCTCGTCACCATGCTCCGCCTCTTCGACGCCTGCGTCGCCACGCTGCGCTGGGCGCGCTGAGGCAGCCGACCCGGCCGACCCGAGGGCATGGGCACTCCTCCCCATCGTGCGACGCGCATCCGTTCCCTAGGTTGGGGTCAAGGCCCCGGCACCGACGGCACGACGAGGAGACACGATGGATGTCCTGATCAAGTTCGAGGATCTCGGCACGCTGAACGACTACCTGAAGTCGATCGTGACGGAGTTCGACAACGCCGAGGACCGTGCCGACGTGCTCGAGGGCGCCATCGGCGACCCCTACGGCCGCAACGACCTGCGCGAGGCCGTCGAGGACTTCGAGGACCGCTGGGACGACAAGCGCGACGAGCTGCGCGATGGCATCAAGAAGGTGCAGGAGCACGTGCAGGGCGTGCTGGACGGGTTCACCGACTGGGACGTCGAGACCACGGCCAGCATGACGGAAGGCTGAGGAGCAGACGATGACGTGGATGAACCCTTCGCCCAAGGGGCGCACGATCGCGACCGTCGTCGGCGACCCTGATGCCATCAAGGCTCGCGGCACCGAGATCGAGAACCTCGGCACGATGATGACCGACAGCGCCACGATCCTCAAGGGGCTGGCGGACGGCACCGACGGCCTCGAGGGCAAGGCGGCCGACAAGCTGCGCGAGGGCGTCGGCGACGTGCACGGCACGCTCAAGGAGGCCGGCCAGCTCTACACACCCACCGGTCCCGTCGTGTACGCCTACGGCGTCGCGCTCGCCGTCGACCAGCCGGCGATCGACGGGCATGTCACGAACTGCCAGACCCTCTGGGAGACCCTGCAGGCACTGCCGGGATCCGTCGAGCCGCGCGACACGGGCGGCTGGGGTGAGCCCGATGCCGGCAGCCCGGAAGCCGAGGAGCAGGCCGCCCAGGACCAGGCTGCGCGCGAGGCCTACGAGGCCTGGGAGGCCGAGGCGCGGGCCTTCGACGTCGACTACGACTCGTGGGAGGCCGCGTTCGACACGGCGGCGAGCGACGTCGGCGACGCGCTGGCCGGCAAGATCAAGGACTCCTTCTGGGACGACCTCGACGGCTTCGTCGCCGGTGCCCTCAAGGTGCTCGCGGTCGTCGGCCTCGTGCTGGCGGTCGTCGGCCTCATCATCGGCGGGCCGATCATCGCTGCGCTCGCCGCGATCGTGGCCGTCGCGACGCTCGCGCTGACGATCTACCAGTACGCCAGAGGCGACGCCTCGAAGCTCGACCTCGCGCTGGCGATCGTGGGCGTCATCCCCTTCGGCTCGCTCGGCAAGCTCGCGCAGGGCAAGTCGGGCGCGATCAGCTTCCTGGGCGACATCGCCGGCGGCGCGTTCAAGCCCTCGACGTACTCGGCCGCGATGAGCCAGATGCGCACGCTCTCGATGGCGTCGCGCTTCGCGGGCGGCGGCTTCCAGGGCTTCCGCGCGAGCGCCAGCACGTTCTGGCAGCTCAACAACAACGGCCTCGGCGGCTTCATGACGAAGCTGATGACGGGCAAGAGCCTCGACGACTTCGCCACCCTCGGCAACGTGATGGAGGAGGGCATCGACTGGACGTCGAGGCTCGCGGTGGGCTTCGACTTCGGCCATTCCTACATTGGCAACGCGATCAAGCTGACGACCTACGGCACGCAGGTCGCGGGCACCGAGGGGCTGACCGACAGGTTCCCGCCCCTCAAGTGGATGGGCTTCTAAGGCTGCAGGCCGCCGTCGGCGATAGGTTCGAGGCATGCAGGAGACGATCGGCTGGAGCGTGACCGCGAAGACCGAGGAGCCCGGCTGGCTCGAGATCCCGGTGCGCGAGGAGATCGACGCGGATGCGTGGGTCGCCGCACGCGCCGAGGAGCTGCGGCAGGACTGGGGCGAGCGCTGGCACCCAGAGCACGAGGTGCTCGTGCCGGCGGCGCTCGAGCACGGGCTCGCACGGCGGCGGCTCGACGATGCGCTCTGCTTCCAGTACTGGCCGGTGCGGGAGCTGCGGGTGGCGATCGTGCACGTCGCCTTCGGCGCCATCGATGAGCCCATCGACTGGTCCACGGTCGACGGCGCACTCTCGCCGATCGAGCTGCCAGAGATCGGGCCCGGTGTGCAGCGCGTCTTCCGCGAGCAGCAGCTGGAGGAGCAGTCGGGCACGCCGGTCGAGCTCGTCGGCGTCGACATCATCTGCAGCGACGAGCTCGCCGTCGCGCACCTGCGGCTCGAGCCGACGCTGCCCGGATTCGTGGCCGACGTGGTCTCCAGCTTCCATGCGTTCGCAGGCTCCGTCTCGATCGAGGGACCGGCTGGGCCGTTCCGATCGAGCGAGCCGCCGGCGGAGGCGCTCGGCACGGACGCCGTCTGGCGCGAGGGCACCGGCGCATGAGCCTCAGCCACGACAGCGCGCTGGCCTGGGCCGAGCACCAGTCAGCGAGCGCCTCCCCGCGTCTCGGCATGCTCGAGGCCTACGCGCTGCAGCGGCATCCGGATGCGCTCGCGCTCGCCGGCCGGGACGGCGCGTCGCTGGCCGCACTCGTCGCGCCGCGCACGCCCGGCGCTGCGGCCCGCGACGTCGGCGGCTGGGCCGTCGGCCTCGCACTGGTCGCCGTGGTGCTGGCGCCCCTCATCGGCATGGCATCGCTGCTGGGCGACCCCGTCGGCATCTGGCGGATGCCGATCGCAGAGTCGGCGCCGATCGCGGGCGTCTGCTTCGCCATCGGCGCGCTCGTGCAGCTGGCGATCCTCGGCTTCTGGATCGCCCGCGGCCGCAGGCGCTCGCCGCTGTGGAGCTGGGTCTCGATCGCGACAGCGGTGCTCGGCGCCATCGCGCTGTGGTTCGGCGGTGGGCTCGCCCAGACCGCCGGCTACGCGCCCTGGTCGGGCTGGTCGGTGCCGATCATCGCCGCGATCATCATCGCCGTGCTCGCTGCCGCGCTGCAGCTGCTCCTCTCGCGCCCCGCATCGCCGGCGCCCGTCGTCGACGAGTCTGCCGCGCATCCGCCCGAGGACGCGGGGGCGCTGCGCGCCGCGATCGATGCGATCGCGCCTGCCGAGCGGCAGGCCGTGCTCGCCGACCGCGACGCGGCGCTCGCCGCGCTCGAGCAGCGAGGGCTGCTCGCGGCGGACGCTGCCGAGCGGGCGCGCGCGGCGCAGCTCGGCACGCTGCACGAGCTCGACCTGCGCTGACGCCGACGGCGCCGGCCGGCTCGACGGTCGGCTCGATGGGGAGTCCTCCCCATTGAGCCGGACCCGGTCGCTTCGTACGGTGGTGGTCGGATGGTCCGGCTGGGCCATGCATCGGCAACGATGAAGGGATCGGACCAATGAGCGACTTCGGAGCTTCTTATTCTGAGATGGAGTCTGTGGCGGGCAAGCTCGACACGGGCAAGGAGGACATCTCGGGTGTGCTCAAGGACCTGAAGAGCCAGGTCGACACGCTGCTGGGTGAGGACTTCAAGACGCAGCACGCGTCTGGCAAGTTCGGTGAGGGCTATGAGGAGCTCACGACTGGTCTTGACCAGGCGATCGAGGGCATCTCTGACATGGGTGAGGCGCTGCGCGGCATGATGCAGGCCATCCAGTCGCTCGACGAGCAGCTCGCCGGCAGCTGATACCGACAGCACTGCAGCAGGGGCTCGACCATGACGGTCGGGCCCCTGTTCGCATATGGGCAGACCTGCCCATTCTGCGGCGGCGCGGTCGGTCATAGCGTCGCAGCAGGCAGGGAGGCACGATGTCCGACATCCGCATCACCTACGAGACGCTCGACGGAGCGGTCACGAACCTCGGCTTCGTCGCGACGCAGCTCTCCGCCTCCGACGACACGAGCGAGGCCGCTGCCGGAGCGGTCGGTCACGACGGCCTCGCCGGCCGCGTGCGCGAGTTCGCCGACAGCTGGGACGACAACCGGGAGCGGTTCCAGGAGGCCGCAGAGGATCTGGCTGACGCGGTCGCGGGCATCACGATGGCATTCCGTGAGCTCGACGTGCGGCTGGCGGCAGATCGGTGAGCCTCCCGCAGCTCTCTGGCGAGTGGCCCGTCGTCGAGGGCCACGGCGAGACGTATCGCCGCACGGCCGCGGCGATCGAGCAGGCGATCGTGCACCTGCAGCAGATCCGCGACGAGGACTCCACGGTCGCGCGTGCGTTCGACCGAGTGCGCGATGCGGCGGGGGAGGTGTCGACGCAGCTCGACCGCGCGACCTCGCGCTACGAGGTCACCGGCACGGCGCTCGTCGACTACGCCGAGCAGCTGCGCATCGCGCAGGCGAGCGCAGACGAGGCGATCGAGCAGTGGGACGCCGCCGATGCACGGCTGCAGGAGGCCGTGACCGAGCGCGACCGCCTCGATGCCGCGGACGACGCATCCGCCACCTCGCACGAGCTGCTGGTCGCCGAGCAGCAGGCCGTCGTCGACACGCAGGCCAGCGTCCGTGCCGAGGCGGAGGCCGCCTGGCGCGCCGCTGGCGAGCACAAGGAGCAGGCCGCGGCGTTCGCCGAGGCCCGCATTCGCGACGAGATCGACGACGCCGCGATCAACGACTCCTTCTGGGACGACGTCTGGGGCGCCGTCGGCGACTTCTTCGAAGCGATCGCCGATGCGCTCGTCGAGGTGCTCGCATGGCTCGCTGCCATCGTCGTCACTGCGATCGCGGTCGTCGTGATCGCCGCGCTCGCCCTCGCGCTGCTGGCGACCGGCCTCGTGGGGCTCATCATCGGCGGCCTCATGCTGCTCATGCTCGCCACCTGGGTGCTCACAGGTGGTGGCGAGGCGTTCATCGGCACGCTGGTCGAGACCGGCTCGCTCGAGGCGGCGCTGCTCGCGGGCACGATCGCCTGGCTGCGCGGCACGCTGCCGTGGCTCGCCGATTGGCTGATCGCCGGCGACGACGGCTCGCCCGTGCTGCTGTGGGATGCGGCGCTCACGCCCAAGCACGGCCAGGCCGGCACCTGGGGCGACTACCTCGCGCGGCTGCAGGCCGACAACCGCGCGGTCGACGCCCACACCGGCAGTCCCGACTCCGATCCCAAGCACTCGAGCATGATCGCCGTGACGGCAGTCACCGGTCCCGACGGTCAGACGGTCTACCGCATCAACGTGCCGAGCACCCAGCAATGGCTGCCGGGCACCGCATCGATCAACGACCTCCACTCCGACCTCGCGGCCAAGCTCGGCGACGGCCCGACGCAGCTCGAGCAGGCCGTGCGGCAGGCGTGCGTCGAGGCCGGGGTTCCGGATGGCGCGAGCGTGGTGCTCACGGGGTGGAGCCTCGGCGGCATCACCGCCGCCAACCTCGCAGCCGACCCCGACTTCGCCGCCACCTACGCCATCGACGCGGTCATCGTCGCGGGCGCGAGCATCGACGACGCCGCGATCCCGACACACATCCCCGTCCTGTCGTTCGAGCACAGCGGAGGCACCGGTGCCGTGTTCGACCCCGTGCCGCACACCGAGGATCCGTCGAAGCCCTGTCACGCCGACGACCCCAACCGCACGACCGTGCGCGTCGAGCCGCCTGCGATCGCAGGCCCCGTGCCCCACCACGGCCTCGGCTACCAGCAGACGATGCAGGAGCAGGGCGACAAGACCGGCTCGCTCGCTGGCACCTGGATGGCGTTGCACGACCTCGACCGCTACTTCGTCGGCGTCGAGCAGCAGCACGTCGCCGTCTTCGAGCGAGGCGACTGACATGGCGGCGATCGGCAGGGATGCGGCGGTCGAGGCGGCCATCGCGGCGGTGGAGGGCGTCGTGCAGGTCGAGGCGGCGATCGCCGTCGCCGGTCTGCCTGGCGTGCGGGCTGCGCGCGTCCGGGTGCTGCTGGAGGACGACGGGTCGGGGCTCCGTGCAGCGGATGCGTCCGGCCCGGACAGGGCGGCGCGTGCGGATCCGTCCGGCGCGGTCGCGCTCGCGGTGCTCGCGGCGCTCCGGGCCGCGCACGGCGCAGCGATCACCGGCAGCATCGCGATCGAGCGGCTCGTCGACGGCGTGCGGGCGACCGTGCCGCCGCGCGAGCCGATCGCGGCTGCAGGGCTGACGGGCGCGGTCGCGGCGGGCGGCGAGCTGCTCTTCAGCATGCGCACGCGCGTGGAGGCCGGGGCATGAGGCTCGCGCTGGCGCTGCCGGGGCGCTGGTTCACCGTACCGATCGGCTCGCCCGATGCCAGGCAGCGCATCCGCGAGCTGGCGCAGGAGCTGCACGGCGGCGCCGACGACCGTGCCGGGATCCGCATCGCGCTGCGACGCCGCATCGAGGCTGCACTCGAGCGCGCCGAAGCGGGTCGGGCCGAGCAGCTGCACCTCGGCATCTCGCTCGAGGGCATCCCGACGGATGGGGTCGGGCACGGTGCCGACGTGCCCATGCCCGCCGTCGCATCCGTGTACCAGGGCGTGCCCGTCTCGACTGCGGAGAGCACGGCGCCGGATGCGGTGATGGCCGCGCTCGTGCCGCTCGTGCTGCGGGCGGCGCACGAGCCCTTCGGCGGCAGTGCGATCCCGGGCGATGACGACCGCGTCTTCCGGGCAGGGGCCTCGCGCATCCTGCGTCGCCCGAGCATCCGCGACCCGGGCGAGGAGGGCACGCTGCCCTCCCTCGCAGCGGACTACTGGCTGACGGTGCCGGGGGAGCGGCGCGCGGTGCTGCTGCACCTCGACGTGCCGCTGCTGGCGCCGACGGAGCTGCTGCTGGCGCTCTGCGACGGGATCGCGCTGGCGGCGCGCTTCGAGCCGACGGGCTCGCTCTCGGACGAGCTGCGGAACCACGTGCGGGCTCGCGCTTGACCGTCTTTCTCCACCCGAGTAACATTGAGCGGGTGTGCGCATTCGCGTGCCCTGCGTCATGCGTGGGGATCGCGAGAGTGCACTCGGGATCCGGGCCCAAGCCTGGGGCCCCCACGGCATACCCACCACTCCCGAAAGAGGCACGCGCGAGCGTGCGCGGTGGGTTCCCGATGGAGCCGGCATCGCCGGCACACCACATCGAAGAGCTGTCACCGTGCAGCAGGAAGAAGCAACGTGCCCACAATCCAGCAGCTGGTCCGCAAGGGCCGGACGCCGAAGGTCTCCAAGACCAAGGCGCCCGCCCTGAAGGCGAACCCCCAGCAGCGCGGCGTCTGCACCCGCGTCTACACCACCACGCCCAAGAAGCCGAACTCCGCGCTCCGCAAGGTCGCACGCGTCAAGCTCTCGAACGGCACCGAGGTCACGGCCTACATCCCCGGTGAGGGCCACAACCTCCAGGAGCACTCGATGGTGCTCGTCCGCGGCGGTCGTGTGAAGGACCTCCCCGGTGTGCGCTACAAGATCGTGCGTGGCGCGCTCGACACCCAGGCCGTGAAGAACCGCAAGCAGGCTCGCAGCCGCTACGGCGCGAAGATGGAGAAGAAGTAATGCCTCGCAAGGGACCCGCACCCAAGCGCCCGGTGGTTGCTGACCCCGTCTACGGCGCACCGATCGTCTCGCAGCTCGTCAACAAGATCCTCCTTGACGGCAAGAAGGGCCTCGCTGAGCGCATCGTCTACGGCGCGCTCGCCGGCGTCGGCACCAAGTCCGACCAGGACGCTGTTGCCGTGCTCAAGAAGGGCCTCGACAACATCCGCCCGACCCTCGAGGTCAAGTCGCGCCGCGTCGGTGGCTCGACCTACCAGGTGCCCGTCGAGGTCAAGCCGCACCGCGCGAACACGCTCGCGCTGCGCTGGCTCGTCTCCTACGCCAAGGCGCGTCGCGAGAAGACCATGACCGAGCGCCTCATGAACGAGATCCTCGACGCCTCCAACGGCCTCGGCGCCGCTGTGAAGCGCCGTGAGGACACGCACAAGATGGCCGAGTCGAACAAGGCCTTCGCGCACTACCGCTGGTGATCGGCAGGCGGGGGTCTCGGCCGACGCGTCGTGACCCCCGCCCCCACCATCCTCAACTTTCAGCCCCATCCCCTATCGGAGGAACCCTGTGGCACAGGACGCACTCACCGACCTGAACAAGGTCCGCAACATCGGCATCATGGCGCACATCGATGCTGGCAAGACCACCACGACCGAGCGCATCCTGTTCTACACGGGCGTCAACCACAAGATCGGCGAGACCCACGACGGCGCCTCGACGACGGACTGGATGGAGCAGGAGCAGGAGCGTGGCATCACGATCACGTCTGCTGCCGTGACCTGCTTCTGGGACAACAACCAGATCAACATCATCGACACCCCCGGCCACGTCGACTTCACGGTCGAGGTCGAGCGCTCGCTGCGCGTGCTCGATGGCGCGGTCGCCGTCTTCGACGGCAAGGAGGGCGTCGAGCCCCAGTCCGAGACCGTCTGGCGTCAGGCCGACAAGTACGACGTGCCCCGCATCTGCTTCGTCAACAAGATGGACAAGATGGGTGCCGACTTCTACTACACGGTCGACACGATCGTGAGCCGCCTCGGCGCTCGTCCGCTCGTCATCCAGCTGCCCATCGGCTTCGAGTCGGGCTTCGAGGGCATCGTCGACCTGGTCGAGATGAACGCGAAGACCTGGCGTGGAGACTCCAAGGGTGACGTCAAGATGGGCGCTGAGTACGCCATCGAGGAGATCCCCGAGGACCTCAAGGAGAAGGCTGCCGAGTACCGCGCAGCATTGCTCGAGACGGTCGCCGAGACCGACGACGCGCTGATGGAGAAGTACTTCGAGGGCGCGGAGCTCACGGTCGCAGAGATCAAGGCCGCGATCCGCAAGCTCACCGTCGCCTCCGAGATCTACCCCGTGCTCTGCGGCTCCGCGTTCAAGAACCGCGGTGTGCAGCCGATGCTCGACGCGGTCGTGGACTACCTGCCGACGCCGCTCGACGTGCCCGCCATCCCCGGCCACGACGTGCGCGATGAAGAGAAGATCATCGAGCGCCACGCAGACCGCGACGAGCCGTTCGCGGCGCTCGCGTTCAAGGTTGCGGTGCACCCCTTCTTCGGCCGCCTCACCTACGTGCGCGTCTACTCGGGCCACGTCGACTCGGGTGCCGCGGTGGCGAACTCCACCAAGGGCAAGAAGGAGCGCATCGGGAAGATCTTCCAGATGCACGCCAACAAGGAGATCCCGGTCGACTCGATGTCGGCGGGCCACATCTACGCGGTGATCGGCCTCAAGGACACGACCACCGGCGACACGCTGAGCGACCCGGCCAACCAGGTCGTCCTCGAGTCGATGACGTTCCCGGAGCCGGTGATCGAGGTCGCCATCGAGCCCAAGACGAAGGCTGACCAGGAGAAGCTCGGCACGGCCATCCAGAAGCTGGCCGAGGAGGACCCGACCTTCCGCACCGAGAACAACCCCGAGACCGGTCAGACGGTCATCAAGGGCATGGGCGAGCTCCACCTCGACATCCTGGTCGACCGCATGAAGCGCGAGTTCCACGTCGAGGCGAACGTCGGCAAGCCCCAGGTCGCGTACCGCGAGACCATCAAGGGCACCATCGAGAAGTACGACTACACCCACAAGAAGCAGACCGGTGGCTCCGGTCAGTTCGCCAAGGTGCAGATCAAGCTCGAGCCGATGGAGGTCACGTCCGAGAGCACCTACGAGTTCGTGAACGCGACGAGCGGTGGCCGCGTGCCCCGCGAGTACATCCCCTCGGTCGATGCCGGCATGCAGGATGCGATGCAGGTCGGCGTGCTCGCCGGCTTCCCGACGGTCGGCGTCAAGGCGACGCTGCTCGACGGCGCTGCGCACGACGTCGACTCCTCGGAGATGGCGTTCAAGATCGCCGGCTCGATGGCCTACAAGGAGGCGGCCCGCAAGGCGCAGCCGATCCTGCTCGAGCCGCTCATGGCGGTCGAGGTGCGCACGCCCGAGGAGTACATGGGCGAGGTCATCGGCGATCTGAACTCGCGACGCGGGCAGATCCAGTCGATGGAGGACGCGCAGGGCGTGAAGGTCATCAAGGCCAACGTGCCGCTGTCGGAGATGTTCGGCTACGTCGGAGACCTGCGGTCGAAGACGTCCGGCCGTGCCGTCTACTCGATGGAGTTCTCGAGCTACGCCGAGGTGCCGAAGGCCGTCTCGGACGAGATCGTCCAGAAGAGCAAGGGCGAGTGACGCTGTCGGGGCGCCCGCGAGGGCGCCCCGACACCCACCGTCCACGGCTCGGTTTTTCTTGAATCCGTAGCCGAAGTACGATAGATCAACACCACCCCGAAGGACCGTCGCGGATGCGGCGGTGCACACATGAGAACAGTCCTAGGAGGACACAGTGGCTAAGGCCAAGTTCGAGCGGACCAAGCCGCACGTCAACATCGGAACGATCGGTCACGTCGACCACGGCAAGACGACGCTGTCGGCTGCGATCTCGAAGGTCCTTGCTGACAAGTACCCGTCGGCGACCAACGTGCAGCGCGACTTCGCGTCGATCGACTCCGCTCCCGAGGAGCGCCAGCGCGGCATCACGATCAACATCTCGCACATCGAGTACGAGACGCCGAAGCGCCACTACGCGCACGTCGACGCCCCGGGTCACGCTGACTACATCAAGAACATGATCACGGGTGCTGCCCAGATGGACGGCGCAATCCTCGTGGTCGCCGCCACGGACGGCCCGATGGCACAGACCCGTGAGCACGTGCTGCTCGCCAAGCAGGTCGGTGTCCCCTACCTGATGGTCGCGCTCAACAAGTCCGACATGGTCGACGACGAGGAGATCCTCGAGCTCGTCGAGCTGGAGGTCCGCGAGCTGCTCTCGAGCCAGGACTTCGACGGCGACAACGCCCCGGTCGTCCGTGTCTCGGCGCTCAAGGCGCTCGAGGGCGAAGAGAAGTGGGTCGACGCCGTCCTGGAGCTCATGCAGGCCGCTGACGACAACATCCCGGACCCGGTCCGCGACCGCGACAAGCCGTTCCTCATGCCGATCGAGGACGTCTTCACGATCACCGGCCGTGGCACGGTCGTGACGGGCCGCGCCGAGCGCGGCACGCTCGCGATCAACTCCGAGGTCGAGATCGTCGGCATCCGCGCGACGCAGAAGACCACGGTCACGGGCATCGAGATGTTCCACAAGCAGCTCGACGAGGCATGGGCCGGCGAGAACTGCGGTCTGCTCCTCCGCGGCACCAAGCGCGAGGACGTCGAGCGCGGCCAGGTCGTCGTGAAGCCGGGCTCGGTCACGCCGCACACGAACTTCGAGGGCACGGCGTACATCCTCGCCAAGGACGAGGGTGGCCGCCACAACCCGTTCTTCACGAACTACCGCCCGCAGTTCTACTTCCGCACCACCGACGTCACCGGCGTCATCTCGCTGCCCGAGGGCACCGAGATGGTCATGCCTGGCGACACCACCGACATGACGGTCGAGCTGATCCAGCCGATCGCCATGGAGGAGGGCCTCGGCTTCGCCATCCGCGAGGGTGGCCGCACCGTCGGCGCTGGCACGGTCACGAAGATCAACAAGTAGTCATCTGACTGCACACGAAGGGGGTCCGGCATCAGCCGGGCCCCCTTCGTCGTGCACGGCAGGAGCGGAACCGCGGTGCGGGGGCGGGGTGCGTCCAACTAGCCTGAGCGCATGGCAGAGCCGAAGACCAAGCCGACCGACGCATCCGTCGACGCCTTCCTCGATGCGGCGGTGCCCGCGCGCAGGGTGCAGGAAGGGCAGCGCCTCGTGCAGCTCATGCGTGAGGAGACCGGCGAGGAGCCGGTGATGTGGGGCCCGTCGATCGTGGGGTTCGGCAGCTATCACTACGTCTCGCCCTCGAAGACCTCGCGCACCGAGGGCGACTGGCCGAAGGTCGGTTTCTCGCCGCGCAAGGGCGCGCTCTCGCTCTACGGGCTCAAGGATCTGCCGGAGGGCGCCGCGCTGCTGCCCGACCTCGGCACCTACACCGAGGGCGCGGGATGCGTCTACGTGCAGCGGCTGGAGCAGGTCGACGAGGCCGTGCTGCGCCAGCTGGTGCGCATCGCCGCCGCGCGCGAGGACGACTGACGCCACTGCCGTAGCCTGGGGGCGTGGTGGAGATCATCGACTTCGAGACCCAGCCGACGACGATCGACGGCCTCACGCTCATCCGCATGAAGCAGGTGCGCGAAGATCGCGGCACGGTGCGCGAGTTCTTCCGTGCATCGGCGTTCGAGGCGGCCGGTCTGGCGATGCCCGCGTTCCCGCAGGTCAACGTCACCGAGACGCGGCCGGGCGCCCTCCGCGGCATGCACGGCGAGTCGATGACGAAGCTCATCGCGATCGCGCACGGCACCGCGTGGGGCGCGTGGGTGGATGCGCGGCCCGAGTCGCCGACGCGCGGCGCGGTCTTCCAGGCGGCGCTCGAGCCCGGCGTGCAGATCCTCGTGCCTGAGGGCGTCTGCAACGGCTTCCAGTCGACGGGCGACACCCCGACGCAGTACGTCTACTGCTTCACCCAGGAGTGGGCTCCCGGCATGACGGGCACCGCGATCACGCCGCTCGACCCTGCGCTCGGCATCGACTGGCCGCTGCCCGTCGACGAGGCAGATCGCAGCCGCATCAGCGAGAAGGATCTCGCCGCCCCGACGCTCGCCGAGGTGCTGGCAGCGCATGCCTGACGCCGCGCTCGTCGGTGCCGTCCTGCTGCTGGTCGGCGCGGCGTTCAGCCTGCTCGTCTGGCCGGCGTTCCTGCGACGGGTGGCGAACGACGAGCGCGCGAGGGATGCGCACGGCAAGCCGACGCGGTTCCTCACGGTGCACGTCACGCTCGTGGCGATCGCGATGGTGATCGCGGTCGCGCAGGCCGCGGCGGGCATCTGGCTGCTCGTCGCCTGACACTCGCTCCCGAAGGGGCCTGGCGCTCTCCCGCGCCATGGGCTTGGCTGGCAGGAGCGGATGGCGAGCGCCGTCCGCCGATGTGAGGAGGGGCGAGATGACTGGATCCGATGACATCGCCGACGCGGGCATGCAGGCATTCGACGATGACCACGAGCAGGTGCGTTCCCCGGGTGAGCGACCCGGGTCGCGCACGACCGAGGAAGCCGCGGCCGATGCTGCCTTCGCTGACGACAGCGTCGCGCCCGGGACGCAGTCGCCGACGAACGAGCCGATCGGGTCCGACATCGGCGGGCCGGACGCGTTCGGTGCCGGGCCCTCCGACACCGACCTCGACGGCGGCAACTGGGCCGACGCGGACGACGCCGGCGCGAGCGACACCGGCATCGAGCCGGCTCCCGGCCGCGACGGTCCGCTCGACGGCGACGACGACTGACGGGCGCATGCGCGGTGAGCCGCGGCACCATTCGCTGGGCTGAGCGGCGCACCCGACCGCTGCACCGCTACGAGAGCGCTGTCGCCCGGCGGGCAGCGGTGTCGACGAACGCGCGCAGCAGCTCCTGCACCGCAGGGTCACGGTCGTCTGCGACCATCGCTCCGATCTCGCGCCGTGCCAACGGATGTCGCACCGGGATCTCGCGGGCCCCGTCGTCGATGAAGGCGGGGCTCGGCGGCAGCACCGCGACGCCCAGGCCGGCGGCCGCCATGCCGCGGGCAGCGCGGTAGTCGCCGACGACCAGGGTGGGCTCGGGCACCGTGCCCTCCGCGGCGAAGAGCAGCTCGACGGCGTCGTGCACGCCGAAGCCCGGCGCCAGCATGATCTGCGGCCACGCGCGCAGCGCATCCACCGTCACCTCTCGCATCGCCGCAACCGGGTGGCTGGCGGCGACCACGGCGACGAGCGGCTCGGCATAGAGCATCGTCACGCTGCCGTGCCCGGCGGGCGGGCTCGCGACCAGGGCGATGTCGGCCGTGCCGTCGAGGATCGCGTCGATGCAGCGGGCGCGCGCTCCGTGCTGCAGCCGGAACGAGACCGTCGGCCAGCGCGAGCGGAACCGGCGGATGGCTTCGGGCACGAAGCTCTCGCCCAGCATCGTCTGGAACGCCAGCCCCAGCTCCGCGGCGTCGATCGAGCGCGCCCGCGAGGCAGTGGCGAGCGCGTCGCCGATCGCCTGCAGCGCCGTCTCGCCGGCGTCGGCGAGGCCCGCGCCCGCGGGTGTCAGCGCGACACCACGCCCCTCCCGGTGCACGATCGGTGCACCGACGATGCTCGCGATCCGCTGCAGCGCGCGGGTCGCCGTGGGCTGGGGGATGCCGAGCTCGTCGGCAGCACCGGTGACGCTGCCGGTGCGCCGCAGCGCGACGAGCACCGGCAGATCGCGGAGCAGGCGCGGGTCGCGCGGATCGGAAAGCATGTGCACAGCGTATGCGAGAGGGAACAGAGCGCATTTGTCATGCGCTGCATGCACGATCTACCGTCGGAGCGTGAGCGAGTCCGGCATCGACGTCCGCACCGCCGCGACGCCTGCGGTCATCACGCAGCGACGGCTCACGCTCGCACTGCTCGCCGCGGGGCTCGCGACCTTCAGCCAGCTCTATGCCATCCAGGGCGCGCTGCCGCAGCTGGCGCGCGAGCTGGGCGCGAGCCCGTCGGAGGCCGCGCTCACCATCTCGCTCGCGACCGGCGGTCTCGCCGCATCCGTCATCCCGTGGGCGTTCGCAGCCGATCGGATCGGCAAGATCCCCGCCATGCGGATCGCCGCGATCGGCTCGATCGTGCTGGCGCTCGCGGTCGTCGTCGCGCCGACCGTCGAGGTGCTGCTGGTCGCGCGCTTCCTCGGCGGCGCGGTGCTCGGTGCAGTGCCGGCGCTCAGCATCGCGGTCGCCTACGAGCGCATGGGCGGCCGCGCTGCCGCGGCGGTCGCGGCCGCCTACATCGCCGGCACCTCTGTCGGTGGCGCCGCCGGGCGGCTGGTGGTGGGACCCATCGCGCCGCTGCTCGGATGGCGCTGGGCGCTGCTGGTCGTCGCGGTGCTCGGTGCGGTCTCGGTGGCTGTCTTCCTGGTCGCGACGCGCGGCCGCGGCACGGTGCCTCCCGTGCCAGACGCGGGCAGCCGGCGGCGGCGGCTTGTCGCTGCCCTGCGCAGCCCCGGTCTGTGGCCGCTCTACGCGCAGGCCCTGCTGCTGGTGGCCGTGCAGGTCGGCGTCTACAACTACCTCGCCTTCCGCCTCGAGGCAGCGCCCTACGGCCTCGCCCCAGCGGTCGCCTCGCTCATCTTCGTCGCGTACGCGGCCGGCACCGTGGCCTCGCGCTGCTCGAGCTGGTTCGTGGCGCGCATCGGCGCGCGCTGGACCATGGTGGCCGGGCACGGTGCGCTGCTGGTGGGCCTCGTCATGCTCGCGCTGCAGCCGCTGCCGCTCGTGATCGCCGGGCTGGTGGTGGCGACGACGGGCTTCTTCGTCGCGCACGCCACAGCCGCCTCGCAGGTCGGCGCCCGTTCCGCGCCCGGTGTGCGCAGCCAGTCGGGTGCGCTCTACAACATCGGCTTCTACGTCGGCTCGGCGGTCGGGGGATGGGCCCTCGGGCTGCCGTTCGAGGCCGGCGGGTGGGCGCCATTCACGGTCGCGGCGCTGGGGCTCGTGATCGCGTCGCTCGTGCTCGCGCTCGCGGCGCGCGGCGAACCACGCGGGGCAGCGGATGCGGATGTCGATCCGGATGCGGTGGGTGAGCCGATCGTCGCTCCGGGCTGACGTGGCCGTCCCAGACGGCCGCTCCAGCGGTCGGGGGTAGCGGGCCACGCACGGTTCCGGTTGGGTGACTCGTGCGCGGACGCACCGGCGTCGGCGACGACATGGAGGTGTGAGATGGCTGGATTCGAACACGTTCCCGGCGCAGGCGAGCCCGACGAGCCGCAGGAGCCCCAGGTGCCGAGCGAGCCGACGGCGCCGGATGAGCCGACGGTGCCGGACGAGCCGCCGGTGCCGAGCGAGCCGGGTGAGCCGACGGAGCAGCCCCCGGGGTACCCCGGGTTCGACCCGACCGCGCCGGGCGCGCCCGAGCTGCCCGGTGCTCCGGAGGCACCGGGGGCTCCGCTGCCGCCGGAGACCCCGCGGTTCCCGCTGCAGGATGGCGGCGGCGCTCCGCGATAGCAGGAGCAGCGGCAGCCGCAGCCAGCCGCGGAGGCCGGCACCTCGCCCATTGCCGTCGGCGCCCGCACGTGGTGTGCTGGGCGCAGGCGGCGCACCGCCGCCGAGCGGTTCGGAGGTGCGAGATGGTGAGCCACGCGATGCCCGAGGGCGACCGTGATGACGACCGGCGTGACGACGACGGTCCCGATGTCGAGCTGCCCGACGACCGGGCGAGCTTCGGCGACGACGCGACGGGCAGGTCCTACGACGAGCTGGCCGATCGCGCGCAGGCCGTGATCGACAGGACGCACGAGATGGAGAAGCCAGAGCTCGAGCCCGACGACGCGTCGGTCGCGGCGCAGGCCGCGTCCGCGCATCCCGGCCCTGATGCCGACGAGCGGCCCGTCTGAGCGCCGATGCGCTGGGCGTTCAGCGGCTCCCGTCAGCCGCCTCCGAGCCGTCGCGTGAGCTCGGCGGCAGCCGCCGCGCACAGCGCGCCCAGCGCATCTCGATCGGTCTCGCCGACCGCCGTCTGCCGGAACGTCAGGCCGACTGCGGCCGCGGGGTAGCCGGCGGCATCCCTCGCCGCCGCGGCGACCGAGCCGTAGGTCGCATCCACCTCGCCGTCCTCGCGCGCCCAGCCGCGTCGCCGCACCCCGGCCAGCAGCGTCGTGAGCGCGGTGCGCGTCGCTGGCCGCTCACCGGCCAGGTCGCGGTCGTGGGGGATCAGCGCGCGCACCTGGTCGTCGCCGAGCGCGGCGAGCATCGCGCGCCCGGTCGCCGTGCGCACTGCCGGCAGCCGCACCCCGACGCGCGAGACGGTCGCGGGGGAGCGGCGTCCCTCGCCGCGACCGGCATACGCGACATCGCTGCCCGCCAGCACGGCCAGGTGGCTCGTGGCGGGCACGGCCGCCGTGCGCACGAGCCGGTCGAGGATCGGCTGCGCGAGCCGCTCGAGCCGCGTGGCGGCGGCGACCCGCGAGCCGATCTGCTGCACGCGGGCGCTCGGTCCCCAGGCGCCGAGCTCCGGATAGTGCACCAGGAACCCCTCGTCGCGCATCACCTGCAGCAGCTGGTAGGCGCTCGAGCGTGGCAGGTCGAGCGCGCGCGCGATGGTCGAGGCGCGCACCGGCCCCGCCTGCTCGGCCAGCAGCGACAGCACCCGCAGCGCGCTGCGCGCCGCCGGCATCCTGGGCACCACCACCGTGCACCTCCGGCGTCCGTGCGCGGTCGCGACGACCACGCTGTCTGAGATCTCAGACACCACTATGGCGCAGACGGATGCGTCGACACGGCCAGAGCGGTGGAATGGGGCCATGCCAGTGATCATCGGAGACGCCCCGCTCACCCGACACGACGTCGTGCAGGTCGCCCGCTTCGACGCACCCGTCGAGCTCAGCCCCGGAGCGCTCGCGCGCATCGACGAGGCACGCGCCGTGATCGACGGCCTCGCCGCCGACCCCAAGCCGCACTACGGCATCTCCACGGGCTTCGGCGCCCTCGCCAACACGGCGATCGCGCCCGAGGACCGCACGCGCCTGCAGCAGTCGCTCATCCGCTCGCACGCCGCCTCCAGCGGCGAGGCGGTCGAGCGTGAGGTCGTGCGCGGCCTCATGCTGCTGCGGCTGCAGACCCTCGCGACCGGCCGCACGGGCATCCGCCGCGCGACCGCAGAGCTCTACGCATCCATGCTCAACGCCGGCATCACGCCGGTGATCGGCGAGTACGGCTCGCTCGGTTGCTCCGGCGACCTCGCGCCGCTCTCGCACGTGGCGCTCGCCGCCATGGGCGAGGGCACCGTCCGGGTGGAGCGCCCAGGCGCGAAGCCCGGCACGGTCGAGTCGGTGACGATGGATGCGTCGACGGCGCTCACGGAGGCGGGTCTCGCGCCCGTGGTGCTGGCCGAGAAGGAGGGGCTCGCGCTCGTCAACGGCACCGACGGCATGCTCGCGATGCTGTGCCTGGCGCTCGCGGATCTCGACAAGCTGCTCGACACCGCCGACCTCACCGCCGCCATGAGCGTCGAGGGGCTGCTCGGCAGCGACGCGCCATTCGCCGCAGAGCTCATGGCGCTGCGCCCGCACCCCGGCCAGATCGCCAGCGCCGCGAACATCGCCGCGCTGCTCGCCGACAGTCCCATCGTCGCGAGCCACAAGGGGCCGGAGGACACCCGCGTGCAGGACGCCTACTCGCTGCGCTGCGCCCCGCAGGTGCACGGCACCGCGCGCGACACCGCCGCGCACGCGGCTCGGGTGGCAGAGATCGAGCTGGCGAGCGCCATCGACAACCCGGTCGTGCTGCCAGACGGCCGCGTGGTCTCGAACGGCAACTTCCACGGCGCCCCGATCGCGGCCGTGCTCGACTTCCTCGCCATCGTGATCGCCGATGTCGCGTCGATGAGCGAGCGCCGCAGCGACCGCTTCCTCGACCCGGCGCGCTCCTACGGCCTGCCGCCGTTCCTCGCCGGAGACCCCGGCGTCGACTCGGGCCTCATGATCGCCCAGTACACGCAGGCGGGCATCGTCTCGGAGCTCAAGCGCCTGGCGAGCCCCGCATCCGTCGACTCCATCCCGTCGAGCGCCATGCAGGAGGATCACGTCTCGATGGGCTGGGGCGCTGCGCGCAAGCTGCGGCGCTCTGTCGACGGGCTCGGCCGCGTGCTCGCGATCGAGCTGATGACCGCCGCACGCGGCATCGAGCTGCGCGACGAGCCCGCCGGGCCCCGCACCGGACGCGTCGTCGAGGCGCTCCGCGAGCGCGTGCCGGGCATCGGCCCCGACCGCTTCCTCGCCCGCGACATCGAGGCATCCGTCACGTTCACGGTCGGCGGCGGCGCGCTGTTCGCCGCCGAGCTGCTCGACCACGCCGAGGCATGGGTGCCCCGGCGGAATTACCGGTACACCGCTGAGACCGTGATGTTCTCGGCCCCGAACCCCCGAGGAGACCACTGATGGAAGGCGCCCGCACCGTCCGCGCACCCCGCGGCACGCAGCTGACCGCGAAGGGCTGGCAGCAGGAGGCCGCCCTGCGCATGCTCATGAACAACCTCGATCCCGAGGTCGCAGAGCATCCCGACGAGCTCGTCGTCTACGGCGGCACCGGCAAGGCCGCCCGCGACTGGCGCTCCTTCGACGCCATCGTGCGCGAGCTGACGCAGCTCGAGGATGACGAGACGCTGCTCGTGCAGTCGGGCAGGCCCGTCGGCGTCATGCGCACGAGCCCGTGGGCGCCGCGCGTGCTGATCGCCAACTCCAACCTGGTCGGCGACTGGGCGACGTGGCCCGAGTTCCGCCGCCTCGAGGCCGAAGGCCTCACGATGTACGGCCAGATGACGGCCGGCAGCTGGATCTACATCGGCACCCAGGGCATCCTGCAGGGCACCTTCGAGACCTTCGCAGCCGTCGCGGCGGCGCTCGGCCGCGAGAGCCTGACCGGCACCATCACGCTCACGGCCGGCCTCGGCGGCATGGGCGGCGCGCAGCCGCTGGCCGTCACCATGAACGACGGCGTCGCCATCTGCATCGAGGTCGACCGCTCGCGCATCCAGCGCCGCATCGAGCACCGCTACCTCGACGTCGAGGCGACGGATGTGACGGATGCGCTGGCGCGCGCCGTCGAGGCGAGGGACGCCGGGCGCGGCCTGAGCATCGGCCTGCACGCGAACGCCGCCGACGTGGTGCCGCAGCTGCTCGCGATGGGCGCACCGATCGACATCGTCACCGACCAGACCAGCGCCCACGATCCGCTCGCCTACCTGCCGAGCGGCGTCGCATTCGACGACTGGCACGCAGAGCGAGAGCGCGACCCGGAGGGCTTCACCGACCGCGCGCGGGCGTCGATGGCCGCCCACGTCGAGGCGATGGTCGGCTTCCAGTCGGCCGGCGCCGAGGTCTTCGACTACGGCAACTCGATCCGTGCCGAGGCGAAGCTCGGCGGCTTCGAGGACGCCTTCGCGTTCCCCGGCTTCGTGCCCGCATACATCCGCCCGCTCTTCTGCGAGGGCAAGGGCCCGTTCCGCTGGGCGGCGCTCTCTGGCGACCCGGAGGACATCCGCCGCACCGACGAGGCGATCCTCGAGCTCTTCCCCGACAACGCGCACCTGCACCGCTGGATCCGCATGGCACAGGAGCGCGTCGCCTTCCAGGGGCTGCCTGCCCGCATCTGCTGGCTGGGTGCCGGCGAGCGCCACCTCGCGGGCCTCAGGTTCAACGAGATGGTGGCCGACGGCACGCTCTCTGCGCCCATCGTGATCGGCCGTGACCACCTCGACAGCGGATCCGTCGCGAGCCCGTACCGCGAGACCGAGGCCATGAAGGACGGCTCCGACGCGATCGCCGACTGGCCGCTGCTCAACGCGCTCGTCAACACCGCATCCGGTGCCAGCTGGGTCTCGATCCACCACGGCGGCGGCGTCGGCATCGGCCGCTCCATCCACGCGGGCCAGGTGACGGTCGCCGACGGCACGCCGCTCGCCGCCGAGAAGCTCGCGCGGGTGCTCTCGAACGACCCCGAGATGGGCGTCATCCGCCACGTCGACGCCGGCTACGACGAGGCGATCGACTTCGCGGATGCCAACGACGTACCCATCCCCATGCGGCGCGACCAGGCAGCGACGCGGGAGGCCTGATGCCCGAGCAGCCGCGCTCGACGCTCATCACCGGCATCGGCGAGCTCACCACGAACGACGAGGGCCTCGGTCGGATGCGCGATGCCGCCCTGGTGGTGGAGGGCGACGCGATCACCTGGGTCGGCCGGGCATCCGACGCCCCGGCCGCCGATGCGCGCATCGACGTCGAGGGCCGCGCCGTGCTGCCGGGGTGGGTCGACAGCCACACCCATCTCGTGTTCGCGGGCGACCGCACTGCGGAGTTCGAGGCGCGCATGGCGGGGCAGGCCTATGCGGCCGGCGGCATCGGCGTGACCGTCGCGGCCACCCGTGCAGCGAGCGACGAGGCGCTCACCGCCAACCTCGACCGGCTGGCCGACGAGATGCTGCGCGGCGGCACGACCGCGTTCGAGACGAAGACCGGCTACGGGCTCACGGTCGCCGACGAGCTGCGCAGCGCCCGCATCGCCGCGACCCGCGCCGACGCTGTCACCTTCCTCGGCGCCCACCTGGTGCCGGAGGGCGAGGATGCGGATGCCTACGTCGACCTCGTGACCGGCGCGATGCTCGACGCGGTCGCGCCGCACGTCGACGCGGTCGATGTCTTCTGCGAGCGCGGCGCCTTCGACGAGGCCCAGTCGCGCCGCGTGCTCGAGGCGGCACGGGCGGCCGGCCTGGCGCTGCGCGTGCACGGCAACCAGCTGGGCCCCGGGCCCGGCGTGCGACTCGCGGTCGAGCTGGGCGCCGCGAGCGTCGACCACGTCGCCTTCCTCGACGACGACGAGGTGCGGATGCTCGCCGACACCTGGCAGGGCGGGTCGGGCGCGGCAGGCGGTCGCGGCACCGTCGCCACGGTGCTGCCCGCATGCGACCTCTCCACCCGCATGCCGCTCGCGCCCGCCAGGCGGCTGCTCGACGCCGGCGCGGTGGTGGCGATCGCCACCAACTGCAACCCCGGCACGAGCTACACGACCTCGATGGCGTTCTGCGTGGCGACCGCGGTGCTGCAGATGGGCCTCACGCTCGAGGAGGCGGTGCGCGCTGCGACGCTGGGCGGCGCGATCGCGCTGGGCCGCGACGAGGCCGGCACCGCCGGGGCAGGCGCCGCCCAGGCCGGCACCGCCCGCCTGCCGCTGGGCCGCATCCGCCCCGGGTCCCGCGCCGACCTGCAGGTGCTCGAGGCGCCCTCCATCACGCACCTCGCCTACCGCCCCGGCGTGCCGCTCGTGCACGCCGTGTGGCGCGCGGGGGAGAGGCTGGTCTGAAGCCCAGGATCGCGCCGCCGATGCGACGCACAGTGTCCCCCACTAGCCTCTCGCCATGACGGTGATGATGCGGGGCCTGAGCACGGCAGTGCCGACGACGGAGCTGGTGCAGTCCGATGTGGAGGAGGTCTTCGCTTCGCAGCCGGGGCTCACGAGGCTCGCGCAGCGCATCGTCAGCACCTCGTTCGGCGTCTCAGGCATCGAGCGCCGCTACACGGTGATCGACGAGCTGACCCTCGAGGGGCCGGCCGCCGAGGAGCCCGAGTTCTTCGATCGCACGTCTGGCCGGCTGCTCGACCCTGGCACGCGGCTGCGCAACGACCGCTACGAGACACACGCGAGCCGCCTCTACGTCGAGGCCGGTCGCGCCGCGCTCGACGCGGTCGACGGGATCACGGCCGCTGATGTGACGCACGTGATCACCGTCTCGTGCACCGGCTTCTACGCGCCTGGACCAGACTTCGTCCTCGCGCGCGACCTCGGGCTGCGGGCGGGCGTGCAGCGCTACCACCTCGGTTTCATGGGCTGCTACGCCTCGGTGCCCGCGCTGCGCCTGGCGCGGCAGCTGTGCGAGGCCGACGCCGAAGCCGTCGTGCTCGTGGTGAGCGTCGAACTCTGCACCTTGCACCTGCGCACCTCGAACGACCCCGACACGATCGTCGCGACCTCGTTGTTCGGCGACGGCGCCGGGGCTGCGCTGGTCAGCGCGCGGCCGCTGGACGAGGGCGAGCGCGCGTTCCAGCTCGATGCCTTCGCCACCCGCACGACCCCGCAGGGCGAGGGAGCCATGGCGTGGCGCATCGGCGACCACGGCTTCGAAATGGTGCTCTCGAACGCCGTGCCCTCGCTCATCGGCGAGCACGTGACCGGCGCGATCGCGCCGCTGCTGGAGTCTGAACCCGCGCTCGGCGCAGCGCTGGACGAGGAGCGCGCCGGCGAGGCGATCGAGCACTGGGCGATCCATCCGGGCGGGCGCAGCATCCTCGACAAGGTCGAGTCGACGCTGCGGCTGACCGAGGCGCAGCTCGTGCCCGCCCGCGAGACGCTGCGCGACTACGGCAACATGTCGAGCGCCACCGTGCTGTTCGTGCTCGAGCGCATCCTGCGCGACCCGGCGGCGGTCGACGGCGACCGGGTGGTGGCGATGGCCTTCGGGCCGGGGCTCACGGTCGAGTCGGCGCTGCTCACCGTCCGCGGCTGAGGCCGGCGTGCTGCTGGGTGGGCTCCTCGCGCGCGACCCCGAGGCGCACGAGACCATGGACGATCCGGACTGCGACCCGGTCATGCTGGCGCGCACGTTCGCGCGCTTCGCGCTCGTCAACGCGCTCGTCTCGTCACCCGGCGCGCTCTACCGCCACTGGATCCGCCCCCGTCTGCGGGCGGGCGAGGCGGTGCGGATGCTCGACGTGGGCACGGGCGGCGGCGACCTGCCGCGCCGGCTGCTCCGCTGGGCGTCGCGTGACGGCGGCGCACTGACGGCGGTCGCGATCGACCCGGACCCGCGGGCGATCGCGGCGGCGCTCGACGGGCCGTCGATGCCCGGCCTCGACCTCCGCCAGACCACCACGCGCGCGCTCGCCGTGTCGGGCGAGCGCTTCGACGTCGTGGTCTCCAACCACGTGCTGCACCACCTCTCGCCGCACGAGCTCGGCGCGATCCTGGCCGACTCCGAGCGGCTCGCAGCGCCCGGAGGCGTCGTGGTGCACGGCGACATCGCCCGCTCGCCGCTCGCGTATGCCGCCTTCGCGGCCGCCACGCTGCCCTTCGAGTCGACGCTGCTGCGCGACACCTTCATCCGCGCAGACGGCCTCGCCTCGATCCGCCGCAGTCACACGAGGGCTGAGCTCGCGCGGGCAGCGCCGCCCGGCTGGCGGGTGCAGCGCGGCTTCCCCGCGCGACTCGAGCTGGTGCGGGGCGCTCCATGACCTGGCGGCCCGGGTCCGCTCGGCCCGGGATCGAGCAGCACGACGTCGCGATCGTCGGCGCCGGCGCCGTGGGGCTGCTGCTGGCCTGCCTGCTCTCGCAGCGGGGCATCGATGTCGTCGTGCTCGAGCGCCGCAGCGAGCCCGGATCCGCGTCACGCGCGTTCGGCATCCATCCGCCCGGCCTCGCGGCCCTCGATGCCGCCGGCGTCGGCGAGACGGTGCGGGCCGAGGCGCTGGAGATCCGCTCCGGCGCAGCGCTCAGCGGCGGCCGTCGCATCGCGACGCTCGACCTGTCGGAGCGACCCGTCCACGCGCTGCCGCAGCACCGCACCGAGATGATCCTGCGCGAGCGGCTCGCGGCGCTGGCTCCTGCGGCGCTGCGCACGGGTGCCGAGGTCATCGGCCTGTGGCAGGACGCGGACGGCGTCGAGCTGACGCTCACGGGCGGCGGATGCGTCGGCGCGCGCTGGGCGGTCGGCGCCGACGGGGTGCGCAGTCGCGTGCGGCAGCTGCTGGGCATCGAGCTGCGGCAGCGACGCGGGGTCGCCGGCTATGCGATGGCCGACGTGGACGACGCGGATGCGGGCGCGGCCGCGCTGCTGCACCTCGAGCCGGGCGGCATCGTGGAGTCGTTCCCGCTGCCCGCGGGCCGGCGGCGCTGGGTCGTGCGGCTCGCCCAGCCGCAGGCGTCCGTCACGGCCGAGCAGCTCCAGCGCATCCTCGACGAGCGGCTCCGCGGGCCCAGCGGCAGCATGCGCAGCGCAGCCGTGCCCAGCGCCGAACTGCCCCACGCAGCCCCGCCCGGCGGCACCGTCCCGAGCGGCACCGTGCCCAGCGGCACCGTGCCGAGCGCCTTCCTCGCCCGGCAGCGGCTCGCCGCGCGCTTCGCGAGCGGCCGGGTCGCGCTCGCGGGCGACGCGGCGCATGAGCTCAGCCCCATCGGCGGGCAGGGCATGAGCCTCGGCTGGCTCGACGCGCTCGCGCTCGAGCGAGCGATCGCCGGTGCGCAGCCCGGTGCTGCGCCGTTCGCGACCTACGCGCGGGTGCGGCGGGCGGCCGCGGCGCGCGCCATGCGTCGAGCCGCCTGGAACATGGCGATGGGAGCACCCGCGAGCGAGTCGGTGCTCGCCGGGCGGTTGGCGCTCGTGCGCGCGCTCGCGCTGCCGCCCGCGCGCGCTGCGCTGGTGGCGGCGTTCACGATGCGCGGTCTCTGAGCGGCAGTGCCTGCGCGCTGCGCTGGCGGTGCCGTGCGCGATGCGCGGTCGGCGCCGCCCCTCAGACCGCGCGCAGCCGCGGGACGGGGCGCTCGCGACCCGCGAGCGCGGCGAGCGCCTCGAGCACGCCCAGCGCGACGAGCCGCACCGTGCGACCATCGGCCGTGTCGGCGGTGGCGTCGACCTCGGTGAAGTCGATCGAGCGCACGCGGTCGTCGGCCACGAGCGCGCGGATCAGCGAGCGCAGCTGCCAGGCGCTGATGCCGCCGGGCACCGATGCGGGGCAGCCGGGCGCGACGGAGCGGTCGCACACGTCGACGTCGACGTCGACGTGCACGGGCCCGCCTGCGGCGCCGGCGACCTGCAGCGCCTGGGCGGCGATCTCCTGCACGCCCTGCAGCTCGAGGTCGCCGCGCGAGAGCACCCGGATCCCGGCTGCCTCGGCGCGCTCGGCGTAGTGTCGCGAGTTCGCGAACTCCTGGATGCCGATCTGCGCCACGCGCGTGCCGGCGAGCCCGGCATCGAGCAGTCGCTGCACGGGGGAGCCGTTCGAGCGCCCGTCGCGCAGGTCGTGGTGGGCGTCGATCGTGATGAGACCGGCGGTCGCGATGCGCTCGCCCCAGCTGCCGAGCGCCGCGGGCACGGTCGCGGCGTTGTCGCCGCCGAGCACGATCGCGAGCCGCGCACGGCCAGCCGCGCGCGCGACGAGTGCGGTGGCGCCCTCCTCGTCGGCGTCCGGGTCGGATGCGTCACCGGCGTCGGCGATGCGGAGTGCCGCGAGCGGAGTGCTCCCCGAGGCATGTGGCGAATACCGGCGCAGCGCCTCGCGCACGGCACGGGGCGTGGCGTGCGCCTGCGTGGGGCTCAGCGAGGTCGTGTGCGTGCCGATGCCGACGAGCACGGCGTCGAGCTCGTCGCCGGCCTCGTCGAGCGGTGACCAGTCGCCGGCCCGCGGCCAGCTGGGGTCGTTGGGAAGCTGGGAGGTCGACGGAGCCATGCCGCGACGCTAGCAAGCCCGCGCGTCTGCCCATGCCGTCGACCCAGGCGGGGAATCTGCTGCTGGTGCTTCTCAGGAGCGTGTGGTTTCGTGTCGGCGAAGGCCGCGAGAAGCGCGGCTCTGACCGGAGGACTGCACATGGGCTTCGAAGATCTCGTCAACAAGGGCAAGGAAGCGCTGAACAGCGAGCAGGGCGAGCAGATCAGCGACCAGGCCATCCAGGGCGGCGGCGACGCGTTCGACAAGGTGACCGGTGGCAAGTTCGCCGAGCACACCGACGGCGTGCAGCAGCAGGCCGATGGCTTCGTCGGCCAGCAGGACCAGCAGGACCAGCAGCAGCAGTAGTCGCTGCAGGCGAGGGGCGGGGACGAGCGTCCTCGCCCCTCTCGCTTGCCCGGACTCCCGCGAGGCGACGCGGAAGTCCGCGCGACACGCCCGGGTTGCATGAACCTCTGCATCCGTGCGAGAATCGTCAGGTTGCAAACGCGACGGATTCTCGTCGCTCACTGCTCTGGCTGTGCACAGGTCGAACACGAACCTGGGCCGCGAGCAGCCCCCCAACAAGAACTTCGCCGAAGCAGAGCGTGGCATGTCCATGCTCGGCTGCGGTGCGCGCCCCTCGTGGGCATTGACAGAAGAACAGCGGTGCACTCGAGGGTGCGTTGCGAGCAGCCTGAACGGCTGCGTCGACAGGAAGAGAGTCAGCCATGGCGGGACAGAAGATCCGCATCCGACTGAAGTCGTACGACCACGAGGTCATCGACTCCTCGGCGCGCAAGATCGTCGACACCGTGACCCGTGCGGGCGCGACGGTGGTGGGCCCTGTGCCGCTGCCGACCGAGAAGAACGTGGTCGTGGTGATCCGTTCACCTCACAAGTACAAGGACAGCCGCGAGCACTTCGAGAAGCGCACGCACAAGCGACTCATCGACATCATCGACCCGACGCCGAAGGCAGTCGACTCGCTCATGCGCCTCGACCTGCCCGCTGACGTCAACATCGAGATCAAGCTTTAAGGAACGCAATGTCGAAGATCACGACGACTCGCGGCCTGCTCGGCACGAAGCTCGGGATGACCCAGGTCTGGGATGAGCAGAACAAGCTCGTCCCCGTCACGGTGCTCGAGATCACGCCGAATGTGGTCACGCAGATCCGCACGCCCGAGAAGGATGGCTACGCAGCCATCCAGATCGCCGCCGGCCAGATCGACCCGCGCAAGGTGAACCAGCCTGCTGCCGGTCATTTCGAGGCCGCTGGCGTCACGCCGCGCCGCCACCTCACCGAGGTCCGCACCGACAACGCCGGAGCCTACGAGCTCGGCCAGGAGCTGGCCGTCGACCTGTTCGCCGCCGGCCAGAAGGTCGACGTCGTTGGCACGTCGAAGGGCAAGGGCTTCGCCGGTGTCATGAAGCGCCACAACTTCGCTGGCGTCTCGGCATCGCACGGTGCCCACCGCAACCACCGCAAGCCCGGCTCGATCGGTGCTTCGTCCACGCCCAGCCGCGTGTTCCGCGGCAAGCGCATGCCCGGCCGCATGGGCGGCGAGCGCGTCTCGGTGATGAACCTCACGGTCCACTCCATCGACGTCGTGCAGGGCCTCATGCTCGTCAAGGGCGCCGTCCCCGGTGCCCGTGGTCGTCTCGTGTACGTCCGCAACGCTGTGAAGGGAGCCTGAGCATGACTGCACAGGTCGCCATCGTCGACGCCAAGGGCAAGCAGGCAGGCTCTGTCGAGCTGCCCGCGAGCATCTTCGACGTCCAGACGAACGTTCCGCTGATCCACCAGGTCGTCGTCGCGCAGCTCGCTGCCGCACGCCAGGGCACGCACTCGACCAAGGGTCGCGGCGAGGTCTCCGGCTCCGGCGCCAAGCCGCACAAGCAGAAGGGCACCGGCCGCGCCCGTCAGGGCTCGATCCGCATGCCGCAGCACCGCGGCGGTGGCATCGTGCACGGCCCGACGCCGCGCGACTACTCGCAGCGCACCCCCAAGAAGATGATTGCCGCAGCACTGCTCGGCTCGCTCTCGGACCGCGCTCGCGGTGGCCACCTGCACGTCATCGAGGCCTTCCCGGCTGACGCTCCCAGCACCCGCATCGCCGTCGACACCTTCGCGGTGCTCGGCGTCGTCAAGAACGTGCTGCTGGTGCTCGACCGCTCGGAGGAGACCGCGGCGCTCTCGGTGCGCAACCTCCCAGAGGTCCACGTGCTCCAGTGGGACCAGCTCAACGCCTACGACGTGCTCCGGAGCGACGACATCGTCTTCACGAAGCCCGCCTACGAGGCGTTCGTCGCCGCGAAGACGGGTGCGAAGGTCGAGGTCGCAGAAGCGGCACCCGTCGCTGCGCCCGTCAAGGCTGAGAAGCCCGCCAAGGCCGAGAAGCCCGCAAAGGCCAAGGCCGAGGTCGTCGATGAGGCTCCGGCTGCTGCCGCTGCCGACTTCGGAACCGACTCGGCCGCTCCGCTCGAGGACGGCTCGGCTCCCGAGGGCTTCGAGATCAAGGGCAACGCCAACTCGATGAAGTTCCACCGTCCTGACGGTCGCTGGTACGAGCAGACTGAGGCCGAGGTGTGGTTCCGCACCGCCGAGGCCGCTGAGGCCGCCGGCTTCGTCGAGGCCGGCAAGGCCTCGAAGGCCGACAAGGCAGAGAAGGACAACTGATGAGCGGCTACAACAAGGACCCTCGCGACATCATCATCCGACCGATCGTGTCGGAGAAGAGCTACGCGCTCATCGACATGGGCAGCTACACCTTCGAGGTCGACCCCCGCGCCTCGAAGACCGAGATCAAGCTCGCCATCGAGAAGATCTTCAACGTCAAGGTGGAGCGCGTCAACACCCTCAATCGCGTCGGCAAGTCGCGCCGCACCCGCTTCGGCACTGGCAAGCGCAAGGACACCAAGCGCGCCATCGTGAAGCTGAAGTCCGGTTCGATCGACATCTTCACGACTGTCGGCTGAGGACTGAAGGAACGAGAACATGGCTATCCGCAAGTACAAGCCGACGACCCCGGGTCGTCGAGGCTCCTCCGTCGCAGACTTCGCTGAGATCACCCGATCGACGCCCGAGAAGTCGCTGCTGCGCCCGCTGCCGAAGACCGGTGGCCGCAACAACACCGGACGCATCACCACGCGTCACATCGGTGGCGGTCACAAGCGCCAGTACCGCGTCATCGACTTCCGTCGCAATGACAAGGACGGCGTGAACGCTCGCGTCGCGCACATCGAGTACGACCCCAACCGCACGGCGCGCATCGCGCTGCTCCACTTCGTGGACGGCACGAAGCGCTACATCCTGGCGCCGAACAAGCTCAAGCAGGGCGACGTCGTGGAGTCGGGCGCTGGCGCCGACATCAAGCCGGGCAACAACCTGCCGCTGCGCAACATCCCCACCGGAACGGTGATCCACAACGTGGAGCTCCGCCCCGCGGGTGGTGCCAAGATGGCTCGCTCTGCTGGTGCATCGGTGCGGCTCGTCGCCAAGGACGGCCCCTACGCGCAGCTCCGCCTGCCGTCGGGCGAGATCCGCAACGTCGACGCACGCTGCCGCGCCACGATCGGCGAGGTCGGCAACGCCGAGCAGTCGAACATCAACTGGGGCAAGGCTGGCCGCAAGCGCTGGCTGGGCGTCCGCCCGACTGTCCGTGGTGTCGCGATGAACCCGGTCGACCACCCGCACGGTGGCGGCGAGGGCAAGACGAGCGGTGGTCGCCACCCCGTCAGCCCGTGGGGTCAGTCTGAGGGCCGCACCCGCCGGCCGAACAAGCCGAGCGACAAGCTCATCGTCCGCCGCCGTTCGACCGGCAAGAAGAAGCGCTAGTAGGAGAGTCCGATGCCCCGCAGCCTCAAGAAGGGTCCGTTCGTCGACGACCACCTCCTCACCAAGGTGGTTCGCCAGAACGAGGCCAGCAGCAAGAACGTCATCAAGACGTGGTCGCGCCGTTCGATGATCGTGCCGGCCATGCTCGGTCACACGATCGCCGTCCACGACGGTCGCAAGCACATCCCGGTCTTCGTCACGGAGACGATGGTCGGTCACAAGCTGGGCGAGTTCGCGCCCACCCGCACCTTCCGTGGCCACGTGAAGGACGACAAGAAGGGCCGTCGCCGCTAAGCGCGGTGACGGAAGAAGGAGAAGGCAATGGTTGAGTCGATCGCTCGCGTTCGTCACATCCGCGTGACCCCTCAGAAGGCCCGCCGTGTCGTCGACATGATTCGCGGGAAGCAGGCTGAGGAAGCCCTCGCGATCCTGAAGTTCGCCCCGCAGGGCGCCTCGGAGCCGGTGTTCAAGCTCGTCGCCTCGGCGGTGGCCAACGCCCGAGTCAAGGCTGACGCTGCGAACGAGTTCCTCGACGAGCAGGACCTGTACGTGGCCCGCGCGTTCGTCGATGAGGGCACCACGCTCAAGCGATTCCGCCCGCGTGCACAGGGTCGCGCATTCCGCATCAACAAGCGGACGAGCCACATCACCGTCGTGCTCGCGACGCCGACCACGGAGGACGAGAAGTAATGGGACAGAAGGTCAACCCGTACGGCTTCCGCCTCGGCATCACCACCGACCACGTGTCGCGCTGGTTCGCCGAGTCGACGAAGCCTGGCCAGCGCTACGCCGACTACGTGGCCGAGGACATCCGCATCCGCAAGATGCTGATCACGAGCCTCGACCGCGCCGGCGTCGCCCGCATCGAGATCGAGCGCACCAAGGACCGCGTCCGCGTCGACATCCACACCGCCCGCCCGGGCATCGTGATCGGTCGCCGTGGTGCAGAGGCTGAGCGCATCCGCGCCGACCTCGAGAAGCTCACCGGCAAGCAGATCCAGCTGAACATCCTCGAGGTGAAGAACCCCGAGGGCTCCGCGCAGCTGGTCGCACAGGGCATCGCTGAGCAGCTGAGCGCCCGCGTGGCGTTCCGCCGCGCGATGCGCAAGGGCCTGCAGTCGGCGCAGCGCGCCGGCGCCAAGGGCGTCAAGATCAAGGTGTCGGGTCGCCTCGGCGGCGCCGAGATGAGCCGCAGCGAGCAGTACCGTGAGGGCCGCGTTCCCTTGCACACGCTCCGCTCGAACATCGACTACGGCTTCTACGAGGCCCGCACCACCTTCGGCCGCATCGGCGTGAAGGTCTGGATCTACAACGGTGAGCTCACCAACCGCGAGCTCGCTCGCGAGCAGGCGAACCAGAAGCCGCCGCAGCGTGAGCGTCGTGGACCCCGTCGTGACGCAGCTCCGGCTGCAGCAGGAGCAGAGGCGAAGTAATGCTTATTCCCCGTCGAGTCAAGCACCGCAAGCAGCACCACCCGAAGCGCCGTGGCCAGGCCACTGGCGGCACGGCGGTGTCCTTCGGTGACTACGGCATCCAGGCCCTCACGCCTGCGTATGTCACGAACCGTCAGATCGAGGCTGCACGTATCGCCATGACGCGCCACATCAAGCGCGGTGGCAAGGTGTGGATCAACATCTACCCCGACCGTCCTCTCACGAAGAAGCCCGCTGAGACCCGCATGGGTTCCGGCAAGGGCTCGCCCGAGTGGTGGGTCGCCAACGTCAAGCCGGGTCGCGTCCTGTTCGAGGTCGCCGGCGTCGAAGAGGAGCTCGCACGCGAAGCGATGACGCGAGCCATTCACAAGCTGCCGCTCAAGGCACGCATCATCAAGCGCGAGGAGGCTGACGCATAATGGCGATCGGTTCCAAGGAGCTCCTGCCCGCTGAGCTCGCAACGCTGGACGACGAACGACTCGTCGTCGAGCTGAAGCGAGCCAAGGAAGAGCTGTTCAACCTGCGTTTCCAGTCGGCCACCGGCCAGCTGGATTCGCATGGCCGCCTGCGCGCCGTCAAGCGTGACATCGCGCGGCTCTACACCGTGATCCGCGAGCGCGAGCTCGGCATCAGCGCCTCTCCGGCGCCTGTCGAGACGGCTGCGGACAAGAAGAAGTCGAAGAAGGCCGACCCGGCCGAGAAGGCTGAGGACAACTGATGGCTACTGAGCAGCCCAAGGACGAGACCGTCCAGCGCGGCTACCGCAAGTCGCGCATCGGCTACGTCACCTCCGACAAGATGGAGAAGACCGTCGTCGTCGAGGTCGAGGACCGCGTGAAGCACCCGCTCTACGGCAAGGTGCTCCGCAAGACCTCGAAGGTGAAGGCCCACGATGAGCAGAACGCAGCCGGCATCGGCGACCGCGTCCTGATCGCAGAGACCCGTCCGACGAGCGCCACCAAGCGGTGGCGCGTCGTGGAGATCCTCGAGAAGGCCAAGTAGGCCTCGGCCTCGAAGGAGATCAAGACATGATCCAGCAGGAATCCCGCCTCAAGGTCGCCGACAACACCGGCGCCAAGGAGCTCCTGACCATCCGCGTGCTCGGTGGCTCCGGCCGCCGCTACGCGGGCCTCGGTGACACCATCGTGGCAACGGTCAAGGACGCCATCCCCGGCGGCAACGTCAAGAAGGGCGATGTGGTCAAGGCCGTCATCGTCCGCACCGTCAAGTCGACGCGTCGCGTCGACGGCTCGTACATCAAGTTCGACGAGAACGCAGCGGTCATCCTGAAGACGGACGGAGACCCCCGCGGCACCCGCATCTTCGGTCCGGTCGGTCGCGAGCTCCGCGACAAGCGCTTCATGAAGATCGTCTCGCTCGCACCGGAGGTGATCTGACCCATGGCCAGAATCAAGAAGGGCGACCTTGTCCAGGTCATCGCAGGCGCGCGCGAGTCGCGCGGCGGCGACCGCGGCAAGACCGGTCGCGTCATCGAGGTCCTCCTCGAGCAGGACAGGGTGATCGTCGAAGGCGTGAACCTCGTCACCAAGCACATCAAGGTCGGCCAGACCAACCGCGGCACCCGTACGGGTGGCATCGAGACCCACGAGGCCCCGATCCACGTGTCGAACGTCGCGCTCGTCGACCCCGAGTCGAAGAAGCCCACACGCGTCCGCGCCGAGGTGAAGAACGTCGAAAAGAACGGCGTCACCATCCCTCAGAAGGTCCGCGTCGCGACGAAGTCGGGCAAGGAGATCAAGAGCAATGACTGACACTGCAGTGCGACTGCCGAGGCTGAAGCAGCAGTACCGCGAGACGATCGTGAAGCAGCTCCAGGAGGAGTTCGGCTTCACCAACGTCATGCAGGTGCCTGGCCTCACCAAGATCGTCGTCAACACGGGCGTCGGCGAGGCCGCGCGCGACTCGAAGGTGATCGATGGGGCCATTCGTGACCTCACGCAGATCACCGGACAGAAGCCGAAGGTCACCGCCGCCAGGAAGTCGATCGCCCAGTTCAAGCTGCGCGACGGCATGC